>JBGSOR010000051.1:0-16305 GCA_041738985.1 Chromatiaceae bacterium | reverse complement strand
AGTCGGCGCAGCACCTCGACCGTCGCCTCCCACCAGAGTCGCGGGTCCTGCTCCACCCAACCGGGTTGCGGGCTGGTCGGCTCGGGCAGACCAACCCGGGCGCTCGCCAGCTTGACCCCCACGGGATCGACCGCCACCGCCCGGCACCCGGAGGTGCCCAGGTCGAGGCCGATCGCATAGGGTTCCGATGCGGACATGGCGGTCGGGGCAGATTCAGGGGAGCTGGACCGGCGCCGGCACCTGCCAGCCTGGCGCACGGTGCTCGGCCACCACCGTGGTATAGATCCCGCCGCGCACATTGAACTCCGCGGTCAGGCGCATGAAGCGCGGGGCCGTCGCCTCCACCAGGTCCGCCAGGATGCGGTTGGTCACGGCCTCGTGGAAGGCCCCCTGGTCCCGGTAGGTCCAGACATAAAGCTTGAGCGACTTGAGCTCCACGCAACGCCGATCAGGGACATATTCCAGGGTCAGCTCGGCGAAGTCCGGCTGGCCGGTCTTGGGGCAGAGGCAGGTAAACTCCGGCACCCGAATGCGCACGGTGTAGTCGCGGCCAGGCTCCGGGTTGTCGAAGGTCTCGAGGGTATCGCTCGGGGCGGAAGGCATCTTGGTTCTCCGAAACGGGGGCGGCCCCGGCCGTCTCCCGGGGCCAAACCGCTAGTCTACTTGGCCTCGAGCGCACATGCAGGGCCGGGCGGTTCGGTCTGTACCTCCACGATTTCCCTGGTCTACACTCTGAATCGTTGCAACCAGAAAAAGAATGGTCGCCCGGACGCTGCTGTCTCACCCCCGAGACGCTGCATCGGGAAGGGCGACTTCAGCACCCAAACGCGGGAGGTCCGAGCCACGGACCCCAACGACCACCAAACCATTGTCGATCGGGAGGAGCCGAAAAACATGCAAGCATCACGTCGGACCTTTCTCAAGGTCTGCGCTACGGGAGTGGGCAGCTCCAGCCTGACCCTGCTGGGCTTCGCGCCCGGTGCGGCCCTGGCGGAGGTGCGCAGCTTCAAGCTGGCGCGAGCCACAGAGACCCGCAACACCTGCCCCTACTGCTCGGTGGGCTGCGGCGTCCTGATGTACAGCCTGGGTGCAGGCGCCAAGAACGTCCACGGGCGCATCTTCCATATCGAGGGCGACCCGGACCATCCCGTAAACCGCGGAACCCTTTGCCCCAAGGGCGCCGGTCTGGTGGACTTCATCCACAGCGAAAACCGGCTTACCCAACCCGAGTATCGCGCCCCCGGAAGCCGCGAGTGGCAGCCCATCTCCTGGGACGATGCCTTCACCCGCATCGCCAAGCTCATGAAAGAGGACCGGGACGCCAACTTCGAGACCACGGACAAGGACGGGCGGACGGTGAACCGCTGGAACAGCACCGGTTTCCTCGCCGCCTCCGCCTCCAGCAACGAAACCGGCTACCTCACCCACAAGGTGGTGCGCAGCCTGGGGATGCTCGCGTTCGACAATCAGGCGCGCGTTTGACACGGCCCGACGGTGGCAAGTCTTGCCCCGACGTTTGGCCGCGGCGCCATGACCAATCACTGGGTCGATATCAAGAATACCGACCTCGTTCTCATTATGGGCGGCAATGCCGCCGAGGCCCATCCGTGCGGCTTTAAGTGGGTGACAGAGGCCAAGGCCCATCGCAAGGCCAGGCTCATCGTCGTCGACCCGCGCTTTACCCGCTCCGCGGCGGTCTCGGACTACTATGCCCCGATCCGCGCTGGGTCGGATATCGCCTTCCTGGGCGGACTAATCAACTACCTGCTGACGGAGGACAAGATCCAGCATCAGTATGTCCGGGACTACACGGACATGAGCTACCTGGTGAAGGACGAATTCGGCTTCGAGGACGGCATCTTCTCGGGCTACGACCCGGAGAAGCGCAAGTACGACAAGTCCACCTGGGGCTACCAGACGGGACCGGACGGCTTCGTGCTCGCCGATCCGACCTTGCAGAACCCGCGCTGCGTCTACCAGCTGATGAAGGCCCACTACTCCCGCTACACGCCGGAGATGGTGGAACGGATCTGCGGGACCCCCAAGGATGCCTTCCTCAAGGTCTGCGGCATGATCGCCGAGACGTCGGCACCCGACCGGACCATGACCATCATGTACGCCCTGGGCTGGACCCAGCACTCGCAGGGCTCGCAGATGATCCGCACTGGGGCCATGGTGCAGCTCCTGCTCGGCAACATCGGCGTGGCGGGTGGCGGCATGAATGCCCTGCGCGGCCATTCCAATATCCAGGGACTCACGGACCTGGGTCTGCTCTCCAATCTGTTGCCTGGCTATATGACACTGCCCGGAGAGGCCGAGCAGGACTTCCCGGCGTACCTGGCGAAACGCTCGCCCAAGCCGCTGCGGCCCGGCCAATTGAGCTATTGGCAGAACTATCCCAAGTTCTTCGTGAGCACCATGAAGGCCTGGTATGGGGATGCGGCCACCGCGGAGAACAACTGGTGCTACGACTGGCTGCCCAAGCTCGACAAGACCCACGACATCCTCCAGGTCTTCGAGGACATGAGCAACGGCAAGGTGCACGGGTACATCTGCCAGGGGTTCAACCCGCTCGCCTCCGCCCCCTGCAAGGTCAAGGTGTCCGGGTCCCTGTCCAAGCTCAAGTACCTGGTCATCATCGACCCGCTGGCCACCGAGACCTCGGAGTTCTGGCAGGACCACGGCGAATACAACGACGTGGACCCCACCAAGATCCAGACCGAGGTATTCCGGCTGCCGTCCACCTGCTTCGCGGAGGAAGACGGGTCCCTGGTCAACTCGGGCCGCTGGCTGCAATGGCATTGGAAGGGTGCGGAGCCGCCCGGCGAGGCCCTCAACGATCAGGAGATCGTGGCCGGGATCTTCCTGAAGCTTAAGGCGCTGTACAAAAAGGACGGGGGTGCCTTCCCGGACCCGATCCTCAATCTCACCTGGAAGCACAGGCAGCCCGCCAATCCCTCGCCCGAAGAGTTGGCCAAGGAGTTTTCCGGCCGGGCGATCAAGGACGTGCTGGACCCCAAGGATCCCACCAAGGTCCTGGTCAAGGCCGGCGAGCAGCTGAATGGGTTTGCAGAGCTTAGGGACGACGGCTCCACCGCCTGCGGCTGCTGGATCTTCGCCGGCGCCTGGTCGGAGAAGGGCAACCTGATGGCCCGCCGGGACAACGCGGACCCCTACGGGATCGGACAGACCCTGAATTGGTCCTTCGCCTGGCCCGCCAACCGTCGCGTGCTCTACAACCGTGCCTCTTGCGACACGGAGGGCAAGCCCTACGATCCCAACCGCAAGCTGGTGGGCTGGGACGCGAGCTCGGGCAAATGGGGCGGTTCGGACATCCCGGACTTCAAGGTGGACAGCAGTCCGTCGGACGGCATGGGGCCCTTCATCATGAACCCGGAGGGGGTAGCCCGGTTCTTCGCCCGGGACATGATGGCGGAGGGGCCCTTCCCCGAGCACTACGAGCCCCTGGAGTCCCCGATCGCCACGAACCCCCTGCACCCGGACAACCCCAAGGCGCGCTTCAATCCCGCCGCACGGGTCTTCAAGGGCGACTGGGCGAGTATGGGCGAGGCGGACCAGTACCCCTATGTGGCGACCACCTACCGGCTCACCGAGCACTTCCACTACTGGACCAAGCACGTTCGGCTCTCGGCCATCGTGCAGCCGGAGCAGTTCGTGGAGATCGGCGAGGAGCTGGCCGCGGCCAAGGGGATCAAGGCCGGGGACCCTGTGCGGGTACGCTCCAAGCGTGGCTTCATCGTCGCCGTGGCGGTGGTGACCAAGCGCCTCAAGACGCTCGAGGTGGATGGCAAGCCCGTGCATACGGTGGGCATCCCCATCCACTGGGGCTTCAAGGGCGTGGCCAGGAACGGCTTCATCACCAACACCCTGACCCCCTTCGTGGGCGACGCGAACACCCAGACGCCGGAGTTCAAGGCGTTCCTGGTGGACGTGGAAAAGCTCCCGGTGAAGGTGTGAGGAGGCGACCATGGCACTGCAATCGCTCGACATCGCGGCCCGCTCCGCCACCACCACGCCTCCGCCCTCGGTGCGCCAGGGGCTGGAGGTCGCCAAGCTCATCGACATCTCCAAGTGCATCGGCTGCAAGGCCTGCCAGGTCGCCTGCATGGAATGGAACGACCTGCGGGATGAGGTGGGCATCAATCATGGGGTCTACGACAACCCCATGGACCTCACGGACCAGTCCTGGACGGTCATGCGCTTCTCCGAGGTCGAGGTCCAGGAGGGCCGACTGGAATGGCTGATCCGCAAGGACGGCTGCATGCACTGCGTGGACCCGGGCTGTCTCAAGGCCTGCCCGGCCCCCGGGGCCATCGTGAAGTACGCCAACGGCATCGTGGACTTCCACGAGGAGAACTGCATCGGCTGCGGCTACTGCATCACCGGCTGTCCGTTCGACATCCCGCGGCTGTCCCAAAAGGACGGAAAGGCCTACAAGTGCACCCTGTGCTCCGACCGGGTGTCGGTGGGCCTGGAGCCGGCCTGCGTCAAGACCTGTCCCACCGGTGCCATTACCTATGGCGCCAAGGAGGATATGGTCGAGGCGGCCGGATTCCGGGTGCGGGACCTCAAGGAGCGAGGCTACGAGAACGCGGGGCTCTATGACCCGCCGGGGGTCGGCGGTACCCACGTGATGTACGTGCTCCAGCACGCGGACCAGCCTGGGCTTTACTCCAACCTGCCCAAAGACCCGCAGATCGACCCCTTGGTCAGCGTCTGGAAGGGCATCGCCACGCCCCTGGCCATCGCCGCCTTCGCGGCGGTCAGCCTGGCGGGGCTTTTCCATTACATCACCAAGGGTCCCAACGAGGTCTCCAAGGAGACCGAGAAGGAGGTCGAATAATGCAACGCGATCCGCGCGATCTGGTCCGCTACACCCCAAGCGAGCGGCTCAACCACTGGGTGGTCGGCATCAGCTTCATCCTGCTCGGCCTCTCCGGACTTGCCCTATTCCACCCGGCCTTTTGGCCCTTCACCATGCTCTTCGGAGGGGGCACCTGGACGCGCATCATCCACCCCTATCTGGGTGTGCTGATGGCGGTCGCCTATGTGGCCATGTTCATCCGGTTCAGCCGCCTGAACATGATGAGCCGCACGGACTGGGAATGGATCAAACGCATCCGGGAGATGGTGGACGGGGACGACCACAACATGCCGGAGCAGGGCAAGTACAACGGCGGCCAGAAGCTTCTCTATTGGCTGCTCTTTTGGTGCATGCTCCTGTTGATCCTCTCGGGCGTCGCACTCTGGCGGACCTGGTTCAGCTTCCCGGTGGAGCTGGTGCGCCTGGCGGCCGTGATCCATGCCGCCTCGGCGGCGGTGATGATCGGACTCATCATGGTCCACGTCTATGCCGCCATCTGGACCAAGGGCACCATCCGCGCCATGTGGTATGGCACCGTCACGCGGGCCTGGGCCAAGCAGCACCATCGGGCCTGGTACCGGGAGGCGACGAAGGACGGTTGAGGACCGTCGGGAGATCGAGCCTCCGATCGCGCCAGGGACGGCGAACGACCCACCGGTCCCGAGAGGGCCTTGCCCCGGGTCCCCGCCCTTCTGGGAAACAGACGACCCTGCCCCCCGCTTCGGCGCCATCGTCCATCCGGCATTCGCGTTCCCGACCGTCTCCTTCCCAGCCCGCTCCAGGCGTAAACTAGCCGCCTACGGCACAGCCTGGAGAACGAAGAGCCATGTTCGAAGCCACCAAGGTGGGACGCTCCGTCAGTAAAGGGGACTTCAAGGATCAGCAGGAGTCGCTGCGGACCGAGCTGCTGGAGGTGCAGCGGGAGCTGCGCCAGTCCGACATCCCGGTGATCGTGATCGTCTCCGGAGTGGAGGGGGCCGGCAAGGGGGAGGTCGTCAATCGCCTCAACGAGTGGCTCGACACCCGCGGTCTCCAGACCTTCGCCTTCTGGGACGAGACGGACGAGGAGCGCGCCCGCCCACGCTACTGGCGCTTCTGGCGCACCATGCCACCGCGGGGCAACATCACCATCCTCTTCGGCGGCTGGTACATGACGCCCTTGGAGTACCGCTTCCAGGGCCACTGTACCGACGCGGAGCTGGATGCGGAGCTCAACCGCATCGTCGACTTCGAGCGCATGCTGACCCAGGACGGGGCCGTCATCGTCAAGTTCTGGTTCCATATGTCCGAGGAGGACCAGAAGGCGCGGCTCAAGGAGCTCTCGCGGGACGACCGCAGCCGCTGGAAGATGGCCCCGGAGAAGTCCCGCTTCGCCGAGCACTACCAGGCATTCGAGCGTGTCGCCGAGCGGATCATCCTGCACACGGACCGAGGCAATGCCCCCTGGCACCTGATCGAGGCCCAGGACCGGCGCTACCGGGACCTCACCGTCGGCAAGACACTGCTCCACGCCATCCGCACCCGGCTCTCCGAGCCCGCCCACCCGGACCTCGGACCGGGCGCCGGGAGCCCGGAGCTACCCAGCTCCCCGAGCGCGCGGATCACCCTGCTCGACCAGCTCGACCTCACCCGCAGCCTGACGCCGGACGACTACAAGGTGCAGATGAAGGACTTGCAGGTCGAGATCAACGAGCTGGCCTGGAGGGCCCATAACCAGAAGCGCTCGACGGTGCTGGTCTTCGAGGGGGTGGACGCGGGCGGCAAGGGCGGGGCCATACGGCGCATCACCCGCACCATCGACGCCCGAATCTACCGCACCATCACCGTGGCCGCCCCCACGGACGAAGAGAAGGCGCACCATTACCTCTGGCGCTTCTGGCGCCATATCCCCCGCGCCGGGTATATCACCATCTACGACCGATCCTGGTACGGCCGGGTCCTGGTGGAGCGGGTGGAAGGGTTCGCGACGGACGAGGCCTGGCGGCGCGCCTACTCCGAGATCAACCGTTTCGAGGAGCAGCTCGTCGACAGCGGGGTCGTCCTGCTCAAGTTCTGGCTGCACATCAGCCAGGAAGAGCAGCTGCGGCGCTTCGAGGATCGGGCGGCGGTCCCCTACAAGCAATACAAGATCACCGACGAGGACTGGCGCAACCGGGAAAAATGGCCCCAGTACCACGAGGCGGTCAACGAGATGGTCGTGCGCACCAGCACCAAGCACGCGAAATGGACCCTGGTGGAGGGCAACGACAAGCCCTACGCCCGGGTCAAGGTGATGCGCACCATCTGCGAGTCGCTGAAGACCGCCTTGGCCACCGAGCGCACGCCCATCTCCGGCTATATCCCATGCGGGGACAAGCGCCCGCCGGAGCCCGCCGAGCGGACGGCCAAGCCCCCGGAGAAGGCAACCCCCAGCGAGTCAGACAAGGCCGCGGCGAAGGCCGTGGAAAAGGCGGTCGAGAAGGCGGCGGAAAGGGCCGTCGAAAAGGTCGCGGGGAAGGCCGTCGAGAAGGCCGCTGCGAAGGCCGTCGACAAGGCCGTCGAGAAGGCCGCGACCAAGGAGCCGGAAAGGACCGCGCCCCCGCCTGCCGAGAAGACACCGGACAAGGCCGCCAAGTCCCAGGGCAAGGCCAAAGGCTGAGCCATGAAGGCCCATCCCCTGCTCGCCTTCGTCCTCGGCCTCTGGATCGGCGGCTCCGTCTTCCTGGGCTCGGTGGTCTATTACAACCTTGCTGGTTTCGACGATCTCTTCGAGCGCAACCCCAAGCTCGCCCTGCACGCCGGATTCGACCCGGCGGACACCGCGGCCAAGAAGACGAGCCTGCTCTGGGTCCATTCCGCGGAGCAGAACCGCGTCATTTTCCACTACTGGAACAGAGCCCAGATCGTCCTGGCCGCCCTCGCCCTGGCCCTCGCCATCCGCTGGCGCGTCCACTGGCTGACCACCGCCTTGCTAGCCCTGGCCCTTGGCCTCGCCGTCCTGGTCCACCTGGGCCTGGAGCCGCAGCTCGTCGACCTGGGCCGCCAGCTCGACTTCGTCTCCCGGGACCCGCCTCCGCCCTTGTTGGAGCCCTTCCAGCAGGCCCACCGCAACTACTTCATCGCCGAGATCGCCCGCCTGACCCTGGTGCTCGTCGCCGCGATACTCCTCTTTTGGGGCGGGCCGCGTCCCCCGCGTCCCGCCTAGCGGAATGGCACCGCAACGTAAACCATGCCCTTTTCGCTGACGCGAGGTGTTCTCCGTGACACAGCCGGCTGGACGACTCGCCGGCTACGAGGACCTTTTCGAGCTGCCGGAGAATCTGGTGGGGGAGTCGGTGACCTTCTCGCTCGACGCGCTATGGGCCTGACGGAGCGGGAGCGGCTATCCAGAGAGGTTCATGCGGTGCACGAGAACGCGAGGCAGGCGAAGACGGTGTTCGATCTCGAGGCGAAGAAGATCCAGAAGCTGGATGACGCCATCGACGAGGAGCGTCCGGCGCACGCCGCGGCAGAGGAGGAGCTGGCGGACTTGTGCGTCGAGCTCTCCACCCTCGCGGAGCGCGCGGCCCAGGCCGACGATCGGCGAGCGCCGATCGAGCGGTTACCGCCCGGTGGTCCGACATGATCGACCGGCTCTCCCTGGCAGCCATGGGCCTGTCCATGTTCGATGCGGTGCGCGCCTTCCTCACGCGCATCGCGGCCGAGCAGCGCCTCCCCTTCGCCCTGGAGGTGCCGAACGCCTAGACCCGCGCGGCAATGGCCGAAGCCGACGAGATCGCCCGCGCCCGCCGCGCCCGCTTTTCAACCGCCGCCGAGCTGTTCGATGACCTCGAAAAAAGCGCCGGCCAGTAAGCGTGCCCCGCCGCCGCGCGCGGCGGACTACGCGAAGTCGTTCTTGGTCGTTCTTGAAGGACTGGGAACGCCTGTCGCGATCCGGCCGGTACGACATGCACCGGCTCAAAGAAGCGATGCTGCTGTCGATCGCCAACGATGGCCAGCTTGGACCAGAATGACTGGATAACACGTTAGGCAGCGAGAAGAGGCCGAGAGCATGTCTGAAGTTCGCGACAGATGGGCTGCCGGGTCAACCTACGAGGATACTCAGGGTGTGGTTTCCGCGTGCGTTTGGGACTACGAGGGCGGGATGGAATTCCTGCGCTTTTTCTGGGATGCCGTAGCATCAATGGATTCGACGGCCCGGGGACTTGACGAAGGCATACGTTTCCCGCTATGCCGCCCCGCCGCACTTTCAGAATTGTTCCACGCGGGCGGGCTTCGCGACGTTCGCTGTGAATCGATCAATATACCGACGGAATTCGCTAGCTTCGAAGACTATTGGGGGCCTCTACTTGGAGGTACTGGTCCTGCCCCTTCCTACGTCGCATCGCTTGACGCTGATCGCTGCACAGCGCTGGCTCGAAAGATTGAACAGGCTCTCCCGCGAGGGCCCGGTGGAACGATCACGCTGAATGCTCGCGCCTGGGCGGTTCGAGGAACCGCGTATTGAGTGATTGTGCTTCCTGGCTTGCGCCAGGGTCGCGCCAAGTCCGCCCGCTGCTCAACGCTGACATTGGGCGGCAACTGCGACGGGCACTGGGAATCTCACATCGGCAGCGGGGAAACGGGCCTGGTCGTCGTCGTGCGGGCCGGTACCCACGCGGAGCTGTTCGAATAGCCATGGCCAAGCCCAAGTACCCGCTCGCCCGTCTCTCGCTGGCCAAGGACGAGCTCATGGCGATCACGATCAGCGGGGAGGCGGTGGTCGCATGCAACTATCTTCTCGCCTCTACCGCACCCTACTGCGGGATCAGGCACTGATTCTCACTGCACGTAGCCGCCGTCCCACCGTTAGTCCCGGTGCATGACCACGACCATCGCCGCGGTTGCCCGAACATAAACACGCTCCCATAACCCCGGTGTACTGGCAGCAAGTGATGTTGAGCACACCCCGCCTACAACCGTCCCGCATTGCCCATTAATCTGTAGGTTGGCACCGATACCAATCCACTGTGCCGCGGGAAACGCTAATAGATATGCCTGTCCCCAGAGGAACCTCAGTCTCTTGTTATGACAACGCCATCTTCTCCTTTGCATAGGATAGAAAAATCTTTCTCGCCCTCCACCTTTATCACCATGCTCTTGTCGTGTTCTATGTTTAAAGACCCCATCGGAAATACTCCGATATACACGTTACAAGAAAGTGGATCACCGCACTTGAACAGACTAGATAGTTCTGATCGTATTCCGATTGGCGCCCCGTAGATATTCAATATCGCCGGCTCTTTGTTTTTCAGCGTAATAGTACTTTCCGCGGAAAGAGGCGACGAGGTAATCAGAGCAACAGCAAGACAGTTCAGAAGGGATCTGCGGTTAACCTTTTTCATGAATCGTCCAAACCAACCGATAGAAAATGCTCACTGACGCGGATGTTCATGGTTCCCATCACTGCACATCACGTCACCTTTGTAGACCGCCCAACCCGCGCCGACCAATCGACGTCGTCCATGACCGACGCCTCAATGCACCTGTTCCGCCTCAAGGACGACCTGGATGTTGTCGAGTCCGTTCTCGGAAAACTCCTCCTCATAGCGCGCGGTGAGCTCCAAGAGCCGCTCCGTCCGCTCCTCCTCGCTCCGCGACCCCTCCGCGCGAAGCATCTCCTCCGCGACAAAATCTTGCTCGGCGAGCCTGTTGGCGAGTTCTTCCCAGAACACCTGCTCGTCGTACTCCTCGATGAACCGCATGTGCGGCGCGCTCGCCTCGTACGCCGTGGTCTCGAAGTACTCATCGTCCTCCGGCGAGTACTTGAAAGCCTCCGCCATGCCCATCTCCTTGTGGTGGGCCAACACCTTCTTCCTGAGCTCGCGGTACGGCCTCGTCTCTTCCTGCTCCACCTCCTCGTGCGCCGTTATCACCCAGTCTGCAAGGAGGAGCATCTCGACGAGCGTCTGATACTCCTTCTTCGTGAAATTGATCTTCATGGTCTGCTACCCCCGTGGCCCCGACGTGTCCCGAGGATACCGCCCTCCTATTCTCGCCCCAAGTCCTCGACTTTTCTCCGACCCTAGATCCCGCCTACTCTAGCCCCCGTCCCGTCGATGGCGCATGCTCCAGAGAATCATCGCCAGGTTGGCGGCGTCGACCTCCTCCCCTTCGGCTGCCGCCGCGTGCTGCATCATCATTTCAAGGATCCGCTGGTAATTCTCCGGATCGTCCCAGCCACGATGCCCTTTCATCGCCTGTTCGCGCAGGCGCGCTTTCATTTCCGCGGCGAACTCGTCGACCGCTTCATACAGACGATCGATCTCTTTTTCCGTCGCAGCGTCTATCGTCATCTCTAACCCTCCTCGCACCCTTTTTCGCCACGCTCCTCCTCTGTTGTCAAGTACGCCATTTCCTCTGGAGTGCGGGGCACTACACCCCCCAAACGCACGCACCCCGAACATCACTGCTCGGGGTCTCGTAGCCGCTCCCGCCGTCGGGCGAGTCTCACGCCGTCATCGTTCTTCTTGCACCCTTCTCTCTTCCCTCCTATGGCAGGCCTACACTACTCCACCACGCCTCGCCAGTGCCCTCGAAAAGGGGAAAAGGGGCCACCATTTAGGTCACCTCTTAGGCCAACCGAGGGCCCGAGGCTCGCGGCATCGAGAGATTGGGACTACAGGCCGTCCGCGGCGTGGCGGCGTCGAATCCTTGGGGCCGGTGGAAGCCAAAACCTCACAGCCAGAACTCGGGATAGCGCCGAGCGGCGGGGAGATTGTTGAAGGCCAGAGCTACGAGCAGCAGGATCAGCGGACCGAGCGTGGCCGGGATTAGCACGAAGAGATACCCCATCGCATGCACCTCATCGGTGCCGATGACCGCGATGAGCGCGGTCGCCCCGCCGGGGGGATGCAGAGTCCGGGTCAGATGCATCAAGGCGATCGCGGTGGCGACGGCGACGGCCTGCGCCAGCCAGGGGTAGCCGCCGAGCCACTGCCAGCTGGTTACGCCTACGAGCGCCGAGATGACATGCCCGCCGATCAGATTGCGCGGTTGTGCCAGGGGACTACGCACCGCGCCGAAAACCAGCACCGCCGAGGCTCCGAGCGACCCGATGGTAAGCGTCAGATCGGTGTTGGCGAAAAACTTCTGATTGAGCCAGGCGACCGCGGCGATGCCCAAGAATCCGCCCGCCCAGGACCAGAGTACCTCCTGCAGGCTGACCCGAGGCGGGCTGCCATGCGCGCCTCCGCGCATCTTGCCGACATACTGCATGAGGCTCGCGGCCATGAGCCTCATGGTCGGAGATCCGGATGGCAGGCGTTGAGGAAGACCTTGCGCTGGAGCAGACCCGCCAAGCGTCCGTCGGCCTTGAGCACGGGCATTGCGCGGCCGGGATGGCTACCGAAGGCGGCGAGGAGCTCCCGCAGACCGGCGTCCTCCGGCACGCTCACCGCGGGGGATGTCATGAGCTCGCCGGCCGGCAGGTGATGGTGGTGCGATTTGATGCAGCCGGCGTCCGCGATCACCCGTGCGAAGAGGGCGAAAAAGGTTTCCGCCCCCAGCCCGCGCAGTACATCGGTCTCGGTCAGTATTCCGAGCACACGCCGCTGACCGTCGACCACCGGCAGCGACTTCAGTCCTTGCCGCACGAAACTGGGAACGGCCTCGGCAAGCGGGGTGTAGGCTGCCAGCGGACAGACCTCGCGGCGCATCAGTCGCCCGGCAGTGATGCCGTGAAATAGCCGGTCCAGGGCATGGCGATGGGCGAGGTGATAGACAGCGCGGAAATCCGTCGTGGTGATATCGAGATAGCCAGGGATTTCGCGCATCGCCTCGAGGATATCGTCGTCGGTTAGATCGAGCTCCGCCAGATCGTCCTGGGCTGCGGTCGGCTCCGAGGGTAGAGCGGACGGACTCTGGGTCATGGTGGCAATCCTCCCGTGAGATAGCGCGGAAGGCCGCGCCACCGGCGCTATGCGCGGTCGGTCGACCGTGGAGCACTGGCGAAGTGGCCGGCAGACAGTAAGCCCATCCGAAAGCGGCGGACCAAGGGTTAGATCCATTGGACGAGGGCCGCGCGGCGGATGCCTTGATGCGAGTCAAGCGCCGAGACGACCGATCAGGCCGTCCACAGGTGTCTACACCGGTTCGAGACGCTCGTATAGCCTGGCCGGCAAGGTCACTCGGATGAAAGGAAAAGAAGGAAAAGGGAAGGAAAAGGGGCCAGGCTCGAGTTTCGAGTTTTTCGAGGAAAAGGGGCGCGGAGAAAAGGGAGCGGGTTCGGCTAGATGACCTTCAGTCTCGAGTTTTTCGCGAGTCTTTCGGCCCAAGTAGTCTTATTTAGAGCGGCAGCTCTTCCTGCTGCATATCAGGCAAGCTGTCCGCGGTGGGACTTTTTTTAGGACGGCCGCGCTTGCGCGACTCGCGCCGCTGGCCGGTGACCGCTTCGATCTCGGCATAGAAGCGGTCGTTGCCGAGCGGCTGATTTTGGTTAATGGCCAGTCGCAAATCGGCGAGCGGCGCGTCCTCCAGCGCGGTGCGAAAGAGCGCGCGATAGGCTTCCGTGCGCTCGCCGGAGCCGGCTGCGAGGGCCAGATACAAAGGATGGGGAGTGAGGATTGCGGTGGGCTCGCCGAGGGCATTGGCGCGGTAGCTGGACCAGGGGTAGTCGGCGGGATCCGGCACCATGCCGGCGCGCACCGGATTGAGCTCGATATAGCGCTGGCAGAGCAGCAGATAGGTCTCAGCCTGGACCAGCGAGGACTTGTAGCGGCTGTCCCACAGCGTGCCGGTGCGCCCGTAGGTGCGATTGATGTGCTGCACATAGCGCCGCCCCACCGCGATGAGCACCCGTGGCACCGAGCGGGCGTCCGGCGGGGTGAGGAGCAGATGCACGTGATTGGTCATCAGCACGTAGGCGTGCAGGCGGCAGCGTTCCCGCCGCAGGGCCTCGTGCAGACAACCGAGGTAGGCGTGTCGGTCTTGGTCGTCGAAGAAGCAGGGGCCGCGGTTGTGGCCGCGCTGCACGATATGCAGGGGCACCCAGTCAAGATGGACACGGGGACGGCGGGGCATGCCGAATAGTCTAGCAGAAATCGAACCTGGCCCCTTTTATGAACTCTTTTATGAACTGGCCCCTTTTATGCTCGGATTTACCTTGCGGTGCGCGGAAAGCAAATTCACCGCGCTATGTACGCTAGCGCCCATACCCGGCTCACGGCTTGGTATATCCTTTGGTTGCGTCAGAGCAACAGCGATACGACTTCCCCGGTCGCAGAGTCTTATCCTGCCAACCACGCTCGGCTAGACGGAATCGATAAGCGCTGCACCAGAGCCTGCTCAACGCCTCGCGCGGGTATCGCAGCCCCCGAGACCGGGAGGAGAAGTCAGCCAACATTGCAACAACCAACGGAGATCGCTATGTCTATGGGACTGATGTATTGGGTTCTCATGCTGCTCTGGTTCGTGTTCAGTCTGGTCGCGGCCTTCGGTGGCGGTGCCATCGGCCTGTACGGACCGGCGGTGAGCTCAGTGCTGCTCTTCATTCTTTTCGTGCTACTCGGGTGGAAAGTGTTTGGGCGGCCGATCACTTGACGGCTAAGCGGGAGCGGGCCCGTAAACCTAAGGATGGGGTCCAGGCGTTCCAGTTGCATTTCAAGTGATTTCATTACTGTAGGGTATCGGCAAGCGCCCGCGCCGGTATACCGACGACACCCTGCGGGAATAAGACGGAGCCAGTTTCCCTGTCGCCTGGCTCCATCCCGACAACCGCAATCTAAAGGTTCAACATCCACCGGGAGTATCGTCATGACATCATCCACTCGCTTCGCTATCGCCTTCTTCGCCACCGTGCTCGCCTCGAGCTTCGTCGGAACCGCGGCGGCCACGGAAGAGGGAGTGCAATACCGGGCAACCACCGAGCAAGGGGACATCAGCATGGGGGGCGACGCGGGGATGACGGCCCGCTTGACAGAGCAACTGACCAGAGAACCCTCGCTGAAAGGGGCAACCATCAATGTCCAGATCACGGACGGCGTGGTGCACTTGAGCGGCACCGCCGTCAGCCCTGAGCAGGTCCAAACGGCGGTCCAGTTCGCGAATACCGTCCAGGGTGCAAAATCCGTGACTAACGATATTCAGGTGAAGTGACCGGTGACCACCCCGGGCCCCGCGCCAGGGGAATACGCCTGCCTGTCATCGCAGACCGCCGAACGGAGTTGGGACCTGAGCAATCCGGCCATTCGTGAAACCTGGCTCCAGTAGAAGGCCCGACTCCGCGGCGGCGTCCGGAAGGTGGTGACGGATTCTCTGGCTGGTCAGAGCCACCCGTCCACAAAGCCGGCGCGGCGCAATCCGGCGACCACGTATGGGCATCTGCGCATCAGGTTCCAGATCAGGCCGGTGCGGTAGTTCTCGATCATGAGGATGATCGGCCCCTGGTCGATCCCGAAGTGGTAGGGAGTCACCCACCAGCCGGTCGGGCTCTCGGGCACCGCACAGGTCTGGTTGAACGACGGCTTAAAGCCGTAGCGCTTCTCGGCGCCGAGATCGAGCCGCACCATGGCGCGGACGGTGGGAATCACGATCTCTGGAGCGAACGGCAGCGACGCCACCACGACCCACGGGGCGATGGTGCCGTCATCGGGACCGTAGGGCGCGCCGCGCGCGTAGTAGCCGTAGAACTGTCGCTTGATGCCGTTCACGCGGCGCGTCTCGAAGCCGGGGCCGTCCGTCGCCGTTATCCCCCAGCAGTGTTCGCCATAGCCGGCGAACTGGAGCGGATTGCGCCGCCCGTACTCCTGGTGGACGTAAGTGGCCTGGCGGCTGTTCTCGAAGTAATCACTGCCGTGCTCGCGCATGAACGCGTCGCGGATGCCGCGAAAGTCGATCCAGAGATGCGAGAGCTGGTGGGTGAACAGCGGCCCCGAGTAGAGCAGCTCGCGACCGTAGATCTCCTTCCACTGGTACGTCGAGCAGTACGCAGTGTAGGTCTCCGGCGGCAGCGGGAAGGTCGGCGAGCCGAGACCGAGCAGATAGACCAGCAGCGCTTCGTCGTAGCCGCGCCAGGTGTGCGGGATGAAGCCGGTCTCCGGACGCCAGCCGTGGGATACCGCGGCGCCGCCGTTCAGCGCCCACTGCCAATCGGCGCGGCCATAGAGCTGGTCAACGAGACGACGGATCTCCCGTTCCTCTTCGGTGTCCGCATCAAAGTAGGCGGCGCAGGTGAGCATGCCGGCGAAGAGGAAGGCGGAATCGATCGTCGACAGCTCGCACTGCCACACGCGGCGGCCGGTCTTCATGTCGAGGAAGTGATAGTAGAAGCCGCGGTATCCGGTGGCGTCGGGCTCCGGTCCGTGCGGGCTGTCGCGGAAGAAGCGCAGGGGGCGTAGCACCAGTTCCGGCGCGAACTCGCGCGCGATCACCGCGCGCTCGATCAGCACCGGGATGCTCCCCAG
>JBGSOR010000023.1:0-16457 GCA_041738985.1 Chromatiaceae bacterium | reverse complement strand
GGTCGGCGCGCGCCGGGGGACCCGGACCCGGACCCGGACCCCGGGGCAGTCTCCCGCAGGCCGTCAGGCTTGCGTCGCCAGCAGGGCCGCCGCCCGGGCGAGATCCTGTGCGGTATCGACCCCCGGTCCAGGGGGCTCGACGGCGACGCCCACCAGGATACGCTCACCGTGCCACAGCACCCGGAGTTGCTCGAGGGATTCCGCCAGCTCGAGCGGCGAAGGCTCCCAAGCCACATAGCGCTTGAGGAACCCGGCCCGGAAGGCATAGAGCCCGATATGGCGCAGGAAGGTCACGGACTTTGGCAGCTCCCCGCGTTTGCCCATGCGCTCGTCCCGGTGCCAGGGCAGGGGGGCGCGGGAAAAATAGAGTGCGAAACCGGCTGCGTCGATCACGACCTTCACGGCATGGATGTCGAAGAGCGTCTCCCAATCGGTGATCGGATAGGCCAAGGTGGCCATGCCGACGTCGACTTGCGTCGCCAAAACGGTGGCGACCTGATCGATCAATGCGGGCGGCATGCAGGGCTCGTCTCCCTGAAGGTTGACGATCACGGTGTCGTCGGACCAGCCGCACCGCTCTAACACCTCCGCGACCCGATCGGAGCCACTGCGATGATCCGCACCGGTCAGCAGGGCGTCGGCCCCAAAGGCCGCACAGGCCGCGACGATGCGGGGGTCGTCCGTGGCCACCACGACCTCCCCGGCCCGACTCGCCCGGGCACGCTCCACCACGTGCTGGATCATAGGCTTGCCCGCAATGTCGAGGAGCGGCTTGCCAGGCAGTCGAGTAGACCCGTGGCGGGCAGGGATCACGACTTTAAACCCGGGATCGGACGCGGCGCCTTCCACCTCTGGACTGTCGGCCGGGCTTGGGTTGGTCACCGCCGGGGTACCTCCTCGTCCGGGGCCAGTGTGCGCGCCTCGTCTTCAAGCATGACAGGGATGTCGTCGCGAATCGGAAACGCCAGACGATCGCCGCGACAGATCAGCTCCTCGGCGCCCTTGTCGTAATGCAGCGGCCCCTTGCAGATCGGGCATACCAGGATATCCAGCAGTCTCTTGTCCACGTTTCGGACCCCTCGGAACGGAAGGTTAAGCTGTTTCGGCGGAACGGCCTAGGGCGGCCGCGAGCCGGTCGAAGACGGCCTCGACGAAGGCCGGGTCCGGCACTGCGTCCACCGGGCAGCACCAGTGGTCGGCGCCGCCAAAGGTAGCGCACTTGACCGCATCTTTCTCGGTCATCAACACCGGCCCCGGGGGCCAAGCAGCTACCTCCGCCGCGGTGAAGGGGTGATGGTCCGGATAGGGCCGCTCGTCCACCCACATCCCATGGCCCCGCAGCATGGCAAAGAAGCGCCCGGGGTTGCCGATCCCGGCCACCGCGGTGACCCGCCGGTCGCGGAAGGCGGCGAGCGGCAGGCGTCGATCCCGATCGCGCAGGTTGATCGCCTCCCCCGGGACCAGCCTGAAGCAGTGACCCGGGCCGGCTCCGCCCTTGCGGACGACCAGGTCCACGGATTCGAGCCGCGCGACCGGTTCCCGCAGGGGGCCCGCCGGCAGACAGCGCCCGTTACCTAGCCCGCGCTCACCGTCGATGGCCGCAATCTCCAGGTCCCGGGCCAGACGATAGTGCTGGAGCCCGTCATCGCATAGGAGCAGATCGCACCCGAAGCGGCGAATCGCAAGGTCCCCGTCGGCGAACCGGTCCGGTCCGGCCACCACCGGGCAGACCCCGCGTCGCGCGAGCAGCACCGGCTCGTCCCCCAGGAGCCCAGGATCCGAGTCCGCTTCGACCGCCTGAGGCCAGTCCCCGCCGCGGCCCCCGTACCCGCGAGTCAGTATTCCCGGGTGCCAACCCCTAGCCGATGCAAGCTCCGCGAGCTTGAGCACTAATGGAGTCTTGCCGGTCCCACCCACCGTCAGGTTGCCCACGACCACCACGGGCACCGGCAGTTGGCGGGCACGCAGAACCCCGTGGCGATAGGCGAATCGGCGCAACCGCACCACGGCCGAGTAGAGCCAGGCCAGGGGCACCAGGGCGGTGGATAGGGGGTGCCTGCCGTACCAGATGGGGCTTGGGTCCAAGGTCAAACAGCCGTTGGCGAGCCCGCCACCACCCCCTCGTGGAACTGGAGCCGATGCAGTCGGGCATAGTAGCCACCTAAGGCCAACAGGTCCGCGTGGCGACCCTGCTCCACGATGCGCCCCTCCTGGAGGACGACGATACGGTCCGCGTTCTCGATGGTGGAGAGCCGGTGGGCGATCACCAAGGTGGTGCGCCTGGTCATCAGCGCGGCTAACGCGGCCTGGATATGACGCTCCGCCTCCGTATCCAGGGCCGAGGTTGCCTCGTCCAGGATCAGGATGGGTGCGTCCTTAAGCATGGCCCGGGCGATGGCAAGCCGTTGGCGCTGGCCGCCGGAGAGCAGCACGCCGCGATCGCCGACCCGCGTCTCGAACCCCTGGGGCAGCTCGCGGATAAACTCCAGTGCATGGGCCGCCTCGGCCACCCGCTCCAGCTCCGCCAGGGGCGGTAAAGACCCCTGGCCGTAGGCGATGTTGTTGGCCACGCTGTCGTTGAAGAGCACCACGTCCTGGCTCACCAACGAGATCTGAGCGCGCAGACTCTTGAGTGTCAGCTCCCGGATGGGGATGCCGTCGATGCGGATCTCGCCCGCGGTGGGATCGTAGAAACGCGGCAACAGGCTCGCGACCGTGGTCTTGCCGCTCCCCGAACGGCCTACCAGCGCGACCTTTTCCCCGGGGGCCAGCTCCAGATCCAGGTCGCGGATGGCCGGGAGCTTGTCCTCCGAGTAGCGATGGGTGACGCCGCGGTACTCCACACGACCTTCCGCCCGGTCCAGGGTGCGGGTGCCCGAGTCCCGCTCAGGCGCCGAATCCATTAGCTCGAACAGGCTTTCCGCCGCGATGATGCCGCGTTGCAGGTGCGCGTTAACCCCGGTGAGACGCTTCACAGGGGGCAGCAGAAGCCCCATGGCGACCACGAAGGACATGAAGGTTCCCACCGAGATATCCGCCCGCAACCCCTGCATGGTGGAGAGATAGACGATCAGGGCGATGGCGAGCGCCGAGATCAATTGTACCAGAGGCACGCTCGCTGCCTCGGTGGCGATCATCTTCATCTGAAGAGAGCGGGTCTTCTCGTTGATAAAGCTGAAGTGGGCCGCCTCCTTGGCCTGGCCGCCAAAGGCCTTCACCACCCGGTGGCCGTCGATCGACTCCTGGGCCACATGGGTGAGCTCGCCCACCCGGTCCTGGATGCGCCGGCTATAGCGGCGGAACCGCTTGGTGGCATATTTCACCGCCCCTGCCATCACCGGACCTATGACCAGAAAGATGGCGGACAACGACGCATTGATATAGAGCATGTAACCCATGAGCCCGATCACTGTGGCCCCGTCGCGCACCAGGGTGGTGACCGCGGACGTCGCCGCACTCGCCACGTTCTCGACGTTATAGGTGAGCTTGGCCAGGATATGACCGGAGCCGTGGTTATCGTAATACCGGGTGGGGGCGCGCAGCAGGTGCTCGAACATGGCCTGGCGCAGATCCGCCACCACTCGCCGGCCCACCCAGCTCAGGCAATAGTCGTTAACAAACCCGGCGATCCCGCGCACCAGAAAAAGCGCTACCAGGAAGATCGGCATAGAGCGCACCACGGACTCGTCCTTATGCACGAAGCTCCCGTCGATCAGGGGCTGCATCATGGCGGCGAAAAAGGGCTCCGTGGACGCATAGATCAGCATCCCGATGATCGATATCGAAAACATGCGCCAATAGGGCTTGGCATAGCCGAGCAGACGCCCGTAAACGAGCCGGGCGGTCGGGGCGGGTAAGGCAAGATCGGTCACCGGCGGGCATCCGGCGCGGGGAGGGCTTCCGACTTGGCGGGTATCGGGTTGCTGTCCGCGCCCTCGGATCGCGAGGAGTCCTGGTTGCGGACGGCCCCAGCCCGGGCGGGGATAGGGGTACCGGTCCCCGAGCCGGCGCGAGACTCGGTCTCAGCGGCGGGTGGGCTGACCTTCGGCCCGGCGTCCTTGGCGTTCGGCCTCTCGGTGCCCGCCCGGGTGGCACTAAAGACGATGCGCGTGAGACCCAGCTCCGCCGCAGCGTCCATCGCCGTCATCACCGCTTGATGCGGTGTTTGCGCGTCGGCCTGGATCAGCACCGGGATGGGCTTGCGGTCGCCCAAAGCCCCGTTGATGGCGCGTACCAGGGTCTCGTGACTCTGGTCCACTACGGCCTGGTCGTCCACATAAAAGGCGCCGGTTCTGTCGATGCCGAGGACAATGTGCTCCGGATCCTGGGTCGGGGCATCCAAGCCCTGAACCTGAGGGAGCTGCACGCGCAGTCGCGCCTCGTCCTTGAAGGTTGTGGAGACCATGAAAAAGATCAGAAGCAGGAAGACCACATCCAGGAGCGGCGTGAGATTGATGTCCGGCGGGGGCGGACGGTGCGGCCGCAGGTTCATCGGAGCTCCTCGCTGTCTTCGCGCTGGCCTTTCATCACCTCCACCAGCCGCAAAGCCTGCTCCTCCATGTCGATGGCGAGCCGGTTGACACGGCTCTCGAAGAAGCGGTGGAAGAGCAGCGTCGGGATCGCCACGGAGAGTCCGCCGGCCGTCGTCAAGAGCGCCGTGGAGATTCCGCCGGCCAGGACGCCGGCATTACCGGTCCCCGCATTCATGATGACGGTGAAGATGTCGATCATGCCGAATACGGTCCCCAGGAGACCCAACAAGGGGGCCACCGAGGCGATGGTTCCCAGGATGCTGAGATTGCGCTCCAGCTCCGCTACGACGTGACGCCCGGCATCGCCGATGGCCTCCTTCATCACCTCCCGCGAGTGGTTGCGGTTCACCAGGCCCGCCGCGAGCATCCGCCCCATGGGCGAGCCCTCCCGGATCTCGTCCACGCGCCCGTCGGTAAGCTGACCCTGGCGGTGGAGCTGCCAGATCCGCGTCACCAAGTTGTCCGGCATGATCCGGTGGCGCCGCAACACCCAGCCACGCTCCATCACGATGGCGAAAGCGATCACGGAACAGGCAGCGATCGGCCACATCAGCCAACCGCCCGCTTGCATGATTTCGAGCAAGGGGAAGTCCTCGGGGTTTGGGCTCCTGTCGCGGATGCCCTGAGCAGCATCGGGCCCCGCAGCACGGGGGCAACGGCCTAGCGGGCGCGAGCCGCCGCATCATACTCGAAACAAGGGCGCTGGCCGATCTTCGGGAGCGCCTGAACCCGCCCTCGAGAACCAAGCTTCAACCCAGCTCTCCAACCGCGCGATGCCCGCAGCGGCGGTGGCGGCGGCCGGCTCGGCGAATCCCCGAGCCGCCGCGAGTCGGGATCGGCGGACCCCTGGCCGTCCCGTCCGCAAGCCTCGAAATCGGGCAAGCATTGCTCGCAGCAAGTAGACTCAATGCGGGGTGAGACACAACGAGGCCCGACGTATGAATACCTTCATGGGCATCGACGGTACCCTCATGGAACGGGCGCTGGCCCTGTCCGGACTCGCGACCATGGGCGAGGCACAGGAGGAGGGACTGCGGCTGGTGGCCCGAATGGAGGAGCAAGAGCACATCCGTGCGCTACGCGACGCCCGGCCTCGGGGCCGGGATACCGACCTGAGGCCACGCAACAACGGCGGGCCTAGGAAACGGCTGTGATCCCGGCGCAACGCGGTCCGAGGTGCCGCCCTGCGATGCGCATCCGCATCGCGAGAAGGGGGACTCGCGGGCCGATGTACGCACGCTACCGGTCGGCCGTTTTCTCCCCCGGCAAGTGGGTCCATAAGCGCCCCACCCGTCCCCGCCAGGTCCAGGGTCCCCGGATGGTCCCGTCGGTCCCGAGCCGAAGCTCGATGGCGCCGGAGATGCCGGTGTCGAGGGTCCGGATGCCCCGGGCCGCGACCCGCTCCCGGACCTCCCGCGACGGGAAGCCGAAACGGTTGGCATAGCCGGTGGCGTAGAGGACCAATCCCGGGGCGACCGCATTCAGAAAGGACGCACCGGTGGAAGTGGCGCTGCCGTGGTGTCCCGCGACCAGGACATCGCTCTTGAGTCCCGGCCCCAGGCCCTGCACCAAACGTTCCTCGATACCTTTGCCGATGTCGCCGGGGAGCAAGACGGACCGGCCGCCGGCCTCCACCCGCAAGACACAGGAGGCGTCGTTTGCCTCCACCGGCGGACCCCTCCCATCCGTTCCCTCGCCCCCTGCCCCGCTTGAGGGACTGAGGATCCGAAAGCGCACCCCGGACCACTCCCAGCCCTGCCCCGCCTGGCAGCGCTCGACATCCGGGATGCCCAGGGCATCTGGCTCTCCGCTGAGGATCCGATCCACCGGGATACGCCTCAGCAAGCCGAGAGCCCCGCCGCTGTGGTCCCGGTCCGCATGGCTCAGCATTAGGACCTCGACCCGCCCGAGACCCTGGGCGGCCAGAAAGGGCGCCAGCACGAGATCCCCCGTGTTGAACCCACCGTCGAATCCGGGGCCGGTATCGTAGACCAGGGTCCCATGCCGGGTGCGCACCACGGCGGAGAGTCCCTGACCTACGTCGAGTAGGGTAACCCAGGCATCCCCGGGCCCCGGTGCCGGCGGACGCACCAGGACCAAAGGGGCGAGTAGGGGCAGACCCAACCAGCGGCCGGGCAACCCCCGGGGGGCGAGGAGCAACGCGGCCCCGAGCCAGGCCGCGGGCCAAACCCAGGCTGGCCCCAAGGGCAGGGAGACGGCCGCCCAGGGGAGCGCGGCGATCCAGGCCAGTCCGTCGAGACACCAGTCGAGCAGATGGGAGGTCCAGACCAGGGGAAGTCCGAGACCTGGCACCAGGCTGAGGAGGCTGGTGGCCAGGACCAGGGGGAAGAGGAGCAGCGTGAAGAGCGGCTCCGCCACCAGGTTAACCAGGGGCGAGATCGCCGAGGCCCGTCCGAAGAGCAGGAAGAGGAGCGGCAGTAGCCCCAGGGCCACAGCCCATTGGGCGCGGCCCCAGCGGCTCCAGAGGTCCCGCCTGGGCAGGCGCTGCCCCAGGTTGAACAGGAGCACCGCCACCGCGGCGAAGGAGAGCCAGAAGCCGTAGGACAGAACGGACGCCGGGTCGAGCAGGAGCACACCGACCAGGGCCAGGACCAGCCCCCGCCAGTGGCGGGGCGTGCGCTCCCAGAAGATCACGGCAAAGACTACACCGGCCATGATCAGGGCGCGCCGGGTCGAGACGGAGAAGCCACCCAGTGCCGCGTACGCGAAGGCGGCCAGAAAGGCCCCGACCGCCGCCGCCCGGGGTGCGGCGAGGGCCAACACTCGTCCAGGTCGCCGCGCCCAGAGCCTGCGTATCAGAAAAAAGGCGACACCGGCCACCAACGCCAGGTTAAGTCCGGAGATGGCGACCAGGTGGCTTGTGCCGGTGCGGGCCATCACCTCCCAGTCAGCGCGATCGAAACCGGATTGGTCCCCGGTCACCAGGGCCTGGACCAGGGGCAGTGAACGGGCTTCCCCTAGGACAAGTGCCAGGTGGTCGTTGAGGGCCTGGCGCCAACGGTGGAGCCAGTAGGGTCCAGGATCCGCATCCAGAAGCCGGGGCTCCGCTCCCTTGCGCACGCTGCCCGTCGCCTTAACCCCCTGCTCGAAGAGCCAGCGCTCGTAGTCGAAGCCTCCCGGGTTGGCGAAACCGTGTCGAGGCTTAAGTCGAACTGGCAGGCGCCAGCGGGCCCCGGCGCGCAGGTCCGGTGCGCGGTCGAACCAGGAGAGTCGCACCAGTCCCTCGAAAGGGACCGCACGGTCGTCCAGCATTGTGCGCTCCACCCGGAACAGGAAGCGCCGGGCGGACCCCAGATCCGCCGGGATCGAGGCGATGCGGCCTTCCACCGTCAGGGGTGCCCGGGCCAGCTGATCCGGGAGGGGGTGCCACAACAGGTCTCCAGCTCGGACCAGTGCCCAGAGTGCCCCGATCAGGAAGGTCCCGAGAAGCCCCGCCGTGTAGGCGCTCGCCCGGCGGACGCCCGGCGGGCCGCGCAGCAGGATCGCCGCTACGCCCAGGCTGGCGGCAAGGACCAGGATCGGGACGCCCATCCAAGGCGCAGGCACGGCGGGGAGCAAATAAAAGCCGCCGACCCCGGCACCGAAGGCAAGCCCGAAACCGTTCTTGCCGCCTTGGCGGTTCAACCGCGCTTTCCAGGGTGAAGTGCGGTCGGTGGTCGGCGGTCGGCTTCTGTCCACCGAGGCCAACCCCAATGGCATCGGAAGGCGCGGCGCTAGCGCGCGAGAGAGTCCGTGTCGGTGGCCCCGGCGGGGGCGAGCACCCCGTCGTCCAGCCGCCAGATCCGGTCCATGCGAGAGGCCAGCGACAGGTCGTGGGTCACGATCACCAGGCTGGTGCCGATGTCCGCGTTGAGCGCGATCATCAAGTCGAAGACCTGGGCGGCGGTACGCCGGTCCAGGTTGCCCGTTGGCTCGTCCGCCAGAAGACAGGCCGGCCGAGTCACCAGGGCGCGGGCCACCGCCGCCCGCTGACGTTCCCCCCCCGAGAGCTCGGAGGGCTTGTGGGCGCCCCGGTGACCGAGACCCACCCGCTCCAGCAGGGCCTCTGCCTTGGCCCGAGCCTGGGCCACCGGCTCGCCCCCGATCAGTAGCGGCATGGCCACGTTCTCGATGGCGGAGAGCTCCGGGAGGAGGTGGTGGAACTGGTAGACAAAGCCCAGGTGGCGGTTGCGCAGATGCCCGCGCCTGGACTCGGAGAGCCGACCGACGTCCTGACCCAGCCAGCTCACCCGGCCGGCACTCGGCCGGTCGAGTCCCCCCAGGCAGTGGAGCAGGGTGCTCTTGCCTGAGCCGGAGGCGCCGACGATGGCCACCCGCTCCCCGGCGCCCAGACGGAAGTCCACCCCGCGCAGGACCTCCACCTCCTGGGGTCCCTGGCGAAAGGTCTTGGCGAGCCCAGCGGACTCCAAGACCGGCTGGCCCTGGCCGTCGCCCCCTGGGATCTCGGCTCCCTGTGCGCTACTCATAGCGCAGGGCCTCCGCGGGCTGGGTGGTGGACGCGCGCCAGGCCGGGTAGAGAGTAGCGACCACCGACATCGCAAAGGCGGAGATGGCGATCGTCGCCACGTCCGCCAAGTGCACGTCGGAAGGCAGGTCGCTGATGTAGTAGATGCTCGGATCCAGGAACCGGACGCCGAAGAGGGACTCGATACCTGCCACCACGGGCTCCAGGTTGAGCGCCAGAAGCACACCCGCCACCACACCGATCAAAGTGCCCACGAACCCGATGGCGGTCCCCTGAACCACGAAGATCCCCATGACGCTGCCGGGGGATGCCCCCAGGGTGCGCAGCACCGCGATATCCGACTGCTTGTCCGTCACCACCATCACCAGGGCCGAGACGATGTTGAAGGCAGCCACCGCCACGATGAGGAACAGGATGATGCTCATCATCCGTTTCTCGACGGCCAGTGCCCGGAAGAAATTGGCATGGACCTGGGTCCAGTCCCGCACCAGATAGACCCCGCCCAGCTGGTAGGCGATGTCCCGGGACAGCCGGGGGGCCTCCCACAGGTCCGAGAGCTTGAGCCGGATGCCGGTGACCCCGTCGCCTAGGGTCATGAGCTTGGCCGCATCCTCCATGTCGATGAAGGCGGCGTTACGATCGTAATCCGCCATGCCCACGGAAAAGATGCCGCTCACCGTGAAGCGCTTCAGCCGGGGCATGATCCCCACCGGGGTCGCGCTCACCTGGGGGGTGACCACGGTCACCTTGTCCCCGGGGCCTACGCCCAGGAACGTGGCGAGGTCTCGGCCCAGGACGATGCGGAAAGAGCCCGGCTCCAGGTCGTCTACGGAGCCCGAGTCCATGTCCCGCCGCAGCTCCGCCACCTGATCCTCCTCTTTGGGGACGATGCCGCGCACCAGTGCCCCGCTGACATTGGAGGGACCGACCAGCATCGCCTGGACCTCCACGAAGGGGGCGGCACCCACCACCTCGGGCAGGGCGCGGACCTTCGCCAGGGCCTCCCGCCACTCCTTCATGCCCCCTCCATAGGGGTCTGCCAGGGTGGCGTGGGAGGCCATCGAGAGGATGCGCTCCCGAATCTCCTTATGGAACCCGTTCATGACGGACAGGACCACGATCAGCGCCACGATGCCGAGCATGATGCCCAGCATGGAGACCAGGGAGATGAAGGAGATGAAATGGTTACGGCGCTTGGCGCGCGTATAGCGCAGGCCGAGGAAGACTGGGAGCGGGTGAAACATGGGGTGGCATTAGACCATAAAGGGCCTGGGCGAGTCGTAGTGGCACGGTAAAGACCGGCTAGGTTGCCGCGGGGCGCGCGCTCGCAGAGGTCAGTGCGCGGCGGAGGTCTCCCTCCAGACGCTCCAACTCCTCGCTCGCCTGGGCGCGCGCCCGCTTGCCCTCGTCGGCGATACGCAGGCTCTCCTCGATCGTCTCGATGAGGGTCTGGTTGGCGTGCCGCACCACCTCGATGTCGAAGACGCCGCGCTCGATCTCGCGCCTGGCCTGGGCGTTGGCGATCTTCAGGTTCTCCGCATTGGCGCGCAGCAGGTCGTTGGTGAGGTCCGTGGCCTCCCGCAGGGTCTCGGCCGCCTCCCCGGAACGGTAAATCGTGACCGCCTGGGCAAGCTGCTGCCGCCACAGGGGCACGGTGTTCACCAGGGTGGAGCTGATCTTATTGATCAGACCCTTGTCGTTCTCCTGGACCAGCCGGATGCTCGGCAGCGCCTGCATCGCCACCTGGCGCGTAAGCTTCAGGTCATGGACCCGGCGCTCCAGGTCGTCCCGAACGCTGCGCAGGTCCCGAAGCTGCTGGGCCTCGACCATGTCCCGGCTCCCCTCCACACGGGCCGCCAGTCCCGGGATGGCGGAGCCGTCCAGCTCCGCAAGCTTGGCCTCCCCGGCCTCGATATAGCGCTCCAGCTCGCGGAAATAGTCCAGGTTGGCCTGGTAGAGCCGGTCGAGTGCCGTCACGTCTGTGAGCAGCCGGGTCTTATGACGATCCAGGTCCCGACCAATGGTCTCGATCTGGTTGCGCACGGACTCGTAGGCCTGGAGGAACCGGGCGACCGGGCGCCCCTTCCCGAGCAGCCGGTCTAAGACCCCCGGCTTGCGGTTGGGGTCCAGGTCGTCCACGTCGAAGCCCCTCAGGGTGGCGACCATCTCGCTCAAGGCCGCCCCGGCGGGGCCCGCGTCCTTGGCCCGCACGCCCTCCAGCATTTGGTCGGAGACCTCGGTGAGGCGTTCTTGGGCCTTGGCCCCGAAGAACAGGATGGATTGGGTGTCTGTCACGTCCAGCTCGCGCAACAGAACGGAAACATCCGGGCTCAAGGCGCCTGCCCCGTCTCCCTCGACCGAGGCGCGATCGGGATCGGCGGTCAGCGCAATCGGCTCCGGTGGCGGATCGGCAACCGACCGGGCCCCCGGGCGTTCGGCCATGGCCTGCTCGAATGTGCTCTCTCTGTGGTCGGAGTTGCTGGATCGATCGTTCACGCTAGTCTCTCCGGGGTCCTGCCCAGGGGTCGTTTGTGATGGGAGAATCGGTCGGCGACGAGAAAGGGATCGCTGTCTTGGACTTGACGGCGCTCGCGCCCGCGCGCGCCACGTGTGGGCACGACGCTGAGTAGCCGCATCGCGCCTCGCACCGGCCGCGAGACCTCGCGTTCGTTTGCGGACGGAATAGGTGCGCCTGCCGGTTACGCGATCCCTTCGCGCTGAAGCTGCTTCTTGAGCACCTCGATTTGCACGTCCAGATCCATCAGATCGGTCTTGATCAGCCTCTGGCGCTGCTCCTCGAAGACCTCCTCGACGGTGACGAGGACATTGCGGAAGCTCTGCTCCAGCTCCTGAGAATCGGCCTGCCGATGGGCGCGCGCGTACCCCTCGGCCACCTGTTGGACGCCCTCAAGATAGACGTTCAGGAACTTGCGCGCCCGAAACAGATCCGTGGGTCGCTCGGCGATCTGATCGAGGATAGCGCGCCCCTGGGCGGAGATGCGCCGAACCCGGGACTTGAGCTCCGGATTGGTCATGGCCGTTGCCGACCGCTCGACGTCCAACAGCCTGGCTTCTGCCTCCCCCAGGGCGTTCGCCACCTGGCGAGCCCGCTCGTCGCCGATGTCGAATGGCCGCGGGCGTCCCAGCGGCTCGAACCCGTAGGCCAGATGGAACCCCAACGCAGCTATCCCCGCGAAGGCGAGACTGATCGGGATCCCGTGACCAACCGCCAGGTGTGCAGTCACCCCGGCACCGATCGCCGTGAGCGCACCGCCCAGGGACTTGAGGGGCCAGCGTTGCAGGCGCACGAATCGGACCTGCTGCTCGGCCCGAGCGGCGCGGATACCACGTCGGGTCAACCAGCCGCCCGCCATAAGCAGGGCGAACCCCATGCTATCCGCCAAAAAGGTATCGAGGCGTCCGACAGCAAGCTCGACGATCGCCCCGGGCAAGAGCGGTAGCGGAAGGATATAAAGCAGCAGCCCCTCGAGCCCCGCCCAGGGGACGAGCCGATCTTCCACCGGGGCGGTCCGGACAGTGGGTAGCCTGCCCAACATGGATTGCAAGCCGGGGATCGAATCCTTCAGGCGGCGGGTGCGGCGCGGGTCCGGTCGACCGATCATGCAAGACTCAGAGCACAAACAGGGCCTGACAGGAGACCAGACCGACGCTCCAGACGAGCAGCAGCATCCCCAGCATGCGCAACGCGAGGGGACGACGCGGCGACGGGGGCGTCGAAGGAGGTCGGAGCTCGGACATAGGTGTGTCTCGACCAGTGCGTGAAGGGGCCTCGCGGCCGAGCTGACGACCCGTCGTCACCCTCCGGGAAACTGGGGTCGACAAGGCAACATCCCAACTCGACGCCGCCACCGCGCCCGGCAACCGCTCCCAACAATTGCCGTCGTGCTCCCGTTGCGTGCCCCATCACCCCAGCGACTGCGGCGCCACCGCCTCCAAGTGCCAGATGTCGCGATTGTACTCGGCGATGGTACGGTCAGAGGAGAAGTGTCCACTGCGGGCGCTGTTCAGGATGCTCATGCGCACCCAGCGCTCCCGGTCCAGATAGGCGGCGGCGGCCCTCTCCTGGGCCTGGATGTAGCTGCGGAAGTCTGCGGCGGTCATCCAGGGGTCGTGGGGGTTGCGGATGGACAAGATGACCGAGTCGAAGATGCCTCCTTCGAACTGGTTGAAGTGGCCGGACTCGAGCAGGCTCATCACGTCCCGCAGCGCGGGGTCGGAGCCGATGATGCCGTTGGGGTCATAGCTCGCGCGGCGCTGCTCCACCTCTTCCGCCGTCAGCCCGAAGAGGAAGAAGTTCTCGTCCCCGACCTGCTCGCGGATCTCGATGTTGGCGCCGTCCAGGGTGCCGATGGTGACCGCTCCGTTCATCATGAACTTCATGTTGCCCGTACCGGATGCCTCCTTGCCGGCGGTGGAGATCTGCTCCGAGAGGTCGGTCCCGGGGGCGATGATCTCCATGAGCGACACCCGGTAATCGGGCACAAACGCCACCCGCAGCAGTCCCCCGATCGCCGGATCGCGGTTGACCACGGCGGCCACGTTGTTGACCAGCTTGATGATCTGCTTGGCCATGTAGTAGCCGGGGGCGGCCTTGCCCCCGATCAGGACGCAGCGCGGGGTCCAGTCCCGGGTATCGCCCTGCTTGATGCGGTTGTAGAGGTGAATGACATGCAGGACGTTCAAGAGCTGGCGCTTGTATTCGTGGATACGCTTGACCTGAACGTCGAACATCGCATCTTGGGGCAAATCCACGTGGCAGAGTCGGGACACCACCTCCGCAAGCCGTCGCTTATTGTCCTGCTTGACCGAGTGCCAGCGCTGACGGAAGGTCGGGTCGTCGGCCAGAGGAGCGATTCGCCCGAGGAGACTCAGGTCGCGCACCCAGCCGTCTCCGATATGCTCGTCGAGCAGGTCCCGCAGGCCGGGGTTGCACTGGGCAAGCCAGCGTCGCGGTGTGACCCCGTTGGTTTTGTTATTGAATTTGTGGGGCCAAAGCTCGCAGAAGTCCTTGAACAAACCCTCGACCAAGAGCCGCGAGTGCAGGGCCGCCACCCCGTTGACCGAGAAGCTGCCGACGATGGCCAGGTAGGCCATCCGCACCTGAGGCTCGTGGCCCTCCTCGATCAGCGACATCCGACGCTGGCGCTCGTTGTCCCCGGGCCAGCGGCGGGCCACCTCCGCGAGGAAACGGGCGTTGATCTCGTAGATGATCTGCAGTATCCGCGGCAGGAGCTGCTCGAAGAGGCGCACCGGCCAGCGCTCCAGGGCCTCGGGCAGCAGGGTGTGGTTGGTGTACGCCATCGTCTTGCTGACGATGTCCCAGGCCTCGTCCCATTCCAGATGCTGCGCGTCCACCAGCTGCCGCATCAGCTCCGCAACCGAGATGGCCGGGTGGGTGTCGTTGAGCTGGAAGCAGTTCTTGTCCGCGAAGTCGGTGAAGTCCTTGCCCTTCAGACGAATCCACTCGCGCAGCACGTCCTTGATGCTGGCGCTCGCCAGGAAGAACTGCTGGCGCAGGCGCAGCTCTTTGCCGTTCTCGCTCGCATCGTTGGGGTAGAGCACCATAGTAATGTGCTCCGCGGCGTTCTTCTGGGCGACCGACTCCGGGTAGCTGCCTGCGTTGAACTCGTCCAGATCGAACTCGTCGGTGGCGGCCGACTTCCACAGTCGGAGCGTGTTGATCGTGTCGTTCCGGAAGCCCGGGATGGGGACATCGTAGGGAACCGCCAGCACGTCGTGGGTGTCGACCCAACGCACGGCATCGCGACCGTTGTGGTCCTTATAAAACTCGGTTCGCCCGTAAAAATGGATGCGCTGGGTGTATTCCGGGCGCTCCAGCTCCCAGGGGTTGCCATCGCGCATCCAGTGGTCCGGCTCCTCGACCTGGTGTCCGTTCTCGATGAGCTGGCGGAACATGCCGTACTCGTAGCGCAGGCCGTAGCCCTTGACCGGCAGCTGGAGCGTGGCGCAGGAGTCCAGGAAACAGGCAGCGAGCCGGCCCAAACCCCCGTTGCCCAGGCCCGCGTCGGGCTCGCTCGCCGCGATCTCGTCCAACACCACTCCCAGATTCTCGAGCCCGCGCTCGGTGGCATCGACCACCCCCAGGTTGAGCATCGCATTCCACAGCGCGCGACCCATCAGGAACTCCAAGGAGAGATAGTAGGTGCGCTTGCAGTCCGTGTCGTCTTGGGCCTGGCGGGTGCACTTCCAGCGCTCCATCAACCGGTCGCGCAACGCATTGGCGAGCGCTCGATAGGGATAGAACGCGGAGCGACAGTCGCGATCCCGGCCCAGGGTGTGGGCGTAGTAGCGCTGGAAATCCCGGGCGATCTCTTCGGCGTCCATACCTAAGGGGGCAAGCTCGAAGAGCCGTTCGTTGGGCTTACTGCGGATCAGATCGGTATATGGAGACATGAGGTGCCACGGATTCCTGATAGTTCGGTCGATCGGGAAGACACCGGTCGCCGCCACAGGGCGGGCACGGCATCGGACTAAGCCTGGCCGGATTCTACTAGCAATGACCACGCCCGAGCCAAGCCGGTGCGTGCCCTGCGCAACGCGGCCTCAAGGCCAACGGCTGACCGCTGGCGCTTGGCGCCTCAGAAATAGATCGCCGTCACCCTCCACCCGAGCCCTTGGAAGGCCAGACGCAGCAGCACCGGCGAGTGGTCCGGATGGCCGACGCGCACCGTAAAATGCAGGGGATCGTCGAAAAAGGCGCGGCTGAGTACGGGCCCTATGCCCTGGTCCCGCGGCGCATGGGAGAGCAATCGCGCGCGCGCCCAGTCCAGGTCCACCCCGCGGTCGAGGGCAGCGATGCCGTCATGCCGGATACCCCGCTCCAGCCACTCGATGAAGGCGTCCGAGGGGGGGCCCAGGGTGCTCTTCTCTTCCTTGTTGAGCTTGCGGGCGATCTCCCCGCGAACGGCCGCCAGATCGACCAGTGTCTCAAGGGTTTCCCGATCGTTGCGGACCAGCGCCCGGTCCAGGCGCCACAGGGTGACATAGGGCCAGCAAAGATAGACGACCGCCAGGACGAGGAAAACGATCGCAGACAGCATCCGCCCCCGGCGCACGCGCCTGGCTCGGGCAGGTCCCCAGGGCCGTCCTAGGACGGGCACGCCCGCCTTCACGCGAGGTCAGCCTGGCGCCGCTCAAGCTCCTCGCTCGCCTCCAGCCACTGGGCTTCCGCGGCCTCAAGGTCCGCGGTCGTCTGGCGCTGCTCCTCTAACAAGGCGAGCAGTCGCAGCTTGGCCTCGGGGACGTAGAGGCCGGTGTCGGCGAGGGCCGCCTCCAGCTCGGTACGCCGGCGCTCCAGCCGGGCGTGGCACTCCTCCAGCGCCTGGAGCCGATTGCGCAATGGGGCCAGGATCTTGCGGATATCCGCCGCCTGACGGCGCTGCTGTTTGCGGTCGGCG
>JBGSOR010000013.1:0-4927 GCA_041738985.1 Chromatiaceae bacterium | reverse complement strand
CGCCGAGCGCACCGTCAAGCTCCAGCGCGCGCGACTCATGGCGAAGCTCGGCGTCGCCGCACCAACCGAGCTCGGCCGGCTGGCCGAGCGCCTGCGGCTCCTGAGCGGCTGATACTGCTCGCCTCCCACCCCGCATCTCTTGCCCTTTGGGGCAAACCGCGTTGCCCCTCGGGCCGATAGCCCGAGAAAACCCATGCCTGTATGCTGGCCCGCCGTAAGCGCGGGCAACGGCGAGCTCGGGAGTACCAGGAGCGACCCTCGCACCAGTGCACAAACCGCCCCTGGCGGTCTGTCAGTCAGCAACGATCCGTCGAGATCAAACCAAGAGGTGTCACTATGCCGCTCGAGAAGAGACCGAATCCAACCTCGTCTCCGGTCGTCGGGACCAGGGTAGCCTGCGCCGCGCTGGGCTTACTGGCCTGCGTCGCTCTCGGCAACGCACAAGCGGTCGACGGCGGGGCGCGGCCGAATGCCAAGGGTCAATACGACGAGATCGCCTTCACCTATGTGGTCGCGAAAGGCGACCGTCTCGAGGCCATCGCCGAGCGGTTCGAGATCCCGGTTGCCGACCTCAAGCGGCTGAACCAGTTATCGGGCGAGACCGTCGGCGCTGGCCAAAAGCTGCGTATCGCCGCCGCGAGTGGGGATACGGCCCCCGCCAAGACGGCCGCATCCGACGGCAAGAAGCCCAACATCCTGTTCATCATGGGCGACGACATCGGCATCATGAACGTCGGCGCCTACCATCGCGGGCTGATGGTCGGGGAGACGCCCAACATCGACCGCATCGGGCAGGAAGGCGCGCTCTTCCAGACCTATTACGCCGAGCAGAGCTGCACCGCCGGGCGCACCGCGTTCGTCACCGGCATGCATCCGTTGCGCGCGGGCATGGTCATGCCACAGTTGCCGGGCGCCACCAGCTCGCTGCTGCCGGGCACGCCGTCGATCGGCAAGTTCTTGCTCGATCTCGGCTATAACACCGGCGAGTTCGGCAAGAACCACTTGGGCGACAAGACGGGCTCGCTGCCGACAGCGCATGGCTTTCAGGAGTTCTGGGGCTATTTGTATCACTTGGACGCGATGCAGGGGGTCAGTTTCCCGGACATCAACAAGTCGCCAAGCGAGCAAACGGTGGTGCCGCCCTGCAAGAATACCCCGGTCGCGGGACTCTCCGACCCGCCCGGCGCGGTCGATCCGAAGACCGCCCTCTGCATGACACCGCCGCGGCCCATTATTTCCTGCAAGTCAGCCGACGGCACGGAGAAGAATCAAATCTGCAACGACGAAGGTCCGTTGACGCTGGAGCGCTCGAAGACCGTCGACGAGGAGATCTCGGCGAGGGTCGTCGACTACCTGGACCGCAACGACCCCAAGAAAACCGGCAAGCCCTTCTTCGTCTACTACAACCCGGCGCGCATGCACATCACGACCATGCTGTCCCCTAAGTACGAGGCCATGCTCGGCGAGAAGGGCGGCAAGGACTGGGGCATCAACGAAGTCGGCATGAAGCAGCTCGACGACAATATCGGCTATGTCCTAAAGAAGCTGGAGGACATGGGCGAGCTCGATAACACCATCGTCGTTTTTACCACCGACAACGGCGCCGAGGCCATCACCTACCCGGACGGTGGGGTCACGCCCTTCCGCGGCGGCAAGCTCACGACCTGGGAGGGCGGAATGCGCGCCCCGCTCGTTGTGCGCTGGCCCGGACACATCGAGCCAGGCACGGTCAACGACCAGATCTTCTCGGCCCTGGACTGGCTCCCCACCCTGGTCAATATCGCCGGCGGCCCGAAGGGCGACGGGCTTAAGAAGGAGATCCAGGCCGGCAAGTACCCCGGTATCGTCAAGACGACGCTCGACGGCGTCGACCAGCGCGATTATCTGGAAGGCAAGGGAGACTCCGCGCGCGACTATTTCTTCTATTACACCGGCACCCACCCATCGGCAGTCCGCTACAAGAACTGGAAGTTCTATTACACGATGGCGCCGTCCTCCGCCACCGGTGGCCTCACGGGGGTCGTGACCTATCACTGGACCCAGGTCAACAACATCAAGCGCGACCCCTACGAGCAGGCCGTCGCCGAGGATCAAAAGACCCTGCTGGGCTACGGCGGCGCCCTCGCGGCGCCGAGTACGGCCTACATCTACGACTGGAACCTGCTGCCCATCGGACAAATGATGTGGATGAAAGAGCTTGAGACCTACCGGCAATTCCCGCCGCTGCAAGCGCCGGCGAGCTACAACCTCGATCAGGTGATCGCCGCCATTAAGGAGGCGAAGCAAATCAGCCACGCGGGCGAATAGCGGCGCCAGGATACTGCGATGTCATCGGGGGTGGCTCGCGAGGGCTGCCCCCGTTTTCTCACGCCGCAATTGGGGGAAACGATGCAACGCATAGTCCGCATTCCATTCTTTGCACGACTCATTGCCCTGACGGTCCCGCTCGTACTGGCGGGGCTGGCCCGGGCGGAAACCGACGCGCTGCCCTCCTGGAACGACGGGCCCGCCAAACAGGCTATCGTCTCGTTCGTGCGCGACACCACGACCCAGGGCAGCCCGCAGTTCGTGCCGCCCGCCGAGCGGATCGCCACCTTCGACCAGGACGGCACACTCTGGATCGAGCATCCGATCTACACCCAGGTCATGTACTGTCTGGAGCGCGTGCCGGCCTTGGTCAAGGCTCGACCTGAGCTGGCCAAGCATGCGCCGTTTAGCACGGTGCTCGAGCTGCTCCACGGCGACCGCGCCGCCATGGAGCGGCTGACCATGAAAGACCTGGAGGAGATCGCCGCCGCCACCCTCACCGGCATGTCGGTCGAGACCTTCGCCGCCGAGGCGAAGCAGTGGCTCGCCGACGCCAAGGACCCGCGCTGGAAGCGCCCCTACACCGAGCTGACCTATCTGCCGATGCAGGAGGCGATGCAATACCTGCGCGCCAACGGCTACAAGACCTACATCGTCACTGGCGGGGGCCAGGACTTCGTGCGGGTCTATTCCGAGGCCACCTATGGCATCCCGCCCGAGCAGGTGGTCGGCACCGCCGGAGCGACCAAATACGGGTACGACAAGCATGGCAAGCCGGTCCTGACCAAGGAGCCGAAGCTCCTGCTAAACGACAACGATGCCGGCAAGCCCGAGGGGATTCACCTCATGATCGGCCAGCGTCCGCATGCAGCCTTCGGAAACTCCACCGGCGACCGCCAGATGCTGGAATACACCAAGGCGGGCGACGGGGCGCAGCTGTCGATGCTCGTGCTCCATGACGACGCCGAGCGCGAATATGCCTACGGACCGGCACAAGGGCTGCCTCACACCAAGGTCGGCACCTTCACGCAGGCCCTCTATGACGAGGCGCAGAAGCAAGGCTGGACCGTGATCAGCATGAAGAACGACTGGAAGCGGATCTTCGCCTTTCAGCCATAATCGCCCTTGTTCAGTCCCCTCTCCCTCGGCCCCTCTCCCGCAAGCGGGTGAGGGGAGTAAGCGGGAGCGGAGGCTGAATAGCGATCAATCATCAATTGATGCGCGATATCCCCAGACCCACGGAGACCAACATGAAACAGGTCCTAGCCCATCTGAAGACCATGGGCGCGATTGCGCTGCTGATCCTTGCCGCCGGCTGTGCCAGCGACCTGCCTGAAAAGGAGAACCTGGCCGTCGCCGCTGGCTTCAAGACCATCACCCCGACCAACGCCAATCAGGCGGCGCTGCTCACGGCGCTGCCACCGGACAAGGTCACCCGGATTACCCACCAGGGCAAGACCTACTACATCCTGCCCGACGCGAAGAGCAACCAGGCGTTTGTCGGCGGACCCAAGCAGTATGAATCCTATAAACGGCTCCGCCTGGCGCGACAGATCAGCAACGAGAACCTGGAAGCCGCGGAGATGAACCAAGCGGCGGCCATGGACTGGGGTGCCTGGGGCGGATGGGGCGGTTGGGGCGGCTACGGCTGGTATTGATCCGATCTAGCCCTCTCGCCCGACCCCTCTCCCGCAAGCGGGAGAGGGGAGTAAGACGAGGCTTGGATCGGATGGCGACCCCGCAGAGGGGCTCGCCGCGTCCACTCACAGGGTCACCGGAGAGCTCAATGATCCAACACCGACTGATGAGGACGATTCCATCCTGATCATCACGCCGCGCGGGCCGTTCGCGAGCGATGACTTCAAGGCCCTGGCGGCGAAGATCGATCCGTCTATCAAGCGCACCGGTAGGCTCTAGGGCCTCTTGATCGACGCGGAGTCCTTCCCGGGATGGGAGGACTTCAGTGCCCTCGTGGCCCACCTGCGGTTCGTCGGGGACCACCATCGCAATATCCAGCGCGTGGCGGTGGTCAGCGACAGCCCCGTGCTGGCGTTTCTCCCGCGACTCGCCAGCCATTTCGTCGCTGCCGAGGTGCGGCACTTCCCCTACGCCCAACGGGCGGACGCCCTGAGATGGCTGCGCGAGGATTGACTTGCACGCCTTCCCCTTTGATGCATGGGCATGGGGTTGAGTCCGCCAGCGCAGATGGCCCGTTGGAGACTGTGCAACTGTGCAACTGGGCAACTTCGGATCCACCGATGAAGAACATCACGCTGTCAGTCGATGAAGGTACCTATCGCCTCGCGCGCATCGCCGCCGCGGCACGGAACACCATAGTGAGTGCCTTGGTGCGCGACTACCTGCGCACCTTGAGTCGCCCCAGGGACGGGGGGACATGGACCCTGCCGCGGCCCTCTTCGCGGCGCTGGACCGCGCCCAAGGCTTCCGCGCCGCCGACCGCATGACGCGCGAGGAGGCCCATGACCGCTGACGCTTTGATCGACACCAACGTCCTCCTTTACTCGGTCTCCACCAGCGAGGACGAGGCCGACAAGCGGGCGACAGCGCGGCACGTGTTGGCCGGACCGGATTGGGGGCTGTCGGTTCAGGTCCTCTAAGA
>JBGSOR010000581.1:0-11680 GCA_041738985.1 Chromatiaceae bacterium | reverse complement strand
TCGAGGCGCGCCGCCAGCGTCTGCGTGGCCTCGTGGACCGGCCCGCGGTCACCCGCGACGGGGTGCCCGTGACTCTGCTGGCCAACCTGGAGCTGCCGGAGGACGCGGAGACCGCCAAGTCCAACGGGGCGGCCGGAGTCGGCCTCTACCGCACCGAGTTCCTGTTCATGAACCGGGAGGATCTGCCGGACGAGGAGGAGCATCTGGCGACCTATGCGGATATCGTCCAGGGCATGGGCGGCCTGCCGGTCACCATCCGCACCCTGGATCTGGGCGTGGACAAACGACTGGAGACCGTCGGCGACCCGGGGCCCGGCGTATGCAACCCGGCGCTGGGTCTGCGCGCCATTCGCCTCTGCCTCAAGGAGCCCGATCTCTTCCGGCCCCAACTCCGGGCCATCCTGCGCACCTCCGCCCTGGGACCGGTTCGACTCATGCTGCCCATGGTCACCAACGTCCAGGAAGTGGACGCGGTCCTGGAGATCGTCGAAGGGCTCAAGCGGGAGCTGACCGAGGAGGGGCTGGCCTTCGACCCCGAGCTTCCGGTGGGAGTCATGGTCGAGGTCCCGGCGGCGGCGCTGGCGGCCCGGGCCTTTGCCAAGCGAGCGGATTTCCTGTCCATCGGCACCAACGATCTGGTCCAGTACACCCTCGCCATCGACCGCCTGGACGACTCGGTCAACTATCTCTTCGACCCCACCCACCCGGCCATCCTGCGGCTCCTGCGCTTGACCATCGAGGCCGGCCGCGCACTCGACACCCCGGTCGCCATGTGCGGCGAGATGGCCGGCGACCCCCGCTTCACTCGGCTCCTACTGGGGCTGGGGCTACGCCAGTTCAGCATGCAGCCGGGAGCCCTTCTGGATATCAAGGAGATCGTGCTGGAGTCCGATGTCCGCGATCTGCAATGGCGCACGGCACGGCTCTTCTCCCGCCTGGACGAGGTGGAACCGGGGCGGCTCCTGGATGCGCTGAACCAGATCTCGGGCTGAGCGCGCTCGGCGATCCGGACCGGCATCGCCCACAATCCCGCCGAGCGCGGAGCTCGGGCGTTAGCCCTGGGTCGCGGCTCCCCAGGTCCCGCTCCGTCGGAGCAGCCGCCGGCTTGGATCGGGCCGCGCCAGGGCCGGTGGGCGTCGTGGCGTGTTGGCGAGGTCGCTATCTCTCGGTCTGATCCGGGCATCTGCGGCCGGCAATACCTCAGTGTCGTTCCGGGCCGTCCGCGCCGAGGCCACATCCGCCTCGCTCAACCGCTCGCCGCGCAACCTGCGCGATTCGTGGGGCCATACCACGCGGGGCGGCAGTGCCTCATCGAGGGCCATTCGGAGGCGAGTGCGGGCGCGGAGTCAGCCTAATCGGTCTTAGGGCGTGTGGCTCGCGGACTCGTGGCGCGCGACCTTTGGGGCGCTCGGATAAGGTCCACCACGGCGGCGACCGATCGTCCGAGGATCTCCCGCCGACGTGCCTCCGACCCCGGGCGTGCGGCGGGACAGAGTGATTCACACAGCCAGTCGGTCGGCGACTCGAAGTCGCAATGGCTTGCCCCGGGGATGGCGGTGAGCCGCCCTTGACGCGCCGAGTCGAAGACCTGGCGTCCGTTTCCCTCTGCATTGCATCGGCCTGGGTCGCCCCAGAGACCGATCAGGGGGCGGTCGAGCCCGCGCGCCATCCCGATGCCGATCCCGCCATTGTCCACCAGGTCCAGACCGAGGACCCCTGCCGACCGTTCGTCCAGCCGGGCGGCCACCAGGGCCGACAAGGCCCCGGCGGAGAATCCCCCATAGACCACTCGCCGTGCACCCTGTCCGCGGGCGATATCGCGCATGTCGGCGCCCGTTTGGACCTGTCGGCCACCCCAGGGGCGGCTTGCGCATGGGTTGAGGGTAAGGGTCGGGATGCCGCGGACGGCGAGTGCCCGCGCGAGATCCCGCAGATGGCGCTGGTCGCGAAAAAACCCCGGGGCCAGGACGGCGAGGCCGTCGACCGAGGGGGTGCTAGGACGGTACAGGAGGGTCTCGATTCGGCACCCGGTCCGGGAGCGGAAGACAGCCGGCACCTCGAAGACGGACCCCGGGGTCGTATCCCAAACCGTTGCGACCGGGCCGGGACCTATCCCCGCGCAGCCGGCGAGGAAGAAGGCGGGCGCGATCATGGCGATGAAGATGCCTGGGGATCCCGATCGTCTCACCCTAAAGCCTCCTCGCGCTCTGGACGTCTGCGTATTCAGTGTCCTCCTGTATGGGACATGGTGCCCTCGCGGGCCCTGGCCGCGACCTTGAGCTGCGGTCGTTCGGGTGCCCCAGTCGGATCGCGTCGGCCGAAGCGACACTGCTATACTGTCAATCTTGCCTGACAGTTGGAAGCGTCATAGTTCGATGGACGCAGAACCCTTCGCCGCGAAAGCGCACTTGAGATCAGGATCTCCCATGAACAGCAGCACCCCCCAAGCACAGACTTCACCCTTGGATTTGTCCGGTCCCGCCGGTATTGCCCGGCGGGTTTCCCTCCCCGATGCCGTCGATGGCCAGCGCTGCGTCCTGCGCGTCGGCGACATCGGCCGCCTGAGCTATTACCGGGCCGGTCCCGATCAAGGCCGCCCACTGGTGCTGGTCCATAGTATCAATGCGGCGCCCAGTGTCTTCGAGATGAAACCGCTTTTCGAGCACTACCGTGCGACCCGCCCGGTCTTCGCGTTGGATCTGCCGGGTTTCGGGTTTTCGGATCGGCCGGACCGGCCCTATTCTCCAGCGGTGTTCGTGACCGCCATCACCGAGTTTCTGCGGCAGGTTGTGGGGCAGCCGGCGGACCTCGTTGGGCTGTCCCTGGGTTGCGAGTTTATCGCCCGGGTCGCCATTGACGCACCGGAACTAGCGACCAGCCTGGTGCTGGTGTCGCCGACTGGATTCAGCACCCGGACCATTCGCGGGGGAGACGCGGGGATGCGCCTGCATAGGGCGGTCAGTATCCCCGGGCTGAGTCAGGGCGTTTGGGGGGCACTGACATCCCGGCCGAGTATCCGGTTCTTCCTCGGCAAGTCCCATGTGGGGCCTGTGCCGGAGGAGATGATCGATTACGCTTATGCCACGTCCCATCAGCCCGGCGCACGCTATGCACCGCTTTATTTCCTGGCCGGGCAGCTCTTCACGGCGGACGCACCCAAGGCGCTCTATGCGAAGGTGACGCAACCGGTCCTGGCGATCTACGACCGGGACCCCTATATCGATTTCGATCTGCTGCCCGGATTCCTGCCTGGCCGGACCAACTGGAGGGCGGAGAAGATCGGCCCGGCGCTGGGGCTGCCCCACTGGGAGCGCTTCCCCGAGACCGTCGCCGCGCTGGATCGGTTCTGGGCCGAGCAGCCCTGAACGCATCGCACACCGCACCTGGTCAACCGAATAAGCATGTCGTCGGACCCGCCCGGCCCAGAGTCGGGCGGTCACCGCGGATACTAGACCGGCCATGACCGGTCTAAAAAGAAGCGGCTGGCACGGATCGGCCGCGACCCAACGAAACTGCCGTTCAGGCGGGAGGAATCAGGATGGAAGAGACCCTAGCCCTTGACCCGGGCATGTCATCCACGGCGCGGGCCCAGCAGGAGAGCCTGCTGAGTCCGCGCTTTTACCGGACCGACTATGCGGCGATGGATCGGCTGGATATCTCTCCGGTGCGGCGCGAATGGGACGAGATGATCGCGGAGTTCGAGCGGGACGAGAACCGCAGTCACTTCCGTCGGGTGGAGGACTTCACCGCGGAGTCGAGCCGGCTGCCCGAGTATCTGCGGGAGGAGTTCCTGGATTTCCTCGTCAGCTCCATTACGGCGGAGTTTTCCGGCTGCGTGCTCTATACAGAGATTAAGAAGCACGTCGAGAATCCGGATATCAAGGCTCTCATGGGCTATATGGCCAGGGACGAGTCGCGGCATGCGGGTTTCATCAACAAGTCCCTGGACGACCTGGGTGTGGCCGTGGATCTGGGCTTTCTCAAGCGGGCCAAGAAATACACCTATTTTGCGCCCAAATTCATCGTCTACGCGACCTATCTGTCCGAGAAGATCGGGTATGCCCGCTATATCACCATCTTCCGGCATCTCGAGCGCCATCCCGAGTATCGCTTCCACCCCATCTTCGAGTGGTTCGAGGAATGGTGTAACGACGAGTACCGCCACGGCGAGGCCTTTGCCCTCATCATGCGTGCTCACCCCCATCTGCTGGCCGGGCGCAACCGCTACTGGATTCGCTTCTTTCTGCTGGCGGTCTACGCGACCATGTATGTGCGCGACCACAACCGGCCCAAGCTCTACCAGGCTTTGGGTATAGATCCGACCGAGTTCGACTACAGGGTCTTCGATATCACCACGGCGATCAGCCGTCAGATCTTCCCCCTGACCCTGAATACGGACGACCCACGCATGCGTGCCGGTCTGGAGTCCTTGGCGCGGATCGACCGGGCGAGTCTGGCTGCCAAGGCCCAGGGTGGGTTGCTGGGAGGCATTAAGCGGGCGGCGCTGGCAGTGAAGGGCGCGCTGGTCTTCGGGCGTCTCTATTTGCTGCCGACCCAGGCGAACGAGGCTCCGACTCAGGTGCGGGTGGCGCCGGCCTGGTAATTCCGTTCGGATTGACGCGCTAAAGGCATCGGCCCGATGGGGTTCCACCGGGCCGGTGCCTTCGTGAGCAGGAAGCGCGGTCCAGAGATTAGGGCGGACCCCGTCGAACCTCGAAGACACACTCCGGGTCGCCTTTGGCCTGGCATTGAACCTCGACCACCTGAGTACAGGAGTCAACGAGCGCCCGGAACAGGCGTTCGAAGGTGGCGGCGTAGAAGTCGCAGAGTGGCTCGGTCGCCGACGCGCCCAGGCAGACCCTGGAGCCGACCAGGATCAGACGGGTTGGCCGTCCCGGCCGGGTGCTGAAGCTCGCACTGCCGGCAAAGGTCCAGGCGTTTCCGGCGATGGCCTTGAGGAGTATCCGCTCGGCCAGCCAAGCCGGCACAAGCTTCAAGACGGTCTGCGCGAAGGGAGGGATACGGTTCCCGAGTAAATAGTCCCCGGTGCGCAGCCCGGCGTCCCAGCCCACGCGGCGCGCCTGCTGTATCCCCAGGACGTCTCGGAGCGCCTGATGCAGGACAGTGACCTCTTGCTCGTTCACCATCTCCTGAGGCATGCTCCCCAGGTAGTTGGCGAGTCCGGCCTGCTCGAAGACCTGGGTTCGGGCCCGGGCGTCGCAGAGTACCCCAAGCGCCTCCGCGACCCGAATGATGGCATTCGGACCGATGCGCGCCGGACCGGCGGAGCCCTGGGTATCCCGCGATGACGAATCGGTCACGCGATCTTCGAGATGCCCCATTGGTTACCGCTCCATGCCGTCGAGATCTCGTGGGGTGTGCAGAGGCTCCTTAGAAAGTAGCGCCCAACTTGGGTGACCCGGATGCTGTTCTCGGTTACCTCGACCAAGCCGTGATCGGCACAGCGGCTCAACCGCTCATAGTCCTCCTCTAAGCCTTGAGCCAACCGGGCAGGAAACTCCAGGTTACACATCAGGTGCTGGAGCACCTCCCGGCGGTGCCGGTCGGTGTCGTTCATTCTGTGTCCCCAAGAGATGGGAAAGCGCCCGGCGTTCACGGCGATCTGCCAGGATTCCAGGTCCGGCTCGTTCTGCACGAAGGCCCCGTCCACCTCGCCCAGGGCGCTGGTTCCCAGCGCGATTAGGTTGCGCGAGGGTGCGGCGGTGAAGCCAAGGCAGTTGTGCCGGAGCTGTCCCGCGGACTGGGCCTCGGCCAGCTCGTCGCCTTCGCGGACGAAGCAGTCAGTGCCCAGCCAGTGGTACCCGGACTCGGTGAAGAACCTTACGGCGGCGTGGAGCAGCGTGAGCTTCTGCTCCGGTGTCGGGAGGCTGCCGGCCTCGATGGCGTACTGGTGTGGCCTCAGGGTGGGACGATGGGAGTAGCTGAAGAAGCGCACCCGGTCCGGGCCGGTCTCGACGATGCGCTGCAGGGTCTTCTCGAAGGTCCGCTCGGTCTGATTGGGCAGTCCGTAGATCAGATCCAGGGTGACATGGTCGAATCCCACCTCCCGGGCAGTTACGCAGACATCCCGCACCATTCCGAAGGAGTTGATCCGTCCGATTGCGTGCTGGACCTGGGGCTCCAAGTCCTGGATGCCAAAGGTCACCCCTTTGAACCCCAAGCCTCGAAGGAGCTCCAGCTGTCCAGCCGAGGCGCGCCGGGGGTTGCATTCGATGCTCGTGCTGGTGTCGGGCTGAATACGGAAGCGCGTCTGGATTAATTCCACGAGACGCACGAGCTGAGAGTCGCTCAGGTAGTTCGGTGTTCCGCCCCCCAAGTAAAGCTGCGCAAGCTCGCGTCCACTGCCGAGCAGGCCCACCACCAGATCCATTTCCTTGGCCAGGGTGTCCAGATAGCGGTCGATCTTTTCGGCATCGTGGGTGACAGTTGTGTGGCAGGCGCAGTAAAGACAGCGCACTGGGCAGAAGGGCAGGTGGATATAGACAGCGACTGGCTCAGACGGCCGCTCCTCGACAGTCCGCAGGGCCGCCGCATACTGAGCCGCCGTTACCCGGTGGCCGCTGAATGCGGGATAGGTAATCGCATTGGGCCCGGCCTGCTCGAAGCGCTCGATGAGCTCCCGCGGGATACCCTCGAAAATGGCAGGGATCATGGCTTCGATGCCTCAGATTGCGGTTGCTGCGGTCCGCGGGGTTGCGGGCTCCTCCAACTCTGCCGGGTTGCCGCCGACTGCGTCCACGCGCTCCACGAGCTGGTCGTCGCTCGGACCGCCGCAGGCCAGGATCTTTATCGGCGTGCCCTTGAAGTCGACGTCGGCGCTCAGGTCCGGCCGGCTCTTCTTAAGCTCCTGGATTTGATCGTGGGTCAGGACCTTGCTCTCGTCGAAGCCTAGATCGACCTCGGTGGAGAAGCCGCCCTTGTATTTAACCCGCTCCAGGTCATAGAACTTCTTGGTAACCGTGGTCCGCCAGAATGCCTTGAGGCAGCCCAGCATGTAGCGGCGCTTGAACTTGTCGCCGCGGATCCACGGGTATTCGAAGAACGCCTTGCGGGCATAGAAGCGCGCGTAGTTGCGCAGCACGCCCTTCAGGACCTGCTCGCGCGTCATCAGCTCTGGCTTCATGATGGGCGTCACGAAGTTGTACTTGGAGTAGTCGCGCACCTCGACCTTATCGCCCAGCTCCTCGAACAGCTCCGCGAACGGCCAGGGCGTATACATGTTCCAGTTGACCATGTCCGGCTTCCAGTCCTGTGCCAGCCGATAGGTCTCTTCAATGGTTTCCGGGGTCTCGTTCTCCAGGCCCATGATGAACTGGACCTCGGCGACGATGCCTGCATCGCGCAGTAGCTTCACCGCGAGCTTGTTTTGCTCCACCGTCGTCTGCTTGCGGAAGATATCCAGGTTCAACTGGGCTGCCGCTTCGGTGCCGAGCGAGACATGCACCAGACCGGCCTTGCGGTAGAAGGGCAGCAGGTCCCGGTCGCGCATGATGTCGGTCACGCGGGTGTTGATACCCCAGTGAATGTTCACCTTGCGGTCGATCAGCTCTTGACAGAGTGCGACGAACTTCTTTTTGAAGATGGTCGGCTCTTCGTCCGCGAGGATCATGAAGCCGACGTTGTAGTCGCGCACCAGGGCCTCGATCTCGTCGACAAACTTCTTCGGGTCTCGATGACGATAGGTGCGCCAGAATTTCCACTGAGAGCAGAAGCGGCAGGTGAACGGACAGCCGCGCGCGAAGTTGGGGACCGCGACCCGACAGTTGAGCGGGATATAGATATAGTTGTCCCAGTTGAGGAGGGACCAATCCGGGGTGAGCGAGTCGAGGTCCTGGATTACCGGGTGGGCCGGGGTTGCGACCACCTGACCTTGCTTGTCCAGGAAGGCGATGCCCTGGATGCGCCGACGCTCTTCGAGATGGGTCCCGTTGTCGATGGCGTTGAGCAGGTTGACGATGATCCGCTCGCCTTCGCCGCGCACGATGTAATCGATCCAGGGGGCCTCGGCCAAGACCTGTCCGTACATGAAGGTCGGGTGAATTCCGCCCAGCACGGTCACGCACTTGGGGCACGCCTCCTTGGCGATCTGGAGGGTGGACTGCGCCTTGTAGATCATGGGGGTGATGGCCGTGGCCAGCACCACATCCGGGGCGTTCTGGCGGATGATCTCCTTGAGCCGATCATCCGGGATATCCTCGCACATGGCATCCACGAACTTGACGTTGGGGTAGCCCGCGCCCTTGATGGTACCGCCGATGTATGCCACCCACCCGGGGGGCCAGTTACCGGCAATCTCGGCACCGCCCGCGTGGTAATTGGGTTGGATCATCAAAATACGCATTTGCCACCTCCCGAGAATCGTTCGCGTTGCGCGCGTTGACGTGCGCGGACCTCTGCCGCTGGTACGGCTCGGGTCGAGTAGATCGTCATGATTAAGGCCCTCCCTGGGTGCGGCTCCGAGCCCGCGCCTGGGCCCCGCGTCCGGGTTAGCGGCTGCGCAGAGCCAGCCGCGACACCGGCGGCCTTTCTTCGGATGCCCCGGAAGCGACGCGTCCATCGGCGTCGCGACGGTCACCGGGCTTAAAGGCCCAGGCCCACAGGGCCTCGTCCGGGAGAGGCAGGACCAGGAACCAATGCTCCAGTACGGCGAGCGCGAGCAGCGTGGCCAGGAGCGTTAAGGCGGTGCCTCCGAATGGATCTGCGGCGATCGCAAGCGCCTCCGCAAACAGCAGAACGACGACGACCGTGGCGGCGCTGACCGACACCGGGAACAGGTGGTTCATGTGCCGCTGGCCCATGTAGCTGTGCAAGTATCGCAGATGCTCGGGCAGCCAATCCCCGTTCAGGTTGGGGACACCCAGAAAGACATTGAGCTTGGCGCTCCAGCGCATAATCCACAGTACCACGAAGGTCCAGAAGGCCACTTGGTTGGGCTCGTCCCACGTCAGGAGTCCGAGCAGGGTTGCCGTGCCGACGACGGAGACCTCATGGTATAGACTGGTGCCGATCGCGAGGCCGAAGCGCCGCCAACCGACACAGTCCGGGGGGCAGGGCGTCTTGCGGGGTCCGCTGACCAGGCCCATAAAATAGGCCATTTCCAGGGCGCCCCACACCAAGACACCGGCGGTAAACGCCACGTAGGCGTCCGCGACGTCGGTGCCCGATGCGGAGCGGATCACGCCGAAAAAGGCCCCCGCCATGACCGCCGATGCGCCGATCAGGCTCCATCGGAAGGTGCGTTCGGGAAGGCTGTCGAGGTAGAGAACGATGCCGGTCCCGAGCCACCAAACGAACAGGGCGTAGAGGACTGGCACGGCGAACGAGAGCATGCGTCTTTATCCTGGTTCCGCGCGGGGCATGCGGGCTAAAGGGTTTTGCCTGTCTGCCCGGCCTGGGCGGGTCGCGCATCCTGGACGCTCGGAGGTGCCGATCTCCCCGGCAGGTCCGTCAGGAACACAGCAAAGGAGCCGACGTTAGTTGGGCCGAACGAGCTCAGCTCAATCACCCGTTCGCTTCCCAGGTCCTTCAGGGTTAATCGTCCGTCGGCGAGCTGAGCCAGGCGAACCGGTATGCCTTCGTCGATCTGGCGGCTGCGGCGATCCCGCATCAGTGCACGGAGCACACCGCGGACAAATCCGGCGTTGCCGGCGGGAAGCGTGGCTACTTTGGCGCCGCTCTGGATATCGATGACCAATAGAACACCCTCCGGGCCCTCGTCGAACCTCAAGTCCCGACTTACGACAGCGGGGGAATCCGGAGCTTGCTTGGCATTGTAGCCGGTGAGGCGGGCAGTGGTCACGAGTACCAGGGTGAATCCGATCAGTGCAGCAACGGCGATCAGCGCCTTGCGGGGCAGAATGTTATCGGGGTTGGGGTGGGACATGGTGCCGGCGTCTAGTCGAGCGTGGTCCCGGCGGGAGACTGCAACGAGTCAGCGGGGCGCGGGGATCTCTGTCGGGCGACAGCGTCGGGCGGCGTGTCGCGGCCCGAGTGAGTCGGGGCAGGCTCGATCCGGATGCCGGGGGAAGCCGCGGTCTGGGCCCTCTCGGCGGCCGCTGCGCTCAGGGCGGAGGCCAGTATCCGGGCAACCTCGGCGGCTTCGGGGATGGCGCGCAGCATGGGCTGAGGGGGCGAGAAATACCAAGGCCGTGCGTGTGGCCAGAGGATCAAATAAGACGAGCGGACTCGGCTGGCCAAGGTCAGGGGGATGTCGCCAGTCCCGTCCCCATGCTCGCGCAAGGCGACATTGGCAATCTGCGCAAATGGCAGGTTGATCGAGATCGGGATGGCTACCCCGAAACGCATGACTACCCGGCGGCTAGTGATCGTATAGACCGAAGCGCGGCTCAAGAGCCAGGCGAGCAGGGCGAGCAGGCCGATCGCGAGGGCGGCAGGGACTGCAAGCTGTAGCGATGCGGCAAGGGTCTCGAAAAGGGGCTTGCCCCCCGTCAGCTCCCACACCAGGTGCAGGAGCAGGAGGGCAAGGAAGTACAGTGCGACCTTACGGGCGTGTAGGGCGTACCGCGCCATGGACTGCCAGCGCGGCGCGCCCTGCCAGAGCATCTCCTCCCCGGGGGGGAGAGGCTCCGGCAGACCCGGTACGGGCTCGTACTCGTACTCGGTCAGCGATGACATCAAAGGAAGGGCTCGATCCTGGACGGAACCGCGTAGAGTTTTCCGCCGCCATAGTAGGACGTGACTAAGTCCTCTTCGCGCAGGGTGACGCGGTCGGGGTTGGCTACCACGGGGACGTTGGCGAATTGGGCACCGGTGATGGCGTCGACCTTGACCTTGCCCGCCTTTTTCTGGATGCGTGCGAAGTTGATCGGCAGCAGGACCTTCTTGCCAGCGTTGACGGAAACCTCAAGGTAACGGATTTGGGGCTCGGAGCGGTCGACCCAAAGGTCGGAGACGATGCCGCCTTTCTGCCCGTCGCAGCCGAGAACCTCCATGCCACGGGGATCCGCGTCGTCCTGAGCCACAGAGAAATCTGTGGCAACGCGCAGGGGTACGATCTTGTTCGCCCCCTCGAAGGTGAGATCCGGCACGTCGTCGCGGGTCGGGCAGGCGCCAGGGCCGACGCGGGCCAGCATGGGGTCGCCGTTGGGCGTCAAGGGGGCGCCGGGCCAAGGCTCGGTTGGCGTGGCATTGACGGTATAGGGGGCCTCCGGACGCGGTACCTGCTTGGTGCCGTGGCCGTGGGGCAGGATGAAGGTCTTGGGTTCGGGCATGCCCGGCCAGCCGACCACGGTAACGAACTTGGAGCGCTCGCTCTCCAACGGGTACCCCTCGCGCTTGTCTTCGCGCCGGAGATAGATGATGAGTCCAGCGAAAAAGAACCAGAAGGCCCAAATCGCGACCTGGGCAAGGTCTATGTAGCCGGTGACAGCAGCGGATTGCATGTTTCTCCTCCCGAGGGCAAGTGGCTAGCCGGGAAATTCGGCCAAGCCGAAGCTGGTTGACGCAGGCCGCCGACTCCCCGCGGAGGAGCCGACGAGTGGGCCGATGGCCGCCAGCGTCGCAAAAAGGAGCACGATCTCGATCAGGTAGACGACCCCGTAGCCGACTGCCGGACCTGTGAGTGCGGGGCCGAGGGCGCCTTGGGCGGCGAGCGCGGAAAAAAGGTCGCGCAGCGCGCCGCCGAGCGCGATCGCGACTC
>JBGSOR010000574.1:0-3686 GCA_041738985.1 Chromatiaceae bacterium | reverse complement strand
GCGCCGGTAATCGCGCCCGCTCCGCAGAAAGCCGCACCGAGTCCCGCACCTGCGGCCCCGGCAGCCGCGGCCCAGCCTGCTCCCGGAGCTGAGACCATTGAGCAGCGCCGCGCCCGCGTATTCGCCGAGCTTCAGGAGATGCGTCGTGCGGCCCAGGAAGAAATGCGCAAGCGTTGGGAGAGCAGGGGTACACCCGGCCCCATGACCGCACCCTACGGTTATCCTGGCTATGCCCCGGCGCCGGGTTACGCCCCCGTCCCAGGGTACGGCCAGGGTCCTTACGCCCCCCGCTGATCCGACTGACGATCGCCCCGTCGGCGCCCCCGAGACAGCGGGGGGGTTAGACCGGGCGGCGTCTCAATCCGAGTCCCTCGATACCCCCCCCGCCGACTGCGCGCCCGGGTGCCGCCCGGGCCGCAGTGGCGCTCCGCACTGGCGGCAGATATAGGTCTGCCCGGCCAGCACTCGGTGGTGTCGGATGCTGGTTAGGCGGTGGCCTCGGCAGGCGCAGTGATAGTCCAACTCCCGCAGGGAACGGGATTTGACTCCGCTTACGTCGTAGGCGTGGCAACGCTTGGGCTCGACCCCGAAGTGACGCATGATTGCCTCCCACTCGGGCCCGTGGGGGCGGATCTGAGCACCGTGGCGGGCGAAGGCGACCAGGTGGGCCACCTCGTGGGGTACCGTGCTCGCCAAAAAATCCTCCGGGTTGGCCTGCAGCAGCGCTGGGTTGTAGCGGATCAGGGGAGGCTGGCGGGCAGCAAGGCGCGCCTGGCCGGCGGAGCGTCCGCGGAGATCGAAACGGATCGATGGATTCGGGGGCGGGATCCGCAGCCACGCGGCAGCTTCGGCGAGGAGCCGAAACGTTCGTTCCCTGACCCGGTCTTGAAGGAGTCCTTCGAGGGCTCGTGCTTGATTCATCTGCAAAGGTTCCGACTCCCGGGCGAGCGACTCTCGCTCGAGGCGATTATGTCAGGGCCATTGGCGGGGCGGTATGTCCGTTTTACCTTGCGCATCGGGCGCAGAGGACATAGACTTCCAGCGCTTAAGGAAGTGACGGATTTACGGTATCCACGAACGCTCGTCGTCTAACGATTTGCCGTTGGCGAATCCCCGTTGGTCCCCGTCATGAACCCCGTCATCGGGGTTTTTTTGTATCTCCCTGTGTGGGTCCCCTGCACTGCGGCTGGCCGCCGGGGGAGTCGACAAGCGAGTGGGGCCCTTGGCCCTTTTTTTGTTTTTGCCCGGTTGCCGGACCCTGGGCTCGACCCCTCGGCCCTGGGCTCGTACTTGGTTCGATAGGGCGCGAAATGCAGCCGGTTGACAGCAGCCTGACCCGATTGGCTCGCCGCGTGGTGGAGTCCATGGGCTATGAGCTGGTCGCCGTGGAGTATTTCCAGCGCGGCGGCGGGGCTACCTTGCGGGTCTATATCGACCATCCGGAAGGTATCGACCTGGACGATTGCGCCGAGGTCAGCCACCAGATGAGCGGCGTGCTCGATGTCGAAGACCCCTTGCCGGGGCATTACGACCTCGAGGTGTCTTCTCCCGGGCTCGACCGGCCGATCGTCTTCCCGGAGCATTTCCGGCGCTTTGCCGGGTCCCGTGTCAGGATCCGGCTGGCCGAGAAGGTGGAGGGCCGACGCAACCTGGAGGGTGTCCTCCTGGGGCTCGGCGAGGAAGGTCCGGATGGGACGGCGATCCGCCTGAAGGCCGAAGGGCGCATCTGGGAGCTCCCGCTCGGGGCGCTGGAGTCCGCCCGCCTGATACCCGATTTCCGATAGGCCCGCTCGCAGTCGTCTGCCTGCAAGCACCTGACTGTAAGCAATAGCGCCGGTCGCACTGAGCTGAGACATCGATGGTATGAGCAAAGAGATCCTGCTGGTTGTTGAGGCCGTATCCAACGAGAAAGATGTCCCCGAGGATGTGATCTTCGAGGCCATCGAGGCCGCGCTCGCCTCCGCCACCCGCAAGAAGCACGGGGGCGAGATCGAGGTGCGGGTAACGATCGACCGCAAGACCGGGGATTACCGGACCTTCCGCCGTTGGGAGGTGGTGGAGGACCCGATCGAGGGCACCCTGGAGGCCCCGGAGCGCCAGATCACCGCGTCCGCCGCCGCCATCCTGGAGCCCGACCTCAAGATCGGCGATTTCATGGAAGAGGAGATCGAGTCCGAGCTCTTCGGTCGCATCTCCGCCCAAACGGCCAAGCAGGTCATTGTGCAGAAGGTGCGCGAGGCCGAGCGCACCAAGATCGTGGATGCCTACACAGACCGCAAGGGCCAGCTTGTCACCGGTATCGTCAAGAAGGCGGACCGGGGGACCATCATTCTGGACCTGGGCGGCAACGCCGAGGCCCTGGTCCCCCGCGAGCATGTGATCCCCCGCGAATCGGTGCGCGCCGGGGACCGGATGCGCGGCTACCTCTTCGATGTGCGCGCCGAGGCCAAAGGCCCCCAGCTGTTTGTCAGCCGTACGGCGCCCGACCTCCTCATCGAGCTCTTCAAGCTCGAGGTGCCGGAGGTCGGTGAGGGAATGATCCAGATCCTGGGCGCCGCCCGGGACCCTGGCGTGCGGGCCAAGATCGCCGTGCGCACCAAAGACCCGCGCATCGACCCGGTGGGTGCCTGCGTGGGAATGCGCGGCTCGCGGGTCCAGGCGGTTTCCAACGAGCTCAACGGCGAGCGGGTGGACATCATTCTCTACGACGACAACCCAGCCCAATATGTGATCAACGCCATGTCCCCGGCGGACGTGGTCTCCATCGTCATCGACGAGGAGGCCCGCAGCATGGACGTGGCGGTAAAGGAGGAAAACCTGTCCCAGGCGATCGGCCGCGGCGGCCAGAACGTGCGGTTGGCGAGCCAGCTCACGGGCTGGGAGCTCAACGTGATGAACGAAGAAGAGGCGGCGGCCAAGAGCGAGCAAGAGGCGCGCCGCTCGGTGCAGGGATTCATGGATCAGCTCGGGGTGGACGAGCAGCTGGCGACGATCCTGGTTGACGAAGGCTTCACCACCGTGGACGAGGTCGCCTTCGTGCCGCTGGCGGAGATGCAGGCCATCGACGAGCTGGACGACGAGACCATCGTCGACCTGCGCGAGAAGGCCAAGGATGTCCTGCTCACCCGGGCCATCGCCTCCGAGGAGGGTGCGGTCGTCCAGCCTGCGGAGGACCTGCTCGGCATGGACGGGATAGACGAGCCCCTCGCCTTTGCGCTCGCCGCCCGCGGCGTCGCCACGATGGAAGAGCTGGCCGAGCAGTCTGTGGACGAGCTCATGGAAATCGAGGGGATGGATCAAGAACGTGCGGCACGCCTCATCATGAAGGCGCGCGAGCCCTGGTTTGCGGATGCCGGCGGGGAAACCCGGTAGGAGGTCAGCTCATGAGTGAAGTCACGGTAAAACAACTCGCCTCCACGGTCGGCATCCCGGTCGAGCGTCTTCTGGCACAGCTCAACGAGGCAGGCATCCGCGCCAGCGGGGCGGACGCCACCCTCACGGAGCAGGAGAAGATGCAGCTGCTCGGTTATCTGCGCCGCAGCCACGGCAAATCGGAGCCCGAGAATGCCGCATCGCCCGACCAGGTCACCCTCAAGCGCAAGAGCGTCAGCGAGCTGCGCCAGCCTGCGGTCGCCCCTCGGGTCCCCGGTGGCGGGGCCGGGGAGCGGGGGTCCCGGCCGGTGCCC
>JBGSOR010000573.1:0-46926 GCA_041738985.1 Chromatiaceae bacterium | reverse complement strand
AGTCGGCGGCGCGTCTGGCCGACGATGGGAAGTCGCCCTTGTATCTGGCGTCCGACGGCCAGCTGCAGGCGGTGCTGGCGGTGGCCGACCCCATCAAGTGGAGCAGCCGGGCGGCCGTCGCACGACTGCACGACCTGGGGCTCAAGGTGACCTTGTTGACCGGAGATGCGCGCCGCACGGCGGAGACTGTCGGCCGCGAGCTGGACATCGAGCATGTGGCGGCCGAGACCTTGCCGGCCGACAAGGTGCTCGAGATCCAACGGCTGCAGTCGCAGGGACACCGGGTCGCCTTCGTCGGCGACGGTATTAACGATGCGCCTGCGCTCGCGCAGGCGGACGTTGGCATCGCGATGGGAACCGGTACGGACATCGCCGTCGAGGCAGGCGAGGTCGTTCTTATGAGCGGCGACCCGACGGCAGCCGTCGACGCGATTGCGCTGGCAAGACGGACGCTCGGTACCATCAGGGGCAATTTCTTCTGGGCCTATGCCTATAACGTCGCGCTGATACCGCTAGCGGCCGGCGTCTTCTACCCGCTGACAGGATGGTTGTTGAGCCCCATGATTGCGGCGGCGGCAATGAGCGTCTCGAGCCTGTTCGTGGTCGCCAATAGCCTGAGGCTTCGGCGATTCAAGTATGGAGCGGATCGATGCCAAGGGATCGCCGTTCGCCATGAGCAGCGAGCAGTTCACTGACCGGGGATGCGTCGATATGTGCGCGGCACATGTGACTTTACATAATATACATTATCCGCAATCACTAGCCGACGGCGGCAGCAAACTGCCCGCCATGGGTCCGCCGATCATGACCAACGGAGCGGCGCCCACGGGGGTCGCCGCGGCACAGAGCGTCAGGATGGCGCGGTGCCTCATGTCCGCCCTCCCTCGGTGTCCGTGCCACTCCGTTCGACGCCTCTGGGCAGCACTTCAACGGACTCCGGCATACCGCCGTCCAACCAGGCAAGAAAGAGCTTATACCCAAGCACCAGGACCACAGCGCCGACGAAGAGTCCGATGATCCCAGAGCTCAAAAAGCCCCCGATGGCTCCGATAAAAATCACGGTCATGGGCACCTGAACTCCCCGCCCAAGCAGGATGGGTTTCAGGACATTGTCGATGCTCCCCACCAGGATGCTCCAGATCAGGAAGAGCACGAAGGTCAGCGTGCTCGTGTGGGTGAAGACATAGATCAGGATCGGTATCGTGATAGGCAGGATGCCGATCTGGACCGTGCTTAAGAGAAGTGCCAGCAGGGCCCAGAGTCCGGCCCCGGGGACCCCGACCACCAGCCACCCAAGCCCCGCGAGGATGGACTGGATTAAGGCCACCCCCAGGATGCCCCGGGTGACGCTGCGCACCGTGGCCTCTGCAAGGCGCGTGAACTCTAGTCCACGTACCCCAGCAAGCCGGCGGGCCACCGCGAGCACGGCGGCTTGCCCCCCCTCGGCGTGAGCGAGCAGGACCCCGGCAATGGCGATTGCCAGGACGAACTGGAGGAGCCCGATCCCGGCCCCGGCCGCCAGGCCCCCAAGCCAATGTAGCCCCTCCTTGAGCTGGGGTGCGATTTGGGCCAGCGCGGATTCCAGATTAGAAGACGCCGTGACCCAAAAGTCGTGGACGCTGTCGCCCACCAAGGGGATTTGGGACACGCTATCCGGGGGCGGAGGCACGCGCAGCCCGCCGGACTCGAAGTCCCTCAATACAAGCTCGGCCCCATCTACGACGGACGCGCTTAGCAGGACCACCGGGACCAGCAAGACCGCGAGCATTAGGATAGCGACCGTCGCCGCGGCGCTCGCCGAGCGCCCGCCCAGCAGGTCGGTGAGTCGCTGGTGGCCGGAGTAGAGCCCGATGGCGATGATGACCCCCCAAACGATGGGCACGATGAAGGGGCGCACAATCTCGAAGCACCAAGCGGCAAGGATTGCAATGAGGGCAATCCGGATAAAGGACTCGATGGCACGGTCCATGAACACACGGTCCGCGGGGTTATCTGGGGCCATGGCGGTGCCTTCTCCCGGTCTTGGAACGATGGATTTCGGGCTTGACCTGCGAGCCTGTCGGACGCCGCCAACCCCGTTTAGCAAACCCATGCCTCTCGATGCGGGCGGCGCGGTGCAATGATCGCGCGATGCTAACGCCCAGTCGCGTAAACCGCGAGTATATCCCGCTGGCGGACTTTCGGACTCGACCGCTGGCGACTTCGGCGCTATAAGTCGCCGATGCTCAGCCGCGACCTGCCCAGCCCGGCGCGCCCCGCACCGACCGGGGGTCCACGCGTTCTGCCGCCCGACTGGGCCGAGCCGGCGGCGCTGGCCCTGGCCATCAAGTCCTGGGGACGGGATCTGGGCTTCCAGCAGGTCGGCATTGCAGATACCGACCTCAGTGCCGCGGAGGCGCATCTGTTCGACTGGCTCGCGGAGGATCTCCATGGGGAGATGGGCTACATGGCGCGCCATGGAACGCGGCGCTCACGCCCAGCCGAGCTCCTTCCCGGGACAAGAACCGTGATCTCCGTGCGCATGGACTATTTGCCGGAGAGCCGGGAGTATATAGCGCAGGCCCTTGCAGACCCCGCCGTCGCATTCGTTTCTCGCTATGCCTTAGGGCGGGACTACCACAAGACCCTACGCCACCGGCTTCAGCGTCTCGTCGCGCGCATTGCCGAGGCGGTTGGTCCATTCGGCCATCGGGTCTTCTCCGACTCGGCCCCGGTGCTAGAGAAGCCACTGGCCCAACGGGCTGGATTGGGCTGGATCGGTAAGCACACCAACCTCATCGACTCCCGGGCAGGCTCCTGGTTTTTTCTTGGGGAGATTTACACGGATCTGGATCTGCCACGGGACACTCCGGCTGAAAACCGGTGCGGGCGCTGCACCGCCTGCCTGGACATCTGCCCCACCCGAGCCATTGTCGCTCCCTACCGGCTCGACGCCCGCCGCTGCATCTCCTATCTCACCATCGAGCACCGAGGCAGCATCCCCGAGCCTTTGCGACCGCTCATCGGAAACCGTATCTATGGCTGCGACGACTGTCAGTGGATTTGCCCCTGGAACCGCTTCGCGCGGGTCACGCGCGAGCCCGACTTTCTGCCTCGCGAGGGGCTGGATCGAGCGACCCTGCTGGAGCTCTTTGCCTGGGACGAGGGCAATTTCCTGGCCCGCACCCAGGGCAGCGCCATCCGACGCATAGGCTATGTGGCTTGGTTGCGCAACCTTGCTGTGGCCCTCGGCAACGCCCCCGCTTCGAGCGCAACGGCCGCCGCCTTGAACGCGCGCGCCGAGCATCCGAGTCCCCTGGTTCGCGAGCACGTGCACTGGGCGTTGGACCGCCAGGCAGCGGGTCGCCACCCCGCTGCCAGCGTTTGAGTAAACCCACGGCGCAGGTATTCCTCTCCGAGTCTATGAGATAAACTTCCCCGCAACGCGGCGTGTCGCCGGGACTGCACTCCGGCACCGCTTGTGGATCGACCGCGGGAGCTTTGGATTGCTCCAATTGCCTCGAAACCGTCTCCGAATCAAGTTTCATGACCCAGTATCATGCCTTACTACGTTTTTGAGATATCGCCGTCCAGAGAGCTCCAGCACCTCGCTACTCTGGAGCGGTACCAGGACGCCCGCACCCAGATACGCGGTCTGCGCCAAAGAGGCGCGCCTGGAATGGAATACCGCCTGATATTTGCCGGGCAGATAGGCGAGGCGGAGCGGCTGTTGTCAACCCCGAGGGACGAGCGTGTGATCGGCGAGGACTAGGGTAGCGTCATTGCAGCACGAGCGGTTGCCGGGGCGTCTTTTTGTGGCACCCGGAGCGAGCCAGACGATTTGAACGGGGAAAGCGACAGTCGACATGGCAGACATCAGCATCAAGCGTTCATCACAAGGGCACCGTTACGATGCCGTGCTGGAAAAGTGTCGAGACACCGTGCAGGTGTTCTGCGATTCGCAAGTGGCAGAGCTCTTTCAGAACGCGAACGCCGCCTTGTTAGACTTCGCCGAGCGCGCCGAGAGCAATACGGTGCAGAGCCGTTTCTTCGAGGCGATGGGTCAGCTCACGCGGCGGCGGGCGGATATCGAGCACATCTTCCGCCAGGAGATCAATCAGGGCTTCGACCATCTGGGTAGGTTGCCGCCTCCCTCGCATGATCTATCGAATGAGTCCGACGTTCAGGGTCTTGAGCTTTCGCTGATGGAGCCGGACGAGATGGAGGAATCCGTGGCGGCGGAGAATTTGGTGCTCCGGGCCAACGCGAGCTACTTCCCGGAGCTGTATGCCCTCAGTCAGCGCTTAGGGGTAATCAATGGGGGGAAGAAGCTCAAAGATTACGAGATCCCCGCCGGCCCCCATCACTTGGTGCGCTCTTTCCGGCATGCGATCGAGGGACTGGACGTGGAGGTCCGGGTTAAGGTGATCCTCTATGCGCTGTTCGATAAGTATGTGCTGAAGAACGTCCGAGCGACCTATGACGAGTACAACGCGCTGCTGGTCGGCGCAGGTATCCTGCCAACGCTGAAGCCCGTACACGTACGACAAGACCATGGCAAGTCCGGCGCGGCCCCTAAGCCTGCTGCCGAGCAAGCGGAGCAAGAGAAAAGAAAAACCGGCGCAGGCGACCTGGCGGAGCCCCAGTCCCTGGGTGCCGAGCTGTTCGATTCCATCCTGGATCTGATGTCAAGCCGTCAGGTTGCACAGGGGCGCCGGGGCGGGAGGCGATCGGGGCCGGAACCGTCGCCCGAGGAGGCCCAGATCCAGACCCGGGAGCTGCTGTCGGCGCTCTCCAGCCTCCAGGTGAGCCATACGCCGCAGCTGGTCTCCACGGCGGTGGCCGAGGCCACCCAGTTCCCCAACGTCGAGGTCGACGCCGTCTTCGTATCCCGGGTGAAGGATGCCCTAAGATCGGAGCGACAGCAGGTCTTGAGCGGCGTCGATCAGGACAAACTCTCATCCATGGATGCGGATCTCATCGACCTGATCGGCATGCTGTTCGAATACATGCTGAACGACCCGGTCCTGCCCAACGTCGCCAAGGCGCTATTGAGCCATCTCCACACCCCGTACCTCAAGGTCGCTTTGATCGACCGCCGTCTGCTTGTGGACAGCCGCCACCCGGCACGTCGGTTACTCGACCAGATGGTGGAGGCTGGTAGCCAGTGGGTCGAGGAGGGTAATCCCAGCCGCGGGATGTTCCCGGTCATGCAGCAGATCGTCGATCGAGTGCTCCAAGAGTTTACAGATAACACGGGCCTATTCGACGAGCTCCTTCGATTCTTCGACGAGAAGATGCGAGAGCAGCAGCGGCGCAGCGACACCATGGAGCAGCGCACCCAAGAAGCGGCGCGCGGTCGCGAGAAGCTGACCCTGGCTAAGCAGCGTGCGGCCAGAGAGATCCAACGTCTGGTCAACCGATATCCGGTACCCAAGCCGGTTGCCGGCTTTCTTTCGAAGACCTGGCTCGACCATTTGGTCTTCATCCTCCTGCGCGACGAGGAGCAGGAGCGCGGCAATACCTGGAAGCACGCGGTCGCGCTCGGGGAGCAGCTGGTGGGTCTTTTCGATCCGCAGGCCAACGCGGAGACTCGTCGGGCGCGAATGGCCGCTGTGCCCAAGCTGCGCGTCGACATCGCCGCCAGCGCCCGACGCATGGGCAGCTTCAATAGCGCAACGCTGGACGCCTTGGTGGCCCTACTCGATGCCCCCCAGACCTGGCAGACCCACAGCCTCGAGCGACCCGAGATCCCAATTCCCCCGGCCTCTGGCCAGATGGGCTGGGCGGGCGTGCCGCCGACGCTCGCGAGCGGCACGGACAGCGATTCGGATCTCTCGGAGCCCGAGAGCCAGATGATCGAGCGACTGCGAAAGATGCGCTTCGGCACATGGTTCGAGCTTGCGGGCGCACCCGGGACCGCGCCGCGCCGAATCAAGCTGTCGTGGATGAGCCCACTCACATCGACCTGCATGTTCGTGGACCGGTCGGGGATGCAGGCGGAGATCAAGAGCTTGAAGGATCTGGCCCAAGAGGTCCTGGCGGGACGCGCCCGAGTCATCCCCAGGCCCAAACACCCCTTCATCGACCGCGCCCTGGTATCGATCCGCAAGATGCTTCAGGGGCAGGACACGCCAGCCCAGGTGCCGGCGCCTTAGTCCGGGATCGTCAGAACGCGCCGTAGCCCCGGTTTGAACCATCTGCCGGGGGTAAGCGACTAGCGCGCCGACAGCATCGCTCCACCCCTGCGTTCCGCCCCCAGGTACTCCAGTACCGTACGCACGTAGCCTTGGGTCTCTGCGTAAGGGGGTATCCGGTTACCATAGCGAATCACTGCGTTCTCGCCCGCGTTATAGCCGGCAAGAGCGAGCCTTAGGTCTTGGTCGAACATATCGAGCAAGTCGCGCAAGTAAGCCGCGCCGCCGCGCACGTTCTCCACTGGATTGAAGCTATCTTTGACCCCGTATCGGGCCGCTGTACCCGGCATCAGCTGCATCAAGCCTTGGGCGCCCGCGGAGGAAACAGCAGCGTGATTGTAGGCGGACTCGGCGCGGATGACCGCGTGAAGCAGCTCCGGGGTGAGTCCGTAGCGCAGGGCATAAGCCGCGATTACCCGCTCGTAGCGAGCCCGGCGTCCCGCGAGGGACTTCGCCGGTGCCGCCGCGCTGGCCTGGCTGCGGCTGGGTTGCTCAAGGCTTGCGAGGCTACGCAGGCGCTCGCGGTTTTCGCCGATCAGTCTTTGAGACTCGCGCTTCCACTCCAGTCGATATTTGCCGCCGCGTAGCGGCGCATCCGTGAAGTAGGTGTTGCCCTTGGAGTCCACGTACTTATAGACGTCCGCATGGGCGTCCGCGGCGGTCAGCACGGACCCCACAAGCAGCATCGACAGCATGAGCTTGAGCATCGGAAAGTCCCCCACCATTCCCCGGAAACTGCCGGAGCGATTCGTTCGATGTCGTGTCCGCTAGCTTCCATGCGGCGGCGGGTATCCCGAGCCGCCCCCGCCCGGGTCTGCGCCCGGTTGCGTCCTCATGGTACGGCCCAGAGATCGCCAAGACGATCACGGTTCAGCGCCAGCCACTGGACCGCGATCATAACGGTTGCGGCGGTCAGCGGCTCTTGTCCCAGCTCACAAAGCGCTCGATCCAGCTCCCAGCTGATTACTCGCGTGGATTCCCCCTCCTCCTGGCGGCCACAGTAAAGGGGGAGCCCTGAGGCGACGGTCTCGCCGCAATACAGGGCCACACACTCATCGCTGAATCCCGGACTGGTCCGACATAGACCGATGGGGGTCAGGGCGCCGATCCGGCAGCCAGCCTCCTCCATGGCCTCCCGGCGCACAGTCTCCTCCGGGGTTTGTCCCACTTCGATGACCCCTCCAGGGGGCTCCTGTAGCCACCCCCCGCACCCCGAGCCCAGGGCGCCGATGCGCAGCTGCTCGACCAGGACAATCCTCCCGGCAACCGGATCGTAAGGTAGAACGACGGCGGATCTCAGCCCCTCGACGCATTCCCTATACACACCAATGTAATCCGCATCGGCGGGGGATGCAATGCGCAGCCAGTAGCGCGCGAGCCGTAGGAATCCCTCGAAGGCCGACTCTCGGCGAATTATCTCAAGCTTCCAACTCATGTCCGAACGTTAGCACCGATTTCCGGAAGTGGGAACCAGGGCCGCTTCGATCAGACTTAAAGTCGAATCAAGTAGTATCTTAGCTTGCGATATTTTCTCTAGATATATTTGATTGTTATATTTTTTTCTTAGTGCGACGCAAGAACTTGCGACAGAGCGCGCAGCCAGCGAGATATCCTATTGCTTTTCGACCCGACCTATCTATAATCCACTCTTGCCAACCTTAACGTCCATTGTCCGGGGGGAACATGAATCGACGTTATTTCCTGGGTGCCGCTTTGACTGTCGCTGCTACGCCCGCTTTCGCCAGAAGGCCAACCGAGCGTCCACGGGCAATGTCGCTCCACCACATGCATACCGACGAGCGTATCTCTTTGGTGTACCGCGTCGGGGATCGCTATCAACGTAGCGCACTCGCCAAGCTGAACGAGTTTCTGAAAGACTTCCGAACCGGGGATGTTGCCCCGATCGATCCGCAGCTCTTCGATATCTTGTACGAGGTGAAGAGCAGCTTGGGCGACCCAGACGCCCGCTACGAGGTCTTGAGCGCCTACCGCTCGCCGCGCACCAACGATATGTTGCGGCGCAGCTCCCACAGGGTGGCGCGTAACAGCCTGCACCTCTACGGCCAGGCTATGGACATCCGCTTCCCCGACCTACCGACCCGAGAGATCCGCAACGCCGCCCTGGCCGTTGGGCGCGGCGGCGTGGGCTACTACCCAAGCGCGAATTTTGTCCACGTGGATACCGGCAACGTCAGGCACTGGGGGGCCTAGTCCGGTCGTGCTCTCTGGTCGGTAATCCCGTCGAGACTCGTGGGGCGCCTCACGCCAAGGGTGCTCCACCTTATTATTTGGATGCGCTCCAGCCACGGATGGGGCGCAGGCGGGCTTCCGGGTCGCCGAGCCTGTAGCGTCTCAGGCCTTTTGCGACCTTCTGGCGAGGAGCCGCGGCGGTGAGGATAAGCGGTAGGTTTCCGGCGACCAAGTGACCCAGGTCAAGGTACCGGCGGTTTGGCGAGGGAAATTTCCGACGCGGATCGGGCTTGGCGGGATTTGCGCGTTCGGGCGCCGTGTCGTGACATCAATCGATTACGCGGAAGCTTGCGGATTGGCTTGGGATGTCCAGATCCCGCACCGCGATCCGTAGGCGATCATTGTACTCCGGCTCTTCCCGCAACCGCAGTCGAGTCTCCAAGGCTAGCTCCGGAATGAGTGCGACCGCCTTGCGCTCCTCGCGACCGACGATCACCGCCTCCCCCTGCCATCCCGGACGATCTTTCAGATAGATCAGCTTCCAGTGCAGGTTAGCGAGCCGCTCGCTGCGACGCACCGCGGCCGATGCGCTCTCGGCCTCGGCGATGCGCTCGGTGACCTGCTCCGCCGTTAACAGCGCCCGCCCCGACAGCGCGGCGCGGATCTGTTGGTGGACGAGCAGATCGGAATAGCGGCGCAACGGACTCGTTGCACGGGTGTAGAGCGGAAGGCCCAGGCCCGCATGGCGCTCCGGCGCGCCCACGAGGCGCGTTGGCTTAAAGGCACGTCGGCGGGCATACATGGCAGCCAGATCTTGCGGCTCGTCGCCAGCGTCCGGCGGGGCCTGGGTCGCGAAGGGGATGGGGATGCCGCGGTCGCGGCAATAGCGAGCCGCCCCCTCGCCCGCCATCAGCATGGCGTCCATCACCAGGGCGCGACTCGCCAGCCGCGGCAGGGGCCGCAGGCTGACCCGCCCGTCCACCACCCGTAGGCTTACCTCCGGGAGGTCCAGGCTGGTTGCCCCTAAGGACACTCGCCGAATACGGAAGCGCTCGCCGAGCTCCCTGAGGGCAGCGAAGGGGGGCTCATCGAGGCGCCCTTCTGCCTCCTCGTAAGTCAAGCGCTCGGCGCGGATCCAGGTGCGATGGACCTCGATCTCGGTGAGCTCCCCGCGCTGGTCGCACCGCACCGCAAAGGACAGGGCCGGGGAGACGGGCTGCAGGCCGAGCCCCAGGCATTCCGTAACTCCCCCAGGGAGCATGTTGACGATCCCCTCGGGGAGATAGAGATTGGACCCGCGGGCGCGCGCCTCGCGCTCCAGCGCCCCTTGGGGCTCTACTAGGGCGCCCACGTCCGCCACGTGGATCCATAGCCGCTCGCCGTCCAGGCTCAGGGCGTCGTCCGGGTCCCGATTGCCCTCGTCGTCGATCGCGTAGGCAGGGAGTCCCGTAAGATCGAGCCGATCCTCTTCGGGAAGCCCGGGAACCGGCAGGTCCGGGTCGTCGGTGGGCGCCCCGCAGCGCCCCGGGTAGGGATTGTGGCGATCGGCCCAATGACCCACCTGAATCAGGGTGCGGTGTGCATTCTCCGGGGTGGGCTGGTGGCCCAGCGCCTCCAAAATGCGGCTGTGCTCGCTACGCCCCAGGGCGACACGCTCGACCTCCTTAAGGCGCTCCGCATCTTCCTGGGCCGGGCGTGCGACGGCCATACGCGCCACGAACGCCTGCCAGTCCCGCTCGGCCGCGGCCTTCGCATCCCGCTGGGTGCGGTCGCGCTCGACCTCCTCGCGCGGGCGGGCGCGGATCAGCGACGGCTCCCCGGCAAAATTGAGCCCCTCGGCCACCAGCTCCCAGGCAGCCCAGGCGGTCGCGGGGGTGTAAGCGTCGAAGGCCAGCTCCGCCAGCTCTTTAAGGGTGGTCTCCCCTCCTTCCAGTAGGTCCCAGGCGGCCTCCGGCTCGCCCCGCTGGGGCGCCAGCTCGGCGAGGCTGCGTAAGGGTCCGGGATGCAGCAGCTCCACATCCTTGGCGCGCACGCGCTTTGTCTGGCCCCCTTGCAGCTCGATCTCGATCTTATCGCCCACACTGAGCACCCGCGCGGGATGGACCTTGTAAAGCACGAGGCTGTCCGCCGGCGGACTGGGTTGATGATTGGACAAGAGGTGGCAGGCTCCAGGGTCGTGGGTCGTGATCGCATGCGTGGTCGGACTCGCCGGCCAGCGGCGGTCAGGGCCGCTTTGGGTATGATACTCCGATGACGCCCCCACCCGGGCCGCAACGTCGCACCCATTCGAGGTAATCGAATCATGATCCCAGATTGGCGCAGATTTCTTGTTGCCCGCGGCGCTCGCTTCGAGTCGGAGGACCGGGTCCGCTTCGATGCCGCCGACACGGGCGGCGACGCGCCCGACCCGGGTGTCCTCTTCGATCTTTCCCACCTGGGATTGATCGCCGCCAGCGGCGCCGATGCGGAGACCTTTCTCCAGGGGCAGCTCACCAACGATATCCGCGCCCTCTCGGCGACCCATACCCAGCTCAGCAGTCACTGCAGCCCCAAGGGTCGGATGCTGGCGAGCTTTCGGGTTCTGCGGATCGGAGACGCCATCTGCCTGCAACTGCCGAGGGAGCGGCTCCCGGAGACCCTCAAGCGATTGCGGATGTTCGTTCTGCGCTCCCGGGTAGCCCTAGAGGATGCGAGCGACCGGTGGGTGCGCATCGGAGTCGCCGGGCACGCGGTCCCTGAGCGGCTCGCCGAGCTTGGGCTACGCGTGCCGGAGCGGGACAACGCAGTGGTCGAGACCGATGGGGCGAGCGTGCTGCAGCTCCCGGGCCCCCTACCCCGCTTCGAGCTGATTGGCGGCGTCGAGCGTCTGGGCGCCGTCTGGGATGGCTTGAGCCCCGTCTGCCATCTAGGCGGCCAGGACGGCTGGGCACTGCTCGATATCCGCGCCGGACTGCCCACCGTCTATACCGCCACCTCGGACGCATTCGTCCCTCAGATGGCCAACATGCAGTTGATCGATGGGGTGAGCTTCACAAAGGGGTGCTATACGGGTCAGGAGGTGGTAGCGCGAATGCAGTACCTCGGCCGGCTCAAGCGGCGCATGTACCTGGCAGAGGTTGCGAGCCCGGTGCCGCCAAGCCCGGGGGACGAGCTTCAAGCCCCAGGAAGCAGCTCCGGGCAGGGCGCCGGACTCGTGGTCGATGCCCGCCCGGTGGGCGACGACCGCTACGAGCTCCTCGCCGTCGTGGAGATCGAGGCGGCAGAGCGGGGCGAGGTTCGGCTCGGGGATCGGGGGCCGATCCTGACGCTCAAGGCCCCGCCCTACGGATTCCCGGCGGAGCCGACCGAAGCGGGTGAAAGCAGGCAGACCTAGTGGGGCTGGGCCTTATCGGCCCAGCCGAGCGTGGCTCTCCGCTCGGGAGATCTAGTCCTCGGGCCGCATGTGCGGAAAGAGCAGCACATCCCGGATCGACGGGGAATCCGTCAGCAGCATCACCAGCCGGTCGATTCCGATACCCTCCCCCGCCGTGGGCGGCAGACCGTGCTCCAGGGCGCGGATGTAATCCGCATCGAAGTACATGGCCTCCTCGTCCCCGGCGTCTTTCTGCCGCACCTGATGGCGGAATCGCTCGGCCTGGTCCTCGGCGTCGTTGAGCTCGGAGAAGCCGTTGGCGATCTCCCGCCCGCCGATGAAAAGCTCGAAGCGGTCGGTGACCAGCGGATTGGCATCGTTGCAGCGGGCGAGCGGCGAGACCTCCGTGGGGTACTCGGTGACGAAGGTCGGATCGACCAGGCGGTGCTCGCCGGTGCGCTCGAAGATCTCGATGTGGATGCGTCCCAGGCCCCAGTGATCGTCGACCTGGATACCGAGTGCCGCCGCCGAGCGGCGGGCGGGCTCCAGGGCATCGATGTCCGCGGGGGACAGATCGGGATTGTAGCGCAGCACCGCCTCGCGCACCGAAAGCCGCTCGAAGGGCCGGGAGAAATCGAAGGGGGTGCCCTGATAGGTGAAGGCGCTCGTCCCCAGCACCGCCTCGGCCAGGCCGCGAAACAGGTCCTCGGTCAAGTCCATCAGGTCCCGGTAGTCCGCATAGGCCTGATAGAGCTCCAGCATGGTGAACTCGGGGTTGTGGCGGGTGGATAGCCCCTCGTTCCGGAAGTTGCGGTTGATCTCGTAGACCCGCTCGAAGCCGCCCACCACCAGGCGCTTCAGAAACAGCTCCGGGGCGATGCGCAGGAAGAGCTGCATATCCAGCGCGTTATGGTGGGTCACGAAGGGTCGCGCCACGGCCCCGCCGGGAATGGCGTGCATCATCGGCGTCTCCACCTCCATGAATGCACGCCGATTCAGATAATCCCGAATGTACTGGATGACGGCGACCCGGGTGCGGAAGGCCGCCCGGGTGGACTCGTTGACGATCAGGTCCACATAGCGCTGGCGGTAGCGGGTCTCCTGGTCCGAGAGCCCGTGCCACTTCTCGGGCAGCGGACGCAGTGCCTTGGTCAGCAGTCGCAGCGACGCGCAGCGGACCGAGAGCTCACCGGTCTTGGTCTTGAACAGGGTTCCCTCGGCGCCCACGATGTCGCCCAAGTCGAGATCCCGCTTGAATGCAGCGTAATTTTCCTCGCCCAACATCTCCCGCTGAACAAAGAGCTGGATGCGCCCGCTCATGTCCTGAAGATGTGAAAAGCTCGCCTTGCCCATGATTCGCCGGCTCATCAGGCGGCCGGCGACGGACGCGTGCACCGCCTGGGCCTCCAGTGCCTCCGCCTCGGTCTCCTCGTAGGTGGCATGCAGATCGGCGGCCAAGGCATTGCGCCGAAAGTCGTTCGGGAACGGATTGCCCTGGCCGCGCAGCTCCGCGAGCTTCTCCCGACGTTGGGCGATCAGCTTGTTGTCGTCGGGCGGCATGACCGACGGCGACTCGCCCTGCACTGCGCCTTGGGTAGATTCGTTCATTACCTGGTCGCCCCTCGCCGTCACAGCCCGCTCTTCAGGCTCGCCTCGATAAATGGGTCGAGATTGCCGTCGAGCACCCCCTGGGTGTTGGCGATCTCCACATTGGTGCGCAGGTCTTTGATACGCGACTGGTCCAGCACATAGGAACGGATCTGGCTGCCCCAGCCGATATCCGACTTGCTGTCCTCCACGGCTTGTTGGGTCGCACGGCGCTTCTGCATCTCCAGCTCGTAGAGCTTGGCCTTGAGCTGCTTCATCGCCTGGTCCTTGTTCTTGTGCTGCGAGCGCTCGTTCTGGCACTGCACCACGATACCCGAGGGGTTGTGGGTGATGCGTACCGCGGACTCGGTGCGGTTAACGTGCTGCCCGCCCGCCCCGCTCGCCCGGTAGACGTCGATACGCAGATCCGCCGGGTCGATGTCCACCTCCACCGTGTCGTCGATCTCCGGGGAGACGAACACGGCTGCGAAGGAGGTATGGCGTCGGTTGCCGGAGTCGAAAGGGGATTTGCGCACCAGCCGATGCACCCCAATCTCAGTGCGCAGCCAACCGAAGGCGTAGTCCCCTTCGAAGTGCACCGTGGCGGACTTGATCCCCGCGACTTCTCCCGGAGAGACCTCCATCAGCTCGGTCTTGAAGCCGCGCCGCTCGCCCCAGCGCAGGTACATGCGCAGCAGCATTTCGGCCCAGTCCTGGGCCTCGGTCCCGCCTGAGCCGGCTTGGACGTCGAGGAAGGCGTTTTTGTCGTCCATCTCCCCGGAGAACATGCGACGAAACTCAAGCGCCGCCACGCGCGCCTCGCAGCGCTCCAGATCGCGCGTCAGGTCCGCGGCAGTGGCGGCGTCCTCCTCTTCTGCGGCGAGGGCCAGCAGGGAGTCCGCATCCGCCAGGGCGCCGTCCATCTCATCGGCCGTGAGGACCACCGCCTCCAGGGCGGCACGCTCCTTGCCCAGAGCCTGGGCGCGCTCGGGTTCGCCCCAGACCTTGGGGTCCTCGAGCTCTCGCAGGACCTCGATCAGCCGATCCTTGCGCCCCGCGTAGTCAAAGATACCCCCTAAGGGATGCGACGCGTCCCTTCAGATCGTTGATCTTGTGTGCGATTGGGTTGATATCGAACATGGTCCGCTCCGGTAAGGCGAACCCGAAATTATAAACCTACCGACGAGACTGGCGCCACGACCTGCGAAGCTCGAAGCTCCGCAGAAGGTCACAGCCATGCGCGGTCGGTCTATACTTCGCCCCAGGTCAATCAAGCGTATCCGACCCCACTCATGGCACGTCTACCCCGATTCGTCCTTCCCGGCTTCCCTCAGCATGTCATCCAGAGGGGCAACAACCGCCAGCAGATCCTGTTCGAGGAGGCCGATTACTGGTTCCTGTGGGAAAAGATCGGCGCAGCGGCGGAGAAATTCGACTGCCGGATCCACGCCTACGTGCTGATGCCCAATCATTTCCATCTGCTGCTGACGCCGCTCGGCGAGGACGGCGTCGGCAAGCTGATGCAGTATGTGGGGCGCTACTACGTCCAGTACTTCAACGCGCGTTACGATCGCACGGGCACCCTATGGGAAGGGCGCTATCGCGCCACCCTCCTCGACCCGACGGCCTTTCTCCTCCCGGTGAGCCGCTATGTGGAGCTGAACGCCGTGCGCGCGGGATTGGTCCCAGGACCCGATCAGTACGCCTGGTCGAGCTTCGCGGCCAACACGTCCGGCGCAGACGATCGACTGGTTACGCCACATGCGGTCTACGAGCATCTCGGCCGCAGCCAGAAGACCCGCCAGGCGGCCTATGCCAAGGGTTTCGAGACCCCGCTGGACGAGGCGCTCCTGGCGCGGATCAGGGATGCCACCAACAAGGCCTGGGTCCTTGGGGACTCGGCCTTTTGCGAAGATGTCGAGGAGCGGCTCAACCGGCGAACCTCGCCCAGACCTCGCGGGGGAGACCGCCGCTCGGCGGCCTATCGGCGCGCCACCGGGCGTCTGTGAGCCCGGGGCCGAGGTAATCCCGAGGGCGGGCGCTCCCTCCGCCGACATCCGCCCGACGCATGCCAGTCGCGGCCTCAGACAGCAGCCAGACCATGCAGGACGAGCCTACACCGAGCCCACCCGCGACCGTGATCGCCGAGGTCTTCCACCTCTACGACCCGCCCCTGTGGCTGGTCACCTCCCTCCATGGCGGCCGGCGCGGCGGACTCATTGCCACCTCGGTCGCCCGGGCCTCCATCGTCGCCGACCTACCGAGGATGTCGGTCGGGATCGCCCGTCAGCATCACACCTGGGGCCTGATCGAAGGCAGCGGAGGGTTTGCGCTCCATCTGCTCGCGGCCGACGATCTGGAGGCGGTCTGGCGATTCGGGCTCGCCAGCGGTCACTACCAGGATAAATGTGCCGACCTTTCGACCGAATCTACCCCGGACGGCAACCCCCTCTATCCCGGATGCCGGGCCTGGCTCGATTGTCGGGTAGAGGACCGTCTGGACACCGGAGACCGCACCCTCTACCTGGTCCAGGTCACCGTCGGCGAGGTCCGGAGCCGCGGGCCGGTGCTCACCGTGGCGGCACTGTTACGCGAGGCCCCACCGGAGCGGCGTTCCGAGCTTGATCGGCTCTACATGGCCGACCAGGCCATCGATGCCGCCGCCATTCACGCCTGGCGCCGGGCCAGGGGGATTACGCCATAGCCGCAGGAGTCGCCTTTCCCTCCGACAGCATACACGGGGCCAAAAAAATACGCTGCTTATCGAGGTAGAATCCCGGCTTGAGCCCGCATGCAGCCCAATCAAGGCAGGCCGAGCACCACAGGTCCCTTTCATGACCGAAACCGCAATCCTCTGGCTTCGACGCGACTTGCGCCTGGCCGACAACCCCGCACTCGCGGCGGCCATGTCCAAAGCTGAACGGGTCCTTCCCCTGTACATCCACGCCCCTGGGGAGGAGGCACCCTGGGCGCCCGGGGCGGCGAGTCGCTGGTGGCTGCACGGCAGCCTCGCCTCCCTGGACCGGGAGCTGGGAGCGCACGGCAGCCGCTTGGCGATCACCCAAGGCGACAGCCTGGAAACCTTGTGCGCCGTCGCCCGCGAGATCGGGGCGACCCAGGTGCACTGGAATCGGCTCTACGACCCCGTCCCGAGGGGGCGGGATACGCGGATCAAGCTCGCCTTGCGGGAGCAAGGGCTGCTGGTGGAAAGCTACAACGCCGCACTGCTGCGCGAGCCTTGGGAGGTCCGCACGGCGTCCGGCGAGCCCTACCGGGTCTACACCGCGTTCTGGCGTAAGTGCGCACCGGAGCTGCTCGAGAGAAAGCCCACCGCGACCCCGGACATTTTCCGCCCGGCGCCCGAATACACGGGTCTCCCCCTCGCCGAGCTCGGACTCCTGCCCCGTATCCGTTGGGACCAGGGACTGGCGGCGCGCTGGGAGCCCGGGGAGCCTGCCGCCCTCGCCCGCGCCCGGACCTTCGTCGAGCGCGACCTCCCCGGCTACGCGGTGCGCCGTGACCTGCCGGGGATCGCGGGGACCTCGGCACTCTCGGCGAGCCTGCACTTCGGCGAGATCGGCCCGCGCCGGCTGCTCGCCCTGATCGGCGAGCTCCACGGGGCACCGAGCTCCCCGACGGCGGAGACCTATGTGCGGGAGCTGGTTTGGCGGGAATTCGCCTATCACCTGCTCTTTCACTACCCCCGAACCCCGGAAGTGCCGCTGGACCCGCGATTCGCGCGCTTTCCCTGGCGTTCCCAGGAAGGCAGCTCCGGGAGCGGCCTCTCCGCGGAGGAGGCCCTGGCCGCCTGGCAAAGCGGGCGCACCGGCATCCCGCTGGTCGACGCGGGCATGCGGGAGCTTTGGCACACCGGCTGGATGCATAACAGGGTGCGCATGGCCGTCGCCTCCTTCCTGACCAAGAACCTGCTGATCCCCTGGCAGGCCGGCGCCCGCTGGTTCTGGGACACGCTGGTAGATGCGGACCTGGCCGCCAACACCCTGGGATGGCAATGGACCGCCGGTTGCGGGGCGGATGCCGCCCCCTATTTCCGGATCTTCAACCCGGTGCGCCAAGGGGGGCGCTTCGACCCGGACGGGGACTATGTGCGCCGCTGGTGCCCCGAGCTGTCCGGCCTCCCGGCAAAGCATATCCATCAGCCTTGGACCGCCCCCGAGGCCCTGCTGCGCACCTCCGGCGTGCGCTTAGGCCAAGACTACCCTCGACCCCTGGTGGACCTGGCGAAGACCAGACAGGAGGCCCTGGCGGCCTTCGAGACGATCAAGCGGCCTTGGGCTTCCCAGCCTTCTTTTTGATCGCGTCGGCGAGCACACCCGCGACGAAGCCCCCGAGACCCATCAGCACCCAAAGCGGGAGGCCGATGTCGCCGCCCAGGGCCACGATGCCGGCCGCGCCGTTTCCGACCGCGACGAATGTGGCGACGATCGCCCCAACGCCCAGCCGCAGCTTCCAAGAGCGTGCGTCCCAGACAACATGCTTCAAGGCCCTGGCGATCAGCTTGACGATTGGCCAAGTGGCCCTCTTCTCGCGGGTCAGACTGACCACTGCGGCCGCCTTCTCGCGCGCAGACAGACCGCTCTGACGAATGGCGCCCAGCCCCCGAGACCAGGTCAGGAGCAGTTGTTGCTCGGCCGGCGTGGCGCGAAGCAACGATTGCACCAATGCGGGTCGATCCGCGGATTCTCGCTCGTCGGTCACTGAAATCTCCTGATAGTCCATCTGATGCGCCGGGCCGCATGGGGCCGGATCCGTCGAGATCGGTCGATGAGTGCCGATTCCCTCGCGTCCCGGGACGACGGAGATTGAGAGAGCGTTCGGCGGCAGAATCCCATCCATCAGCACCTGGTAATTGCGCATTGTAAAGGCGCCGTTCAGGGCCCATCGGATTTGTTGTCGCTTCGGCTCGCCGAGCCCGGGGAGGCATCCGTTCGTGAACCGCGCAGTACTGAATCGCTGGCACTGCGGTGCCGCGGTGGTCCGCTCATCGGCCGTGCGCAGGACCGCCGTCCGCGCCTATCTGGTCGGCCGCTACTGCTTCGGCGCCGTGTTTGCGCTCGGCGCCTGGCAGAAGCTAATCCACGGATGGCTGTGGACCGACACCTTGCAGCAACATTTTTTCAGGCACCTGGAGTCATTCGATCTGACGCCTTTTCAGGCGGGCTATTTGGAGCACTTCGCAATCCCTTGGTATCTGCCGATCGCCTGGCTTGTGACATTCGGCGAGCTGGCTGTCGCCTTGGGCCTGATCTTCGGGGTTGCGACCAGGGCAAGCGGTGCGCTCGCGCTCTTTCTGCTCGTCAATTTCGCTGCCGGCGGGTTCTTCAATACGCTATCGCTGCCGTTTGTCCTGTTTGCGGCGCTGCTGGTGGTCTTCCCATCGCGGAAACCGCTGACTTGGCGCGCCTAGACAATCCGACAATCTCTGCGTCGCCGACTTATCCCGTATGACGCAACTGAGTTTCATACCACCGCTTAGGAGAGGTCGAGTGCATAGGCCTTGAGGTCGACGAATGCGACGGCCTCCAGCGCCCGCTCGTGCGTGGCCCTGAGCATGACCCGAGGGGCGACGCCGGCCTGCAGGGCTTCTTGCCAACGCAGGGCGCACAGACACCAGCGGTCGCCTGGCTTCAGCCCCGGGAAGCCGAAGGCCGGCACTGGGGTGATCAGGTCGTTACCCTGGGCGCGGCTGAAATCAAGAAACTCCCGGGTCACCTTGACGCAAACCGTATGCGAGCCCAGGTCTTCAGGACCGGTCTCGCAGCTCCCGCTGCGGGTGAAGGCGGTCCGGGGGTCGAGCGAGCAGGATTCGAGCGGCTCGCCGAGTACGTTCTTCGGGTGGTCCATGGCCTACCTCCGCAAACCCCAGACCGCGTACAGGGGATCCGAGTGTGTAAGACGGTCCGCGTACTTGTCGTCCGCGGGACGCGGCAGTCCCCGCAGGGACCAGCGCTCCAGGTCTCGGAAGAGACCGGACTCCAGAAAATAATCGGGCACCAGCCCGGGCCGCTCGAATTCGTGCAGCCACTCCCAGAGCCGGATCGACTTGGGCGATGGCGGTGCGGTCGGCATGATCCACCAATCGCGGCTCGCGATAGAACGCGGCATCCGGACGCTCGTCAGCGCGCTGGAAGGGCTGGTCCGACCAGAAGTCCGCGTGCAGGTCCCTCCCCAGGTTGATCCGCGCGGCGATCAGGGAGTCGCAGTGCCTGGCGATAGTGCTGTCCCAGGAGAACTCGAGGCGCATCCGCGCCATGGCCCGGCCTTGGATTCGCTCCAACACACCGCTCGGGGACATCGGGGTCAGGCGCTGCTTCGGCGGTGTCCAGGCTGATGATCGCAGGGTCCATGGGTCGGCGGCTCTGGTCGGAATCCACAGGTGCGCTGAAAGATGGAGCGGCAAAGGCGCGGATCAAGCCTCGGCTTTGCGTCAATCTGGAGGCGCCGACAGACCCCCGTTGCTCGCACACCTTTGCCACGAAGGTGCCGGCCGCGCTCACGGAGCCTTCCGAAGGCTCCCCACTAGACTACCGGTTCCAGGACCTCCCGGAATCGGTCCGCCACCTTGGCGAAGCCATCGGAGGTGCCATGGATCTCGTCGATCCAGTCGCTCACGTCTGGCATGGTGCCGCGGCAATCCACGAGATAGACCTTGGTCTGGTCCGAGTCGCCCGCCAGGTCCTCCATCATGGTGTAGAGGGCATCGAGCATCAGCTTGATGACATTGCGGCGCAGATCGCGGTCGAGGATGCCGCGCTCGTCCAGGGGCTGGCCCAGCCACTCGTTGCGCGCCGCGTGCTTCGGGTTACGCGGGTCGTCGTCGCCCCAGGGATAGGGGAAGGTGTAATCGTAGCCGTGGATCAGGATGGGCAGCCGCTCCAGGCCGGGCTCCGCGCGGACGGTGGCGATCACTTTGGAATAGCCGTTCTTGAGGAAGACCAGCTTCTGTCCGAGTACAGCCAGATCCACGTGACCGACCACATCGGTCGGATCGCCGTTGAAGGGGCGAAGGATCTCCTTGAGGACCGGCTCCCCGGTCCGCGGGTCCTCGCCGATGATGTCGTTCCCGGCCGCCGAGAACAGAAAGCCACGTACCCGGTGCTTCTGCTCCTGCAAGGCGGTCAGGTACTCGGTGCGACCCTTGCCGACCGAGGCGTTGACCATGTTGTCCAGGGTGTCGCCGGCGGCACCGACGCACCAGATCAGGTAATGGTCGCCGAGCTGATCGATGATGTCGCGCACCACAAAGGGAAACTGGAACCAGCTATCCCCCTCGGAGACCAGGACCGGCACCCGCTCCCCCAAGGCCAGCCGGCGCTTGAACTGGGTCTGGCGCCGGAATCGGGCGAGCCCGTTGCCGATCTTCATGGCGCTTTCGAGATCCCTCTCCTCCGGACTCATCTCGACCAGGTCCGGATTGGGGCTGAGCTCCGGGGCGAAGGCGCTGACCCCCCGGCCGATAATCGAGTACTTCAGGATCTCTTGGTCCGGGGTGTCGGGGTCGCGGAGCATCTTGAGATAGTCGTCGTAAGCGATCTTGGCCATGGCTCTGTCTCCCGTTTCTCGACATGAGGTGGGGCGCAAGCGGGCAGCGACGGTCGCGGCGCTGGCGTCGCGGTAGACCGCAGCCATCGCGGCGCGCTCCGTGCCGCTTGCGCGAGCGGTGCCTCCCTGGGCCAGACTGGATTGCAATCCCCGGTCTTGGCCCTGGCGATCCCTGCGTTGGAGCACTGCGCATGGGTGCCGCCAGACTGGCGACCACTTGGCCTGCGCCATCTAATCTAGACTGCGAATGCCGGGCCTACAAATCGGCGGGGGCCGAGCCCAGCGGCGCGAGGGGCCGTGCCCGGCCCGTTCCGGACGTGCCCGATCAACGGGAAGGGAGAGGCGATGCGATACAACGAGATGAAGGACGTCGAGACCGTGGAGAGCGTGCGCCGCTACCTGGAGCACCGGACGACAATTCTTGAAGCCTTCAACAATGCGCGCACCGGCCGACTGAAGGAGGCCGAAGACCCGGTCCGTCTCTCCAAGTTCGCCGAGCGCGAGCGGATGCATCGACGCGCCGAGGCACGCACGGGCGCCCGAGCCATCCTGACCCCGGCGACCGGTCAGGAGCGGCTGCTGGGGGTCGGCAACGACATCCTCTCCATCGAGTTCCTCGAGGCCGGGCTGATCGCCTCCAGCGCGGTCGGGATGCTGACGGTGCAGGGGATGGATCATGGCACGGGATTTCTGATCGGCAACGGGCTGGTTATGACCAACCACCATGTGATCGCCGCCCCCGATCAGGCGGAGGGCAGCGAGCTAGAGCTCGACCGGGAGGACAACCGCATCGGCCCCGCCAAAGGGAGCGAGACCTTCGATCTGGAACCGGGGCGCTTCTTTCTAACCGACAAGGCCCTCGACTTCACCATCGTCGCGGTGGCTGAGCACTCCCGTCTCGGCCGGTGCATCGCGGACTTCGGCTTTCACCCCATTATTGCCCAGGAGGGCAAGATCCGGATCGGCGACCCGGTGAATATCATCCAGCACCCGAACGGTGGCATGAAGTCCGTGGTGGTCCACGACAGCCGTTTCCTTTACCTCGAGAACGGCGGCGAGCTGGATCCCTATTGCTGGTACAGCAGCGACACCCAGCCCGGAAGCTCGGGCTCTCCGGTCTTCAACAACCGCTGGGAGGTGGTCGCCCTGCACCACCGCGCGATCCCCAAGACCAATGACAAGGGGGAGCTGGTGGATCACCAAGGCCGGCTCGTCCCCAGAGGACGCGCCGAGGCAGAGCCCAGCGGGACGGTATGGGTCGCGAACGAGGGGATCCGCGCCTCCCGTCTCGCCCACGCGATCGCCGAGCTACCGCTCTCGCCCGATCAGGAGGAAGAGCGAGGCAAGCTGCTCGACCTGTGGGCCAAGGCCAAGGTCAGGGTTCCGGGGCAGGGCTTGGAGCAAACCACGGCGGCGCAGCCACTGCCCGAAGCGACATCCGCCGAGGCTGCAACGGCCTCGGAGCGCACCGGACCGGCGGCCGAGGCGTCTGCGCTGGGGCTCCCGATCATGATCACCATCCGGATCGGGCGGGAGTGAGCCGCGTCGCGACCGATCTGCAGAGCAGATCGGCGCATTGGAGCTAGCGGCCAGGAGAGGCCCGGAAATATTCCCGGAAGATTGCGATTTCTCACATACAGCTTGCCGGACAGCGGATAACCTCACGCACCGGAACCATCCACTCCTCCTTATGCAGGCCGCCCACAAGTCCTTTGGGGCGGCCTTTTTGTTGCCGGGCTGCGATCAGGCGGTGAAGTCCAGATAGCGACTCAACCCGAGGACCGTGTCCGGGTTCACCAGAAACGGCCTGGGGTCTCCGACCAGGGCGTAATAGCGGTCGTCTCGACCGGGGAAAGGGTGCAGCGGCACGCACGCATCCCACCACTGGGATTCCGAGAGGACACACTCGGAATCGTCGCGGGGGAAATAGAGCCCGCTACGACGACTGCGCACCTGAAGCACCACCCCCTCCGGGGCGCGCGAGGCCATGGCTGCAGCGGACTGTGCGTCGAGTTGAGCGTCGTCGAAGAGCAGCATCAGCTCCGCATGACCCTGGGCATCGACCAGCAAGTAGCCCTTAGGGTCCCCGACCGCGTAGTACTCTACGGCCCCACGGTCTTCGCAGATTCGATAGAAGAACCGCGCAAAGGAGGAGTCGCCCCATACCACCGGATCCGCCGAGCTGAGCACCTTGGTCATGAGCTCGGTCGCCTGCTCCAGGAAGGAGAACTGGAAACGTTGGATGGCCAGGTTAAGCTCGGTACCCAACCGAGGGTGGCTCTTGGGCAGATACATATCGATCAGCCCTTCGTTGAAGGCATGCACGGCCAGGGCATCGTCCGCCTGACCCGTCAACAAGATGCGCTTAAGCGGCAGATGCGCAAGCTTGCGGCACAGATCCAGCCCCGACATTTCGGGCATCTGATAGTCGATCACCACCACGCTCACTAGACCGAAACGCGCCCGATTGAATACGCGCATAAAGACCATGGAGGTATCGAAGGCCACCACCTGCTCGACCCCTTGACGCCCGTCGTCTGCCGGATAGAGGTCCCACCAGTCGAGATCCAGGACGCCTTGAAGCCGACCCGTCTCGAGCTCGTTCAGCAGCTCGCACGGCGAGTCGTAGCGCAGGAAAGGTATCCCCCCGCCCAGACGCAGGGGAAGGAGATTGAGGAAGGCTCGATCGTCGTCCACGAAGACTACGCGCGTAGGGTGATAGAAGGGCAGACACGTGCGCGGCTTCATGGATTCAGGTGTCGGTCGCGAGGGGATTGTCTCAATTCAGGTGCGAGGGTCTGAGCCCAGGTGGGCAACCAGTTCAATCGACGGTCGCACTGCACGACGGATTCCCGCAGTGCAGGACCTTGAGGTCGCCGTTGGTCTCGTCGTAATAGCTCACGATCGGCAGCCCATTCGCCCCGATGGCAATGTCCGTGTGCCACCCGACCGAGCCGCCCGAATCGGGTGCGTTGACGCGAGCCCGGGTGCAGCCACGATCGCCGCAATGGGCAACCTTCAGATTGTTGTTGGTGTGGTCGTGATAGGAGATGACTGGATTGCCGTCCACACCCAGGGCGAGGGCTGCGTTGGACCCCACAGATCCCTCGCTGTCGATGGTCGAGATCGCCGCGTCGTAACAGCTCGGGTCGGAGCAGCGGGCGAGCTTCAGGTCGTCGTTCAAGAAGTCCCAGTAGACAATGACCGGGAGCCCGTCGTCCGGCACCGCGATGTCGGTACCCAAGCCCACGCCGCCGGTGTCGAGGACGTTGATTCTGGCAGATGTGCAGGACGCATTGTCGCACACTGCGACCTTGAGGTCCCGCCGGGAGTCATCGAAATAGCTGACGACGGGATTGCCGTCTGACCCGATCGCGATGGCGGAATGCAAACCGACGTTGCCAGCGCGGTCCAGCACCGAGATCGTCACCTGGACGCAGCTGGGATCCTCGCAGTGTGCCACTTTGAGATCGCCGTTGGACTTGTCGTGGTAGCTGATCACCGGAAGACCGTCGCGGCCGAACGTCAGAGACGTGTGCTGGCCCACCTGGCCCTCTTTATCCACAGCGCGGCTCTCCACGGACCTGCAGTCGGGATCCAGACAGCGCGCAACTTTGAGATCGCGCTCTGTGCTATCGAAATAGCTCATCGTGGGCAGGCCGTTCGGCGCGACTTCGATCGACGTAGCCCAGCCCACGTCCCCCTTGGTGTCTACGCTGAGGTGCTCGAACGCGACGCAGTCCCCGTCCTTACAACGCGCGAGCTTCAAGTCTCGATTCGTGTAGTCCAGGTAGAGCACCAGGGGCTTGCCGTCAACCCCCATGGCGATGGCGGTGTCCCACCCCACGTCTCCGACGCGGTCGAGCACCAAGATCCGGTTCGGTCGTATCCCCGTCGACCCGACGGCAGCGTTTGCCGCTGTCGACGTTGCGACGACCAGCTTGAAGACATCGAATCGGGTGCGGTCATTGCCAGCGACAACCGTGACCAAGTGCTGCCCCGGCGTCGGGACGCTCGACAGGGGGGCCGTAACCAAGAGGTTGTCGTTGAAGCTCGTCAGGGCGAGATCCTCCCTATCGAGCTTGACGCTCGGCAGTCGGTGGCCGCCGAAGCTCTCGCCGGCGATAGTGAGGCGCCGCGATACCGGGTCGAACGATACCGCGGCAATCACGAGCTGTGGCGCTTCGCTATGCAAGTCGTCCGCACCCGTTCGCCCGCCTGTTGGCAAGGGCGGCGCGGGTGGTGAAGCGGGAGCGTCCGCGGCGGCCAGCGTGCCAAGCGACAGCCAGACTGCCAATATCGTGAGGATACTCCAGCGCATCGAGACAAGACCTGGTACGGAACCGGACCGGTTTCCAGGATGTTAGGCCGGAAGGACGATTCGGAGTGTCGCCTGGTTCTTAGTTTCGCCCCCGTTGCAGCACCCCTTGGCTGGCCCTGTCCAGCGATCGCCACGACCTTAGCCCCCAATGTCGCCGGGCAGATTTGTCGCCGACAGTCGATACTGTGAGCGCAGAGTATGGAGACGACCCAGAGGCCCCATGTCAGCGGACCGCATCATCCGTCGCTATTCGGCCTTCTTCCGCGGCTGGGCACAGGCATTCGGCGAGCACGAGAAGCTCGAAGACCCGTCCCAGGGCTTGCGCTGGCTGGTGGGCCAGGACCAGATCGGGTTGATCCTGGTGCCCGCCATCAAGCGGCTTTGGTTTCCCCGACTCCTGGGACATTCGACCCAGGAGCCACCCGAGGTCGTTCTGTACCCGAACGCTATCGAGATCGCCTCGGTGCGCCTGGAGCTCGGACAGGGAAATGCGGGTCCGCGCGTTCCGATTCTCGCCCTGGTGGCCCGAGGTGGCGATCTGCACCTCTACCAGACCTATCACCTCATCTATCCCTCGGGCACCCGAATACTCACCCTGAGCGCCCACGCCCCACTCGGCATTCTTTACCGCGAGCTCCCACCCCTGAGACTGCGCATACCAGGCAGCTCGGTCCCGATAGCATGCCCGCCATCCGCAAATGGCGAAAGGACGCGGGAGCGGGCGGGCACCTGAGACCGGCGGACCCCGTCCCGACCGAGGGCGTCCCCGTCCGAATGCAGGGTGGCGCTGCGAAGCCCGCGACGGCCGTGCTACCGTTGCCCCATCGCGCCCCGGGGAGACACCCAATGTCCGCCAGATACCCCTTCATCCTGATCGACGGCTCGGGCTACCTGTTCCGCGCCTACCATGCCCTGCCCAAGCTGACCAACTCCAAAGGGGAGGCCACCGGTGCCCTGGTGGGCGTGCTCGCCATGCTGCGCAAGCTCCTAGAGGAGCACCGACCGGACTACGTGGCCGTGGTCTTCGACGCCCCCGGCAAGACCTTCCGGGACGCTATCTACCCGGCCTACAAGGCCAATCGCCCACCTATGCCGGACGATCTGCGCGAGCAGATCCTGCCGCTTCAGGAGATCGTACGCGCCATGGGCCTGCCGCTGCTCGCGATCCCCGACGTGGAGGCGGACGACGTGATCGGGACGCTGGCCACGCGCGCCGCCAGCGCCGGCATCCCCACCCTGGTCTCCACGGGGGACAAGGACATGGCTCAGCTTGTGGGAGACCGTGTGACCCTCGTCAACACCATGACGGACTCCTGGCTGGACCGGGAAGGGGTGATCGCCAAGTTCGGGGTCCCCCCGGAGCGCATCGTGGATTATCTGAGCCTCATGGGCGACAGCGTGGACAATATCCCCGGGGTACCCAAGTGCGGACCCAAGACCGCGGCCAAATGGATTCAGGACTACGGCGATCTGGACGGGGTCATCGCCAACGCGGATCGGGTGGGCGGCAAGGTGGGCGAGAACCTGCGCGCCGCGCTCGCGCAGCTTCCGCTCGCCCGGGACCTGACCAGCATCCGCTTGGACCTGGATCTGCCAGTCGCCCCTACGGACCTCGCCCCGACCCCCCCGGACATCGAGACCCTACGCGGCTGGTACCGACGGATCGAGTCGCGCCGGCTGCTCGCAACCCTGAATGGAGCCAGCGCGCCGGGTGCCGCAGAGTCATCGGGCGAGGCGGACCACTCCGCCGAGCGCGGAGCCACGGCCCAAACCGCGAGCTACGACCTGATTCTGACCGAAGCCGCATTCGAGACCTGGATCAAGCGCCTCGAATCCGCGCCGCTCTTCGCCTTCGACACCGAGACCACGGATCTGGACTACATGCGCGCGGAGCTGGTGGGACTCTCGTTCGCCGTGGAGCCCGGCCAGGCCGCCTATGTCCCGGTCGCCCACGCCTACCCCGGCGCCCCGAGCCAGCTCTCCCGGGACTGGATGCTGGGCCGTCTGGGGCCGCTCCTGGAGGATCCGCAGCGACCCAAGGTAGGCCAAAACCTCAAGTACGACATGAGCGTACTGGCTCGCCACGGTGTGGCCCTGCGCGGGATCGCCCACGACACCATGCTGGAGAGCTATGTGCTGGACAGCACCGCCACCCGGCACGACATGGACTCCCTGGCCAAGAAGTATCTGGACTACGATACAGTCCATTTCGAGGACATCGCCGGCAAGGGCGCCAAACAGCTCAGCTTCGACCAGATCCCCGTGGAGCCCGCAGGCCATTACGCCGCGGAGGACGCGGACATCACCCTGAGGCTGCATCGGACCTTCTGGCCCCGCCTTGAGGAAACCGGCCGCCTGGCCCGGCTTTACCGGGAGATCGAGGTCCCCCTGGTCCCCGTCCTCTCGCGCATGGAGCGCACCGGGGTGCGTATCGACCCCGGAATGCTGACAGAGCAGAGTCAGTATCTCGCCCTGCGTATCCAAGAGCTGGAGCTCGAGGCGTACAAGGTTGCGGGACGCCCGTTCAACCTGGGCTCCCCCAAGCAAATCGGCGATATCTTCTTCATCGAGCTCAAGCTTCCCGTCGTCGCCAAGACCCCCACCGGCGCCCCCTCCACCGCCGAGTCCGTGCTGGAGCAGCTCGCGGAGGACGGCCATGCCCTGCCCCGCCTGATCCTGGAGCACCGGGGGCTTTCCAAGCTGCGCTCCACCTATACGGACAAGCTCCGGCAGATGGTCAACCCGGAGACCGGACGGGTCCACACCTCCTATCACCAGGCGGTAGCCGCCACGGGGCGGCTGTCGTCGTCGGACCCCAATCTCCAGAACATCCCGATCCGCACCGAAGAGGGCCGGCGCATCCGACGCGCCTTCGTCGCCGACCCTGGCCATCGCATCCTGGCCGCGGACTACTCCCAGATCGAGCTGCGCATCATGGCCCATCTCTCCGGGGACGAGCGCTTGCTGGCGGCCTTTGCGAGCGGCCAGGACATCCACCGAGCAACCGCGGCAGAGGTGATGGGCATCCCCCCGGACGCGGTCACCGGCGAGCAGCGCCGCTCGGCCAAGGCCATCAACTTCGGGCTCATCTACGGCATGTCCGCATTCGGGCTAGCCCGCCAGCTCGGCATCGAGCGGGGCGCGGCCCAGGAATACGTGGACCTGTATTTTGCCCGGTACCCTGGGGTGCGCGCCTTTATGGACCGCATCCGCGCCCAGGCCCGGACCGACCGCTACGTGGAGACCCTATTCGGTCGCCGGCTCTATCTGACGGACATCGACCACAGCAACCAGGCCCGGCGTGCCGGGGCCGAGCGCACCGCCATCAACGCTCCTATGCAGGGGACAGCCGCCGACATCATCAAGCGCGCGATGATCGACGTGGACCGTTGGATAGAGTCCGAGCGCCCGCGCGTGCGCATGATCATGCAGGTGCACGACGAGCTGGTCTTCGAGGTGGCGGAAGACGCCCTGGAATCCGCCGCGGAGCGGATTCGCGCCCACATGGAGGGGGCCGCTGAGCTCAGGGTCCCGCTGCTGGTGGACATCGGGATCGGCGAGAACTGGGACCAGGCACATTGACCCCGGGGAGCGTGGCTCCGGTCGGAGGTATCCGATCGGGCAAGGGAACTTTTCCGGACCGCGCGCCTCTCATTGATCGAGCAGACGCTGCTCGGGGCCGCCAACCCCCCCTGCGCGGCTCCAGTTCCCGGCAAGCCAAGCCGGGGAAGCGATTACCCCGAAGATCCACCCCCCCGGACTTCGGGGTTTCTTTTTGCGAGAGCCGCGCGCTCCGAACGCTCAGGTTGTGAGGCGGCATCGGTTGCGTCTCGACCGATCGCCTGCGGCACACGCCCAGCACCCGAGCGCGACGGAAGGGTCACGGCTTGCGGCCCGCGGATGGACGACGCGGGCCGGACTCGGATGTGGCGAGCTCACCCCTTAACCCAATGCCCCTTCGCAACCGCGACGGCTGGCGCAGCCCCGTCGGTCAGGCCGGCTGCGGCTCGGCCACCGCACCGCGTCGCAGAAAATCCCCGATGCCACGGGCGTCCAGGGCATCGCTGAATAAGAACCCCTGGGCCAGGTCACAGCCCAGGGCCGACAGGAATCCGAGCTGCTCCTGGCGCTCGACCCCTTCGGCCAACACAGTCAAACCGAGAGCCTGGGCCATAGCGACGATGGCCCTGGTCAGCTCTGTATCCTCCGGGTTCTCAGGGACGCCCAGGATGAAGGTCCGATCGATCTTCAGCATCTGAAAGGGGAAGCGGCGCAGATAGCTCAAGGCGGAGTAGCCTGTACCGAAGTCGTCGATCGAGAGACGCACCCCCGCCCGGTTCAGATCCGCCAGCAGGGCAGCGACCGTGGGCTGATCCCGCAAGAGCACGCGTTCGGTAATCTCCAGCTCTAGGAGCTCCGGCGCCAGCCCGGACCGCTCCAGCGCACGGCTGACGGAACGTCGGAAGTCCGCCGGGGCCTGGAGCTGCAGAGGCGAGACGTTGACTGCCAGCCGACAGGGGGCGCCTCCCTGCCAGCTTACGGCCTCCGCACATGCTTGATCGAGCACCCAGGCACCCAGATCGTTGATCAGCCCGGCATCCTCTGCGATAGGAATGAAACGGGACGGCGATACGGTGCCCAGCTCCTCGCTATCCCAACGCAGCAGGGTCTCGACTGCCACCGTACGTTGGCTACCGATCTCCACCAGCGGCTGATAGACCAGATGCAGCTCGCCCCGACCCAGGGCGCGGCGCAACAGGTTGGCGATGACCAGGTCCTGACGCACCCTCCGATCCAACCCCTGCGTATAGGTACAATAGCGACCGCGACCCTGGTCCTTGGCCTGCTTCATGGCGAGGTCCGCATGCTTGAGCAGACGCTCGGCGTCGCGACCGTCCCTGGGATAGAGCGCAATCCCGATGCTCGCGCCCAGGTAGAGCTCCCGCCCCTCGACCACGAAGGGTCGGTCGAAGAGGCGGAGCACCCCTCGCGCATGGCTTTCCACCTGCTCCTCTGGGAGACGGTCCGGAAAGATCAGCACCAGCTCGTCGGCAGCGATGCGCGCCAGCGTGTCTCCCGGGCCGATTAGGGAGCGCAGACGCGCGGCGGCCTGGATCAGCACCTCGTCCCCCGCGGAGTGGCCGAGGCTGTCGTTGACGCGTTTAAACTGGTCGATATCCACGTAGAGCAGCAGCACCGTGCGCCCATCCCGTGCAGCGCCGCCGAGACTCTGCTCAAGCCGGTCCATGGCCAGCACCCGATTGGGCAGCCCCGTGAGGGTGTCGTAATTCACCTGATAGACCAGCCGCCGCTCGGACTCCTCGCGCTTGGCGATCTCGCGCAGCAGGCGTTCGTTGTGCTCGGCCAGGTCCCGGCGCTGGAGTCGGGCCGCCTCCATACGCGTCTGGAGCACCAGATTGCGGTGCTGGGCGCGCAGAAGCAGGCCACCGATCGCGATCAGCCCGACCGCAAGCGTCACTAGGGCCGCCAGAAACCAGGGAGAGGTCAAGGCAGTCGGGTCGTTCCGACGCTCCGGATAGGCCAGCAGCCGCAGCCCCGTCCCTTCCACGGGGACGGGACCATGAGCCTCCGACCCTGGGGCAGCCTTGTCGTCCGGTCGCAGGACCCGGTAGCGCAAGCGCCCGTCGGCCGCCGCATCGGACCCAACCAAGGCGACCAGGGCGGCGTCCTCGTTCACCCAGGCGACCAGCGTGCCCCGGACCCGTCCGCGATGATGCACCGGGTACTCCAGCAAGACCGCCCCTGGATAGTCGGCCGAATTCGCGACCAAGGCGGCTTGCCCGGGTCCGCTTTCCACCGGGGTCCAACGGATCGCGGCCGGGGGATCTTCCAAGGTATCCGCCAGGGGCGAGCCATCGGAGTCGAAGAGTGCGATACGTCGATACACGGGTGACTCCGCCACCCGGGCCTCCTGGGTCAGACGCTGGGCAACGGCGCGGATGGCAAGCAGACTGGCGCGCAGACCATACTCCATCGACATCCCCAGGTCCCGATTGGCGAAGAAGGCAGAGACTGGCTGGCTGCGGGCCAGATTGAGCAGATCGCCCCGACGCTCGGCATAGAAATAGCTCAGCGCCGCCGCGCGCATGCGAAGCTCCAGGGACTGGCGAGCGATGGCCGATTCGCGCAGACGCTCCTGGGCGACATAGGTGGTCGCCAAGAGGAGCGCCAGATAGACCACGAGCGCGGTACCGGCGAGCGCGGGCGCAAGCCGGCGCCACCCGAAGCGAGGGCGACGCTTGCCGGAGCCGGCGTCTAGGGCCACATCTGGAACATCGAGGGCTGTCAAAGCGGCGCTCGTCGTGTCGGAAGCTGGCTGGATCATACCGGCGCACCGTGTCCAGGTAACACTCATTGCGTCGGATATCCGAAAAATCCACCCAGTTCGCTCGGCTGGCGACCCTGCGGGACCCAATCTCGACTGCAGGGATCCCCGGAGATCTTCGGCGCACAGCACGGATGCAGCCAGGCAACGAGGTTAATCCCAGCGCGACGCGCATGAGCGGGCGTTGGACCACCGATTCCCCTGGCTGGCGGACCATCCCGGGCTCGGCAAAGGCGAGGCTGGCACAGGGTCCCCCGCCCAGGGTGCACTCCGGCCCCCATAGATCCCGACAAACGCCGCAAGAGAGACAATCCATTGTTCGGATCGCTCCTAGACGGATAGTTTATGCCGGTGACCGACGTGCATAGCGCACCGGTCTAGGTCTCGCACCCGCGAGGAAACCAAACGTGTCGCAGCCGACGACCCTTGGTACCGCCGCTGCCTCACGCAGAAACCGGGTTTCGTACAAAGGCAGAAAACTCCGGAGGTTTTCAGACGGGCGGCATCTGCGGCGGCCATTGAACAAGAAAAAGAATCAAGCCCCATCACAGCGATCTAGCGTCTAACCCTGAGGAGGAGAAAGCCATGTCAACCGAATCGAAGTGCCCATTTCACGGCAGCCGCACGACGGCTGGCGCTCAGTCGAATCAGGACTGGTGGCCCAACCGGCTCAACCTCAGGATCCTGCACTTGCATTCCTCGAAGTCCAATCCGATGGGTGAGGAGTTCGACTATGCCGAGGAATTCAAGAAGCTCGACCTTGACGAGGTCAAGAAAGACCTCTACGCGCTGATGACGGACTCTCAAGAATGGTGGCCAGCCGACTGGGGACACTACGGCGGGCTGTTCATCCGCATGGCCTGGCACAGCGCGGGCACTTACCGCATTGCCGATGGGCGCGGCGGCGGCAACACCGGCAATCAGCGTTTTGCACCGATCAACAGCTGGCCCGATAACGGCAACCTGGACAAGGCACGCCGGCTGCTGTGGCCCATTAAACAGAAATACGGCAACAAGCTCTCCTGGGCCGACCTGATGATCCTGGCTGGCAACTGCGCGCTCGAATCCATGGGTTTTAAGACCTTCGGTTTCGGCGGCGGGCGCGAGGATATCTGGGAACCGGAAGACGATGTCTACTGGGGTGCCGAGGCCGAGTGGCTCGCCACCAGCGACAAGCCCAAGAGCCGTTACTCCGGCGACCGGGAGCTGGAAAACCCGCTGGCGGCCGTGCAGATGGGTCTGATCTACGTGAACCCGGAAGGCCCGGACGGCAATCCGGATCCCGTCGCCTCGGGCCGCGACGTTCGCGAGACCTTCGCCCGTATGGCGATGAACGACGAAGAAACCGTCGCGCTGACGGCCGGCGGCCACACCTTCGGCAAGTCCCATGGCGCGGGCGACCCCGCGTTGGTGGGCCCTGCGCCAGAGGCGGCGCCTCTCGAACAAATGGGCTTGGGCTGGAAAAACAGCTTCGGGTCGGGCAAAGGGGCGGACGCCACCACCAGCGGCATCGAAGGGGCCTGGAAGCCGAACCCAACCACCTGGGACATGGGCTACTTCGACACCCTTTTCGGCTACGAGTGGGAACTGGTGAAGAGCCCCGCGGGCGCCTGGCAGTGGCAGGCCAAGGATGTGCCCGAGGAGCGCCTGATACCGGACGCCCATGACGCGTCGAAGAAGCATCCGCCCGTGATGACCACGGCGGACATGTCACTGCGCCTCGATCCGATCTATGAGCCGATTTCGCGCCGCTTCCACAAGGACCCGCAAGCGTTCGCCGACGCCTTCGCCCGGGCCTGGTTCAAGCTGACCCACCGCGACATGGGGCCGCGCTCGCGCTACCTCGGCCCCGAGGTCCCGGCAGAAGAGCTGATCTGGCAAGACCCTGTTCCGGCCGTGGATCACCCGTTGATCGGCGAGCAGGACATTGCGGCCCTGAAGGCCAAGATCCTCGCCTCCGGACTGTCAATCTCCCAGCTGGTCAGGACCGCCTGGGCGTCGGCTGCCACATTCCGCGGCTCGGACATGCGCGGTGGCGCCAACGGCGCGCGCATTCGTCTGGCGCCGCAAAAGGATTGGGAAGCGAACCAGCCGACTGAGCTCGCCAAGGTTCTGCAAGCGCTTGAAGCCATCCGGAAGGACTTCAATGGCGTCCAGTCAGGCGGTACCAGGGTGTCGCTCGCCGACCTGATCGTGCTGGGCGGCTGTGCGGCCGTCGAGGACGCCGCGAAGAAGGCTGGTTACACGGTGAAGGTTCCCTTCTCCCCCGGACGTACGGACGCCTCGCAAGAGCAGACGGATGTGGAGTCGTTTGCCGTACTGGAGCCGATCGCAGACGGTTTCCGCAACTACACCCGGGCGGGGCTGAAGACACCCGCGGAGGAGCTGCTGGTGGATCGCGCCCAGCTGATGAAGCTCACTGCACCCGAGATGACGGTGCTGATCGGCGGTATGCGTGCCCTGAACACCAATGTCGGGCAGTCCGAGCACGGTGTCTTCACCGCTGCGCCCGAGACATTGACGAACGATTTCTTCGTCAATCTGCTCGATATGAATACCGAGTGGCGGCCTGCTTCAACCGAAGGGGTGTTCTGGGGGCATGATCGCGCGTCCGGCAACCTCAAATGGACTGGGACTCGAGTCGATCTGGTTTTCGGCTCGAATTCCGAGCTCCGGGCTATCGCGGAAGTCTATGCGTGCGACGATGCGAAAGAGAAGTTCGTAAACGACTTTGTCGCGGCTTGGACCAAAGCGATGAACCTCGATCGATACGCGTGATCTTGACACCTAGGGAGCGTAAACCCACAGTGCGCAGCCTCGATAAACGGGGCTGCGCAAAGCGGTCTGCGGGAACGCGCTTACGGCAGGCCAGGCTTTGGAGCCGATTACACCGATCGGCTCACCGAGTCTTCCCGTTCTCGCCCACCGCGCGTTCCGGCGAGTTGTCCGGTGGAGGGCGGATCGCCCACTACGAGCATTCGCTCATCGAGTGGCGGGCGATGACGTGGCGCTGCATTTCGAGTACCGGTCGCGATCCGGCCGGATACCCTATTGCAATCGGCTCGCCGCTCAGTGCCCATGCTGCCGCAGCCATTGCTCCAACATCACCAACGCCCAGAGCATGGGCGCGCTATTGCCCGCGAGCTCTCCGCCCAGCTGGACGCTCAACCAGTCGAGATAGGCCGGGTTGAGGATGCCGCGAAGCCCGAGTCCCGCTAAGCAGTCCTCGGTGAGCTCTCGCAACGGGCCGGATTCGGACATCCAAAGGGCCACCGGCAGGTCGACACCGCGGTCTTTCCTGGCGACGATCTCAGGCGGCAGGAAATCCGCCAGGGCCTGCTTGAAGAACCAGCGCAGGCGGTTGTCCTTAACCTGGAGCCGGGGCGGGACACCGGCGGCGAATTCCATAAGCCGCTGGTCGAGCAGCGGGTAGCGAACATCCACCCCGGCCAGCTCGCAAGCCTGGTTGACCTTGCGCAGATCGTTATCCGCCAGCACGATCTTGAGATCCAGGTGCATCATGCGATTGACCAGGGCTCGGGAGCCGGCTCGCTCGTAATAGTCGTGCTGGGTGAACCGCGGCGCCGCTTGATCGACCCGGGCGAGGAACCCCGGGTCGAATATATCGACGACGGGGGTCCCGTGTAGGATGGTGTGGGTCTCCAGCCGGTCCGGGAGCGGGATGCGCGCCCGGTCCACGTAGCTCTTGAGCTTGCGGAGCCCGGGGACCGAGGCGAGCGGATCCACCGCGGCCTGCCGGAGCCAGCCCGGTAGGAGGCTGTAGAGCTCGAAGATTTGCTGATTGGCGTAGTGGGTGTTGCCACCGAAGATCTCGCCTCCGCCGTCTCCGGCCAGCAGCCGGGCGGCACCGTCGCCGCGGGCAAAGCGGGCGCAGAAATAGGCTGGGACGATGGATGCATCGGCAAATGGCTCGTCGCAATAGGCGGCAATCCGGGGAAGGGCGTCTACGACGTCCTTGTCCTGGATACGGTATTCGCGGACATCGGTGTCGAAGTGACGGGCGGCGATGCGGGCCAGCTCGATCTCGTCGAAGCCATTCGCCTGAAAGCCTATGGAGTAGGTGCGGACGGGGGCGCCCCGAAGCAGTCTCAGGTTGCCGGCCACGGTTGAGCTGTCGGCCCCACCGGTCAGGTAACAGCCTACATGTCCGGCCCCGGCGCCCGGGGCATCCGCGGCCCGCGCCACGACCCGGGGGAGCAGGTCCCGAAGCGCCCGGCTTAGGTCCGGGAAGGCCGCTCGGCTATCGTCCCGGTACGGCATGTGCCAGTAGAAGTACTCGCGGCGCCCGCCGGGGGTCAGCTCGACCGCCTGGGCAGGCAGGAGCTTGTCCACGCCGGCATAGACGGTCCCGGGGCTCGGGATCGCATGGCAGTAGAGATAGTCGAACAGCGCCTGGTCGCTCACCCGCAGCTGCAGGCCCGGTATACGGGCCAGCGCCGCCAGTCGGCTGGTAAAGACCACCGCCTCCCCGACCCGCGTGAAGTAAAGCGGCCTGATGCCCGCCCGATCCACCGCGAGCAATGCTGTGCGCTTGCTCAGGTCGAGCACCGCCAGAGAGAAGCTCCCGTGAATATTCCCCAGCAGCCGGTCCCCGTGGGTACGATAGAGACGGGCAACCTCTCCGGCCCCCAAGGGCTCGTCGCTATCGGCGCTGGCGTAGACCGGGTCGCTCAGGGCGACCCCAACCTCTGCGTCGCAATAGACCAGGGCCTCTCCACCGACGGAGCCCAGGTGTATGCCGCTCTCACAGATGCGGGCAGCGTGGCCAGCCGGAGAGGCGCCGCAGGCCAGCAGCATGGAGTCCAGGACCCGGTCCGACGCGTGGTCATCTGCCACACGCCCCATCCAACCGCAAATCGCGTACATCGGGATCTCCACCGTTGGCTTGGGCACCCCTGGCGGAGACGCGGCGCGTCCTGTTACCCGAGGTGGCGCGCGATTATACCCGCGAGGCGCGGCTCAGGGCGCAAGACTGAGCGGGACGGGAGGATATTGGGCCCCCGGGCCTCGATCGTCGGGGACGTAGCTCGGCGAAGATCCGTCAAGGCGCGGACAGGTTGAAAGGCGCAAGCTGGGCGATCATGTTGATTTGGCCTGTCGGTCCACCCATTCGAAGGAGACACCCGTGCAAAACACCCTAATTGCCACCGCTGCCGCCGCCCTCCTCGCCGCCGGGGCGGTCTTGGCCGAGCAATCCCCTGTCCCCGCTTCGTCCCCCACGCCGGCGCCCCAGGCCCCTAATCCTCAAGTCGCGGAGGCCAAAGGCCTGATCAAGTCGTTTGCCGAGACCCTGACAGGGGAGCTGGAGGCCGCCCTTGAAGCCGGCGGCCCCGCTAAGGCGATCGGGGTCTGCAAAGAGCGGGCACCCGCCATCGCCGCAGACCTCGCCGCCAAGTCCGGTTGGGAGGTGGGACGCACAAGCCTCAAGACCCGGAACCGGGCACTGAACACGCCCGACGACTGGGAGCGAGCGGTGCTAAACCGGTTCGACGCGCGTCACGCCGCGGGGGAGCCGGCTGACACCCTGGCCTTCGGGGAGGTGATGGATGTCAACGGCACCCGGACCTTTCGCTTCATGAAGGCGATACCTACCGGGGACCTGTGTCTTGCCTGCCACGGCACCCAGATCGCGCCCGAGACGGTCGCCGCGTTGGATCAGGCCTATCCCGGGGACCAGGCGCGCGGCTACAAGGTGGGAGACGTGCGCGGGGCCTTCAGCCTCTCCAAGCCCCAGTAGCGAGTCGCTTCATCGGCCTCGGCGCTCCCCGCTCGACCGGCATTTCCACAAGAGTCCCCGAGGCCGAGTCCAGCGCCCCACCTGCGCGGGGCACCTGCAGACCGGAGCTATCCAGGGCACCGCAGGTGCGGGTATCCTGAGAGTCCCCTGCGCAGACGGGGCTGGCGAAGGGGTTTGGCGTTGCCTACGCCCCTTTACCGCCGGGAGCGTCCCAGCGCGGCCACTCCCAGCCAACCAAGCGATAGCACCATGGCCGACGAACGCTTCGATCTCAGCTACACGGGATTGATCGCCCCCGGTGCGGACCCCGAGCGCGCGCGCGAGCGCCTTACCGCCATCTTCAAGCTCAGCGATAAGGGTGCCGAGCGCCTGTTCACCGGTAAACCGGTCATCGTTAAGCGCAATGTGGATGGGGCCACCGCCGAGCAATTCGAGAAGGTCTTCGCCCATGCAGGCGCGGTGCTGACGATAACTCGGGTAGAGGTTACCGAGCTGGCGGAAGCGACAGCGGTCGCGGCTGACTCCTTGGATCCGCCCCAGGTCCAAGGCATCGATACCTCGCACCTGACCCTGGCCCCAGCCCCGGATCCGATTAATCTGGAAGCGCCCGCGACGACCGACTTTCCGGATATGGATCTGAGCCACTTAAGCCTGGTCCCCGGGGACGCCTGGACCCTGGAAGACTGCGAGCCGCCGCCAACACCCATCCCCGAGCTCGATACCAGCTACCTGATCCTGGAGCCGCTTCCCGCCGGCTCGGATCGGGAATCGGACCCCAGAGCGGAACAAAAACCTCGATGATTAGGGACTTCGACCACATCGTCATCGGTGCCGGAATCAGCGGCCTGGGCGCCGCCCATCTCTCGGCCCGGCGCGGTCTCTCCACCCTAGTTCTGGAGTCGAGCCACCGATTGGGCGGCTGCATCAACAGCATCGACTTCGAGGGGTTGGGCGGCTTCTGGATCGAGGCCGGGGGCCACACCTGTTTTAACAGCTACGGCAACTTGCTGGGCATCCTGGACGATCTGGCGCTGACCGGTCGCGCCCAGGCCAAGGCCAAGGTGGGCTACAAGCTCTGGAAGGAAAAAGAACGACGACCCATCGCTTCCTGCCTGCACCTTTGGGAGGCCGCAATCTCCCTGCCCCGCATCGCGGTCGCCAAGAAGACCGGGCGGAGCGTCGCCGAGTACTACGGCACGATACTGGGCAAGCGCAATTATCAGGACCTGCTGCGCCACGCCTTTCAGGCGGTCATTTGCCAGCCCGCGGACGACTATCCAGCCGAGGCCCTGTTCCGTCGCAAGCCGCGGCGCAAGGGAATGCTGAAGGCATTCACCTTCCCGCAGGGGCTCTTGGAGATTCCTAAGGCGATCGCCGAACAGGAGCGCTTGGAGGTCCGCACCGGCCAGACCGTCGCCGCGATCGCGCCGGACGCGGGCGGTTTTCGGGTCATAGCGGACGGTGCGGGCGAGGTGAGCTGCAGCTATCTCACTCTCGCGGTCCCGCCCGACGCGGCGACCCGTCTCATGCCCACCGGATTTGCCGAGGCCCAGGCGGTCACGGCCTCCATCGGCATGTCCGAGATCGAAACCCTGGCGCTCGCCTTCCGCCAGACGGATCTGAGCCTGCCCGCCCTGGCCGGGCTGATCGCCGTGGACGACGCCTTTTACTCGGCGGTCTCCCGGGATTTCATGCCGGACCCGGGCTATCGTGGCTTCGCCTTCCACTTCCGACCGGACTCCCTGGACGCCACCGCCCAGCTCGCGCGAGCCTGCGAGGCACTGAGCGTCGCCCCGGAGCGGGTGGCGGCCCAGCGGCGGGTGCACAACCGTCTTCCCGCCCTGCGGGCCGGCCATGCAGAGCGGGTGGCTCGGCTGGACCGCTCCATCGCCGGGAGCCGACTCGCCATCACAGGAAACTGGTTCCTCGGCGTCTCTATCGAAGACGCCCTGTCCCGCACCCGGGCGGAATCGGATCGGCTCTTCGGTCCCCTCCCCGGTGCGGCCAAGTAGCCCGGATTGGCAGTCCGGCCCCGTGACATCCGACCCCCGGGGCCCCAACCACCGAGATCCTCGTACGGGAGCCGCTCCCATGCGCCAAGCCATACTCGCCCTGCTCCCGATCGCCGCATGCAGCGTCGCCGCAGCCGAAGAAATCGGTAGCGTCTCCACCAGGATCAAGTTCACTGGACCCAGCGACAAGATCGTGGTTGAGGTCTTCCAGGACGAGGCGATACCGGGGGTCGCCTGTTATCTCAGCCGCGCCAAAACCGGGGGTTTCACGGGAGCCATCGGAGTGGCGGAAGACACCTCGGACGCCTCGTTGGAGTGCACGCAGATCGGCCCCATCGTCCTGCCCGACGACGTGCGTAGCGGCAAGCGCAATGGGGACGAGGTCTTCAAGAAGCGCACTTCCCTCGTCTTCAAGACGCTGCAGGTGGTGCGCTTCTACGACGCCCCCCGCAATGTCCTGGTTTATCTGACCTATAGCGACCGCATCATCGAGGGCTCCCCCAAGAACAGCATCGCGGTGGTCGCCATCCAGCCCTGGACCGCTGCGCCGACCGTGCCCGCCGCTGGAACCCGGTAGCGACTGGCGCCCCAGGGTCGGTCTTTCGCGTTGCCTTCGAAACGCTTGGGTGAACTTCCGTTAAGTTGTGGAAAACTGCCCCAGCGTTTAAGGTTGCCGACTTTCGACGGGCGGGGGCGGCCCCGTTCCCCACGCCCAGTGCCCCTCGGCCACCCCTGAGCGGCCGCGCCACACCGCAACTTCAACGGCTTACCGCACCTCCATGCTCCAGGCGACACAGCTCGAATGCCGGCGCGGCGATCGTCTGCTGTTCTCGGGCCTGGACTTCGAGGTAGACGCGGGGACTCTGCTGCATGTGCGCGGACGCAACGGGAGCGGCAAGACCACGCTCCTTCGCACACTTTGCGGGCTCTATTCGCAGGACTCGGGGGAGATCCGCTGGAAGGGGGTGCCGACCCGGCGTCTGGCGGAGGACTACCGACGGGAGCTGATGTACTTCGGGCACCTGAACGGGATCAAAGGGGATCTCACGGGGATCGAGAACCTGCGGCTATCTGCAACCCTTGACGGGGACGCGGCGGACAGCGACGCGATCTGGGAGGCTCTGGGTCGGATCGGGCTCTTCGGGTTCGAGGACCTGCCGACCCGGATGCTGTCCCAAGGGCAGAAGAAACGGGTCGCGCTCGCCAGGCTGATCCTGAGTCGGGCGCCCCTCTGGATACTGGATGAGCCCTTCACGGCATTGGACATGGATGCGGTTGACCTGCTCCAAGGCTTGATCGCAGACCATGTGGCTGGCGGCGGGATGACGGTGCTCACCACTCATCAGGCGGTGCCACTGACCTCGGGTCAGGCGCGTCACCTGGATTTGGGCCGCTAGGACGCTTGCCCGGTGCTCAGGGTTTTCTGGAGCCTTCTCCATCGCGACCTGCTGCTCGCCATGCGGCGCCGCACGGACGTACTGACGACTCTGTTCTTTTTCGTGATCGTGGTGAGCCTGTTTCCACTGGGCGTGGGCACCGAGACCCAGACGCTACGGATTCTGGGTCCGGGGGTAGTCTGGGTGGCGGCACTGCTGGCGTCCATGCTCGCCCTTGAGCGACTCTTCGCGGCGGACTACGAGGATGGGACCCTGGAGCAAATGCTGCTCACGGACCAGCCCCTGCCGCTCCTGGTGCTGGCCAAGGTGACGGCGCACTGGCTCCTCACCGGATTGCCCTTGGTCTTGATTGCACCCCTGGTGGGCATGCAGTATCGCCTCTCCGATACGGAGATTGGGGTGATGATGCTGGCCCTGCTCCTGGGGACCCCGGTGCTGAGCCTGATCGGGGCCATCGGAGCGGCCCTCACGCTCGGGCTGCGCGGCGGAGGGATCCTGTTGTCGCTTTTGATCCTGCCCCTCTATATTCCGGTACTGGTCTACGGGGCCGGGGCGGTGGAGGTCAGCGCCGTGGACCTGGCTGACACCCGACCTTACCTGATGCTGCTCGGTGCCTTCCTGCTATCGGCCCTGGCACTCGCCCCGCCAGCCTCATCTGTCGCCCTGCGGATCTCGATCCAGTAAGCGCAATGCCCATCGCAGCCAAGCAGCCTTAGACAACCCGAGACACGGTCGCCCATGTCCCTATCCTGGTCCCGATTCGCCTCCCCCGCCGCCTTTTACCCCATTGCTGGGCGTCTGATCCCGGTCTTCTGGGTCCTCGCGGCGGGGCTGATTCTGCTCGGTCTGTATTGGGGATTTTTCGAGACCCCTGATCGACTGGGAGGCAGCAACCCCCAGAAGGAGTATTACCGGATCATCTTCATCCATGTGCCTTCGGCGTGGATGTCCATGTGGCTCTATGTCGTGATGGTCGGCTGGGCCGCGGTCGGGCTTGTGCTCAACACGCGACTCTCCTTTATGATGGCCAACGCGGTGGCGCCTACCGGCGCGATCTTCACCTTCCTGGCCCTGTGGACGGGGTCCTTCTGGGGCCGTCCGAGCTGGGGAACCTACTGGGACTGGGACCCGCGACTGACCTCGGAGCTGATCCTGTTCTTTCTGTATATCGGTTACATCGCCCTGCACTCGGCCATCGACGACACCCGCCGGGCGGACCGCGCCGCGGGGCTGCTGGCCATCGTGGGTCTGGTGATGGTCCCGGTGATCTTCTGGTCCATCAACTGCCCGGACCCCAACCAGTGTGCCGCCCTGCACCAGCGCTCGGGCCTGGGCAGGGTGGACGGCAATATCCTGTTCGCCATGCTGATCATGACCTTAGGCTTCTGGGCCTACTCGTTCGCCACGACCTTCATGCGCCTGCGCGGGATCATCCTGACCCGGGAGGCGGAGACCGCCTGGGCCCAGGAGCAGGTTCGGGCCGAGCTTGCGGCGCAGGGGGTGCGTACATGAGCGGGTTCCTTTCCCAGGGCGGCTACGCCGGCTTCGTCTGGGGTGCCTACGGCATGGTGGCCGCGCTTCTCGCGATCGAAGTCATTGGTCTGCGCCGACAACGGCGAACCATTTTGAAGCGCCTGGGTCGATTGATGCGGCTGCGCAGCTCCGGAGGTCAAGAGTGAAGGCAAGACAGAAGCGACTGGTCCTGGTTGGGGTGGGTATGCTGGGCGTCGGCGCCGCCGCGGCGCTCGCGCTGACCGCCCTCAAGAGCAATATCTCCTATTTCTTCAGCCCCTCGCAGGTGATGGCGAAGGAGTCCCCGGCCGATCATGTCTTCCGCCTGGGCGGGCTGGTCTCGAACGGGTCCCTGAAGCGAGCTGGCGACGGTCTGACCGTCACCTTCGATGTGACCGACATGGCCCAAACCGTCCGGGTCTCCTACACGGGCATCCTTCCGGACCTGTTCAAGGAGGGCCAAGGGGCGGTGACCAAGGGTCGGCTCGGGCCTGACGGGGTCTTCTACGCGGACGAGGTGCTGGCCAAGCACGATGAGGAGTATATGCCCCCCGAGGTCGCGGACACCCTGAAGACCGGCCATGCTCAGGGCGTGGCCCGGGCGGCTGACGCCGCCGCGGCCCAGGCGTCCAATCGAGGCGCGGTTGGTGCCCCTGGCGCGACGGTGACTCAATGATCCCCGAGCTCGGACATTTCGCCCTGATCCTTGGCCTGGGTCTGGCACTGACCCAGGCCGCAGTTCCCCTGGCCGGATCCTTTGCGGGCCGGCGCGCCTGGATGGAGCTGGCAAGACCACTGGCCTGGGGCCAATTGACCTTTTTGGCCATCGCCTTCCTCTGTTTGCTCCAGGCATTCCTGACCGACGACTTCTCGGTGGTCTACGTGGCCACCAACTCCAATAGCCTGATGCCGGATATCTACAAGGTATCCGCCGTCTGGGGCGCCCACGAGGGGTCGCTGCTCCTGTGGGTGCTGCTGCTGGCCGCCTGGGGGGCGGCCGTTGCGAGGTTCAGCCGTAACCTGCCCCTGGAGATGGTCGCCCGGGTGATTTCGGTGCAGGGCATGATCTCCATCGGATTCCTGCTATTCATGCTGCTGACCTCGAACCCCTTCGAGCGGATCTTCCCGATGCCCCCGGAGGGCCGGGACCTGAACCCCCTCCTCCAGGACCCTGGACTCGCCATCCACCCGCCCATGCTCTACATGGGCTACGTGGGGTTTTCGGTCGCCTTCGCCTTCGCCATCGCGGCGCTCATCGGGGGCAAGCTAGACGCCGCCTGGGCACGCTGGTCGCGCCCCTGGACCACGGTCGCTTGGGTCTTCCTCACGATCGGCATCGCGCTCGGCTCCTGGTGGGCCTACTACGAGCTGGGCTGGGGCGGCTGGTGGTTCTGGGACCCGGTGGAGAACGCGTCTTTCATGCCCTGGCTGGTTGGCACGGCACTCATGCACTCGCTGGCGGTCACCGAGAAGCGCGGGGCCTTCAAGAGTTGGACCGTGCTGCTCGCCATTTCGGCCTTCTCGCTCTCCCTGCTCGGGACCTTCCTGGTGCGCTCCGGGGTGCTGACCTCTGTCCACGCCTTTGCGACCGACCCCGCCCGAGGCAGCTTCATCCTGGCCTTCCTGGTGCTCGTTATCGGCGGCTCGCTGGCGCTTTATGCCTGGCGCGCCCCCGCGGTCTCGCAGGGCGGGCGCTTCGACCTGGTCTCGCGCGAGAGCTTCCTGTTGATCAACAACCTGTTGCTCGCCGCCCTGGCGACCCTGGTACTCTTCGGTACCCTGGCACCACTCATCTACGAGGCCGCCGGCTGGGGCAAGATCTCGGTCGGCTTTCCCTGGTTTAACACCATGTTCGTGGCGATCTCGCCGCTCCTGGTGCTGGCCATGGGCATAGGCCCCTTGACCCGCTGGAAGCACGACGACGCGGGGCGCCTGATTCGGGCGCTTGCGGTCGCCTTTGTCCTAAGCGTCGCGGTCGCCGTACTCGCCTCCACCACCAAGCTCATCCCCGGAAATCTCCATGTCGGCCTGGGGCTCGGACTCGTCGCCTGGCTGGTCCTGACCCATCTCCAGGGCCTGGCGGAACGGGTCAAGCACCGTGGAATCAAGGGTATTGCGGCGGATCTGCGCAGCCGTAACCTGAGCTACTACGGGATGTGGCTTGCCCATCTGGGCATTGCCGTGTTCATCGTGGGAGCCACCCTGGTCTCCAACTTCGGCTCCGAGACCGACGTACGCATGTCCCCGGGCAGTACCCACGAGGCGGCCGGTTTCACCTACAGGTTCAACGGCGCTCGGGAGGTCCTCGGGCCGAACTACAGAGCCCAGCGGGGCGAGTTTGTCGTCACCCGAGGCGACCGCGAGGTCGCTGTCCTGCACCCGGAGAAGCGCGCCTATGTTGCTGGTGGCATGCCCATGACCGAGGCCGGTATCGCCCCCGGATTCCTGCGCGACATCTATGTCTCCTTGGGCGAGCCCGTTGGCGACAAGGGGGACTGGGCGGTTCGCCTCTATTACAAGCCTTATGTGCGCTGGATTTGGCTGGGAGGCATCCTGATGGCCTTGGGCGGCATCCTGGCGGTCGCCGACCGGCGCTATCGTACCGCCCCGGAACCGGCCCGGGCTGCCGCCGGCGCCCCGCTCGGCAGCCTGGCGGGGACCTGACCCATGACCGAATCGGCAACGACCCAGGGAGCTCGACCCGTGGCCCGATCGACCGCCCGTTACCTGGTGCCGCTCGGCATCTTCATGGCGCTCGCGACGCTCCTCTATTACGGGTTGAGCCTGGACCCGCGGAAGGTCCCCTCGCCCCTCGTGGACAAGGCGGCGCCCGCATTCGATCTGGAGTCGCTGACAGAGCCGGGGAAACGGCTGAACGGCGACATCCTGAAGGGCAGGGTCTCCCTGGTGAACGTGTGGGCGTCCTGGTGCCCATCCTGCCGCCAGGAGCACGGGGAGCTGGTCCGCATCGCCAAGTCGTCCGATGTGCAGATGATCGGGTTCAACTGGAAGGACGAGCGCCCCGCCGCCCTGGAGATGCTCCAGGCCTATGGCAATCCCTATTTCCTTAGCCTCTTCGATCCGGATAACCGGGCAGGGATCGACTGGGGCGTTTACGGCGCCCCCGAGACCTTTGTCGTGGACCCGCAAGGCATCATCCGCCATAAGCGGATCGGTCCCATCGACCAGCAGGTCTGGGAGACCGAGATCCTGCCCGTGGTCGAGAAGTACCGCCCCAAGGGCTAGGTCCGTATCCGAATTCGCAAGCTTTGAGAGCCCACCGAACCACATGAGATTCAGACGACAGCCCACCGCGCTCGCCGCTGCCCTGTTGCTCGCAGCCACACTCGCCGCAGCCACCGGGGCGAGCGCCTTTACCCTGGAAGAGTTTCGCTTCGAAAACCCGGCCCAGGAGCAGGAGTTCCGGGAGCTGACCGGGAAGCTCCGCTGCCTGGTGTGCCAAAACGAGTCCCTGGCCGCCTCCCAGTCGGACGTGGCCCAAGACCTGCGCTTAAAGGTCTACGGCATGATGAAGGAGGGCAAGGACAAGGACGCGATCATCGCGTACTTGGTGGACCGATACGGAGACTTCGTCCTCTACGAGCCCCCCTTCAAACCGTCTACCTACCTGCTCTGGATCGGACCCTTCCTGTTGATTCTCCTTGGAGGTTTCTTCCTCCTGCGCGCCTTAATGCGGAAGAAGTCAGTACCCGAGCAGGGACTGAACGCCGCAGAGCAAGCGCGCATCGATCAACTCCTCGCCGCTGGCGAGGACGCTAAAGACCCCGCCAAATGATCATTTTCTGGATCCTCGCCGCCGGGCTCATGGCCCTGGCGGTCCTGTTCGTGGTCCTCCCCTTGGTGCGCGCGGAGGAAGCAAGCTCAACCCCCAGCCAGGACAGCCTGAACCTCCAGGTCTTCCGGCAGCGACTGGAAGAGCTGGACGCCGATCTCTCCGCCGGCTTTCTGGACCAGGCCCAGTACGACGACGCCCGCCGGGACCTTGAGCGGGAGCTGCTGTCCGACGTGGGCGACACCCCGCAGGCCGCGGTCGGCAAGCCCCAGACCAAGACCAGCTACGGACGCGCCCCGACACTGGCCCTGATCCTGGCGATTCTGCTCCCGACCGCCGCGGTGCTCGGCTACCTGAAGCTGGGCAATGGGGAAATCATTCCGAGCCTGGAGACCGCCGCGGGCGACACGGCGTCGGGCGTGGGGGGGATGGACGCCGGGGCCATGGCCTCCCTGGAGACGCTGGCCCAGGGACTCGCCGAGCGTCTGGCCAAGGAGCCGGACAACCTGGACGGCTGGCTAATGCTCGGGCGGACCTATTTCGCCGTCAACCAGCCCGCCAAGGCCCTGGACGCCCTGGAGCATGCCTATAAGCTCGATCCTCGCCAGCCCGGGGTGCTCGTCGCCTATGCGGAGGCGATCGCGGAAAATTCCGGAAACAGTCTGGCCGGTCGACCCACCGAGCTGATTCGTACTGCCCTGGAGATCGAGCCGGACAATACCAGTGCCCGTTGGCTGAGCGGCATGGTCGACTATCAAAAGGGCCTGTTCTCCGATGCGGTAACGACCTGGGAGGGCATCCTGGCGGAGCTTGACTCGGCCGGCGAAGAGGCTGCCCAGATGCGCCAGATGATCGCCGAGGCACGCGTCCGCGGCGGCCTGCCCGCCGCGGCAGCGAGCACCACGGTGCCCCCACAGGC
>JBGSOR010000565.1:0-23634 GCA_041738985.1 Chromatiaceae bacterium | reverse complement strand
CTCGCCGATCCCCAGGGCGACGTCGACGACACCCCACTGCAGGTTGAGCAAACGACCCTGGATCAGCGTGAACATCATGGACAGGTCCGTCTCGCGCAGTATCAGATAGGCCAGGGCGCGCGCCACCCCGGAGCGGCCATGGCGCAGAGTCCGTCGGGCCTCGTCCGCCAGGAAGCGGCCCATGCGCCGCTGCACGTCGATGACCGTGGTGCAACCCGAAAGCAGCCCGTCCAGGGGCGCCGGCAGGGACTCCAGCACTCGCTCGAAGGTGTCGATGTTGACCAACCCCAACAGGCGGTCCCGGTGCAGCAGGCGCATAGAGGGAACGAGCTGGTAGAAGGTCTCCGATGGCGAGAGCTGGTACGAGAACCGGAAGCGCAAGAGCCACAGGAGTGCGATGCGGTCCAGCTCAGCCCCGATCAGATGGCGCAGGGGCTCGAGGTTGTCGTCGTGGAGCTGCAAGATCTGGCGAGCCAGACCGGTGTAGTAGCGCTGGTCGATCGCCGCCTCCAGGGCGAATGGCTCCCGCCGCTGCTCGTAGATCTCCCGCGCCTGGCGGGCGATCGGGCGATGGGGTCCGGCCTCCAGCTGGCGCAGGAGCTCCAGCACGTTCTCGGCGCGCAGCAGGTCCTGGTCGTGCAGCCGGACATTGGGCGGCAGGTCGAACAGGTTGTCCCGTATCTCCTTCTGGTCCAGATCGTAGAGCTTGCCGCGGATCAGGGTCTTGAGATTGAACAGGGCGTACTTGCGGCCCCAGGCGAGCACGATGGCCCGCTCCGTCGCGCTCATGGGCCGCACCAGGATCGTCAGCTCCGCGAGCAACACCTGGATCAGCGTCTGCTCTACGGCGCGGCTGCGCGTCTGAGCGCTCTGTTGGTCGTTCAGGAGGGAGGGGAGCCGGAAGCGCTCCGCCAGGTCCGGGAGCTGCATTCGGGACATCCCGTGCACGTCTTCCGGGTCCAGCAGGCGGATGGCCATCACCGACACCCGGGTGTTCAGGTAGGCCTGGTCGGCGGAGCTGCTCATCGAATTGGCCTATGGATACGGCAAGGTCACGGCGGCGGGAGCGCAGGGGTGGGCCGGACTAGCGCCCCGGATCGATCAGCACATGAAAGGCGGCCTCCAGGGCCTCGTCCTCGCGCTGCTCGGCTTGGTCGCGCAGCTGCACGTGGCGCTCGTCGTAACGGCGGCGCAGCTCTGCGATGTTCTGCTCGGCACGCTCCTCGGCCTTGACGATGAAGGCCCGGTGCAGGTCCGGGATGCGGGCGGTGAAGCGCTCGTTGTCGGCCTTGGCGTCCGCCATGGCCTGCTGGATCAGACGCTCCTGTTCCTCTTCCGCTTGGCTCGCGATCTTCTCCGCCCGCAGCTCGGCCGCCAGCAGTCGCTGTAACGTGTCCTCCATCTCGGATTCCTCGTCCGGATCGGCGTTGCGGTTACCTTACGACACGGCCAGGAAAAAAGCGCGGGCCATCGCGGCCGCTCTCTTGCCGCATGTCAGTGTTGCAACGCAAGCAGCGGGGGCCGAGACCGGGTTCGATCCAGACGACCGCTGGCATACACTGTCGGCCCGTCTTTCGCTGCCCGGAGCAAACCACCCCGTGCCCCTCGACGCCATCCACGACCCCGTCTTCGTGTCCCGCTTGTCCCTGGGGCTCGACCTTCTCGGTCTTGCCCTGCTCGGGGTCTATCACCTGTACCTTGCCCGCGTCTACCGGCGAGATCCGGAGCGCACCTATCGGGGCCGCTCCAACCGCATGCGCCGCGCCTGGGTGGCGATGGTGCGGGGGCGCGGGGCGGACATCCTGGCCGTCCAGACCATGCGTAACTGGGTGATGTCCGCCACCCTGCTCGCCTCTACCTCCATCCTGATCGGCCTGGGGGTGGCCCACGTGGCCTTCGCCGACACGGACCTGACCGAGCTGGCGCGCGCCCTCAGCCCGCTGCCCGCGCCGAGCGAGTCCGCCATCCGTTTCAAGCTCGTGGTGCTAGCCGGGATCTTTTTCGTCGCGTTCCACCACTTCGCCCTGGCCCTGAGGTACTACAACCACAGCGGCTTCCAGATCAATCTGCCGGATCGCGACTTCACCGAGGACCCGGCGGAGACGGTGGCCGAGACCCTGAACCGTGCCGGAGGGCACTACAACAAGGGCACCCGGATCTTCCTTCTGGCCCTGCCCTTCGTGATGTGGCTGATCGGGGCCGTCTGGTTTCTGGGCGGGGTGGCCGCGACGCTCTGGGTCCTGGCGCGTTTCGACTTCCGGGGGGTCCGGGAGCCTGGGGAGACAGCGATCAGGGGGGCCGAGGGGCCCTGAGAGGGTGTCATGAATCCCTTTTTATGTCAAGAGGTTAGCACGCACCCGAGAAGATCCAAGGCGATACGCGCGCTGATCCCCCACAGGAGCTCCCCTTCGAACTCGTCGAAGAACACAACATCCCGTGTCTCAGGGTGGTCCGGGGCCGGATAGGGGCTCACGCGATAGTTGCCAGGCTCGCACAGCCAGGCGAGGGGAATGCTGAAGATGCGGGAGACCTCGCGGGGGTCTGGCCGCAGCGCTTGGGGCCAAGGGATATAGCCGACCACCGGGGTGACCAGGAACCGGCTCACGGTGCGCAGCGGTCTGAGCTCCCCGAGCAGTCGGACCCGATCCGGGTCGAGCCCGATCTCCTCCTGGGCCTCCCGGAGCGCCGTTGCGGCACAGGATGGGTCCTGGGGCTCCCAGCGCCCGCCCGGGAAGCTCACCTCCCCGCTGTGCCGATCATGGACATGCACGGCGCGGCGGATAAAGAGCAGCCGCCAATCCCCGGGGCCATCGGGTCCAGTCGGACCCTCTTCCCGGCCGGCGACCGGATCGGGCCCGGTCCGGAAAAGCGGGAGCAGGACGGCGGCCCGATGGACCTCATCCGACTCCGGCCGGTCAAGCTCCGCCCGCGGCTCCCCACGGCAGCCGTGCAGGGCGATCCGTTCGCGGATCAGATCGCAGGTCAGACTGTCGATGCGTTGGGAGATCTCCACGGTCCCAATCATAGGCCCGACGGGGCCGGGCTTGCCCCCGGGGCGCCGGTCAATTGAGGGTTGGGCTGCGCTGGGGCACGACACCGAGCTCCACCAGCTTGCGCCCCAGCCGCCGGCTACCGGTCTTGGCCCACAGGTCATGCAGACGTATCAGGTCCGGGGCCCTGGCCGATTGACCCTGCTCCACCGTCTCCGCGAGCAGGTCCACAAAGTCGCCGAACCGTCGGGAGAGCTGGACGAACACCGAGCGCAGGGCCCTCACCCGGGCCCCGCCGCTGCCGCGATCGGAAAGATACCCATAGGCAGATGCCCCCATCGCGATGTAGTAATCCACATCGACCAGACTGCGCTCCAGGCTATGGGGGAGGATGCCGGAGACGAAAAGCGCCAGGTCCCCAAGGCGCTGCAGACAGAGCTCCCGCTCCTCGCCGGTCTCCGCCTCGCTGGCCTGCTTGTAGATGTCCACCAGGGGACGGCGGACTACCCCGTCCTGGGTGCGGTCGAAGAGCCGGTCCGAGCGGGCGTAGTCGGTCAACAGATGGGTGAGGTAAGCGAGGATGGCATCGTCCGCGTCGACTCGCTGGGTCTCCGCCGCCTCCTGGAGCGCCTGGTGGAAGAAGGCCCTTAGGCTCGAAACCGGGATCAGGGAGCGCGATTCGCCGATGGCTGTCATTGCGGGCTTCCTCCGGGTGACGGGACGGTGACGACCCTTTGGTAACCCAGTGCCGGACGCCCTGTCAAGCCTGACAGAAACCGTTGGCAAACTCCGGAGGATGCTGCTAACAACTTGAGTAAAAGCATGTTTTGCGACGTACGTCCATCGGGCGCAAGGAGCGGGACCAATGGATGCTGTGTATGAGCCGGGCGCTTGACGAGCAGATCGCGGACGCCGGGCTGCGCGCCCAGCTCGGCGAGACGCCCTTTCAAGTAGCGGATTTCATGCGCAATGGAAGCGGCTTCCCAATAAGCTAGCCCTGGAGCTTGCGTTTGAGCAGGTCGTTGACCTGCTGGGGGTTGGCCTTGCCCTGACTCTGCTTCATCGCCTGACCCACGAAGAAGCCGAAGACCTTCTCCTTGCCTGCCCGGTATTGCTCCACCTGCTCCGGGTTGGCGGCGACGATGGCGTCGATCAGGGACTCGATGGCCCCGCTGTCCGTGATCTGCTTGAGTCCACGGGTCTCGATCACCCCATCCGCGGCCCCCTCACCGTTCCACATCGCCTCGAAGACCTGCTTGGCGATCTTGCCGGAAATGGTCCCGTCTTCGATGCGCCGGATCAGCCCGGCGAGCTGGGTCGCCGACACTGGGCTTGTGCCGATCTCCAGTCCCGCTTTGTTGAGCGCCGCCGTCAGATCGCCCGCGATCCAATTGGCTGCGAGCTTGGGCTCGCCGGTGTCCCGGGCCACGGCCTCGAAATAGCCTGCCAGATCCCGGGATCCGGTTAGCAGACTGGCATCGTACTCGGAGAGCCCGTAGTCCGAATGGAAGCGCTCCCGCATGGCGTCGGGCAGCTCCGGCAGGTCCGCGACCGCGGCCTGGATGAATGCCGGGTCGATCTCCAGGGGCAGCAGATCCGGGTCCGGAAAATAGCGGTAATCGTTGGCTTCCTCCTTGGTCCGCATGGTCCGGGTCTCGTCCTTGTCCGGGTCATAGAGGCGGGTCTCCTGGACGACCTTTCCGCCGCCCTCGATTACATCGATCTGGCGCCCCACCTCGTATTCGATTGCCCGCTCCAGGAACCGGAAGGAGTTGATGTTCTTGATCTCGGCACGGGTCCCGAAGGTCGTCTGACCCTTGGGTCGTACTGAGACGTTTGCGTCCACCCGAAAGGACCCCTCCTGCATATTCCCGTCGCTGACCCCGATCCAGCGCACGATCTGATGGATCTTCTTCGCGTAGGCAACCGCCTCCTGCGCGGAGCGCATGTCCGGCTCCGAGACGATCTCCAGGAGCGGGGTGCCGGCACGGTTCAGATCGATGCCCGTGAACCCGTGGAAGTCCTCGTGCAGCGACTTGCCCGCATCCTCTTCCAGGTGGGCTCGGGTCACCCCGATCTCCTTCACGGTCCCGTCGTCCAGGACGATCTCCACCCGCCCCTCGCCCACAACCGGGTGCTGGAGCTGGCTGATCTGGTAGCCCTTCGGCAGGTCCGGATAGAAGTAATTCTTTCGAGCGAAGACGGAGCGATCCGCCACCTCTGCATCGATCGCCTTGCCGAAGCGCACGGCGAGCCGGACCGCTTCGGCATTCAGGACCGGGAGCACGCCCGGCAGCCCCAGATCGATGGCACAGGCCTGGGTATTCGGCGCTGCCCCGAACGCGGTGGGTGAGCCGGAGAAGATCTTGGATTGGGTCGCGAGCTGGGTATGGATCTCGAGACCGATGACGGTTTCCCATTGCATGGCGGTTGACCTTGGGGGGAGTAAGTCTCTGACGCGAAGAAAACGAAAATGCAGCGGATCCAGCCTTCGAAGGGGCGCGAGACCCCAGCTTACGGGAGCGCCGTTTGAACACGAATAGAGACCGCTACCGTGATAGGGTGTCACATCCGGTAGCCGCTTTCACGGGTTCCGTTCCTTCAGGGTCCATCCCTGGAGGATTCCGGGTCTGCCGCCGGCGCTGAGAGTCCATTGACTCGCCGCCGTCAGTACCCTCTGAAATACCAAAGGTTGTCCCAGTGCTCGGGCGAGAATGGTCCCGCTTGAGGCGGCCCCGGCGGGTACAGGTCGGTCCCGATGGAAGGATCCCAGTTGCCGGGACTTGGAGATTCCAACGGCTGATCGGCGTGCCACTCCGGCACCTGTACCGGTCCCTGGGAACGGTACCTGGGCACGGGCCGCTGCCCTAAATCGCGGAAGCGCTCGCGATCTTGCTCCATTCGCTGCCTGCGCGCCTCCCGGCGACGCCTCACATCCTCTTCCCAGGCATCTTGGTGGGCGGCCCCCTGGGGGTCGTTCAAACGCCTGCGCGCCTCGAAGGCGTCGCGCGCAGCCTGACGCCGCTCCTCCCAGGCCTGACGCTGGGCGCGCACCTCGTCCAACCAGGGGGTCTGGGCGCGGGGCGGCTCCGGAAGGTCGGCGGGCAGGGCATCCGGGGTAGGCGGTTGCGGGTCCTGGGGATGAGCTGGGCCGCAAGCCATCGAGAGCGCCAGGCCCAGGACCGCAACTTGGGCGTGCCAATGGTTGGCCCTGGGCGCCTTCGGGCTTGGCGTCTCCTGCAACTGCGCCCGGTTCTCAGGGTTCGGCATGGATCTCGAGCCGGTTGTGGATCTCGCGGCGCAGGCAGGCCAGCGCCGACGCGCAGGTGATGGGGGCATCCTCCGCGGTGGTGATGAAGAATACGTCGTCCACCTCGGCCCCGACGGTGGCGATCTTGGCATTTTGCAGCCGCACCCCGCATTGCTGGAAGACGGCACCGACCTCCGCCAGCAGGCCCGGGCGATCGAGGGTGGTCAGGCGCATCACGGTTCGGCGGTTGGTCTCGTCGGTGGAGAAGCTGACCCGGGTCTCGGTGGGGAAGTGGCGATGGCGGCGGGGGAGGCTGCGGGCCACCTGAATGCCGCCTCGGGCTTGGTCGCTCAGGGCATCGATCAGGGTGTAGCGGATCTCGTCCATGCGCTCGGGGTCGTTGATCGGACTGCCGTCCTGGTCCAGCACCTGGTAAGTGTCCACCGCCATGCGATCGTCCGTGGTCATGACCCGGGCGTCCATGATGCTGAGTCCCAGCTGGTCCAGAAGCGCAGTAGTGAGTCCGAACAGGTTGGCGCGGTCGCGGGTGTAGATGAAGATCTCGGTGCCGCCCCTCGCGGTGACCGGGCGTATCGATACCAGGGGCAGCTCGCTCGGGTCCGTGACCAGAATCTGGCGGGTCTGCCAGGCGATCTCGTCCGGAGAGTTGTGCAGGAAATAATCCAGGCTGAAACGGGCCCAGAGTGAGTTGCAGACATCCGGGTTGCCGCCGTAGCGCCCGATCAGCCGCTTGGCCTCGTTCTGCTTCTGCTGGATCAGCTCGTCCTGAGCCTGGGGGTGTGCGAGTCCCCGCAGAAGTGCGCGGCGGGTACTGTAGTAGAGCTCCCGCAGTAACGCGTCCTTCCAGCTATTCCAACGTTCCGGATTGGTGGCCCGGGAATCCGCCACGGTCAGCAGGTAGAGATAGTCGAGCCGAGTCGGATCCCCGACCACCTCCGCGAAGGTTTGGATCACCTCCGGGTCGCCGATGTCTTTGCGCTGAGCGGTCATGGACATGAGCAGGTGCTTCTCCACCAGCCAGGCCACCAGCCGACTGTCGAACTCGGAGAGTCCGTGGAGCCGGCAGAAGTCCCAGGCGTCCCGCGCGCCGCTCACCGAGTGGTCTGCGCCGCGGCCTTTGGCGATGTCGTGGAAGAGTCCGGCCAGGTAGAGCAGCTCCAGCTTGGGTATGCGCAGCGCGATCGCGCTGCAGAGTGGAAACTCCTCGTCGTGCTTGGGGATGACGAAGCGGCGCAAGTTGCGCAGCAGCATCAGGGTGTGCTCGTCCACGGTGTAGACGTGGAACAGGTCGTACTGCATGCGCCCGACGATATTGGCGAAGGCCGGGATGTAGGCGGCCAGCACCCCGTAGCGGTTCATGCGGCGCAAGGCGTGGGTGATTCCGGTCTGCTCGCGCAGGATCTCCATGAAGAGGCTGCGGGCGCGCAGATCCGCCCGGAAGGCGTCGTCGACGCGATGGCGACTCTCGCGGATCAGCCGGATGGTGCTGGCGCGTACACCATCGAGCTGCGGGTTGGTTTGGAGGATGTGGAAGACCTCCAGCAGTGCGATCGGGTAGCGTCGGAAGACGCCCGCAGAGGTCACCTCCAGGAAGCCGCTGCGGGCCTGGAAGCGCTTGTTGATCGGCACCGGGGGGCCGATGTCGTCGTGCAGCAGGATCGCCTCGCGGAAGAGCTGGAGAAGCATCTCGTTCAGGCGGTTGAGCTCCTGGACGGTTCGGTAATACTGCTGCATGAACTGCTCGACGGCCAGGTTCTGCTCGCCGTCGCAGAAACCGAACTGGCTCGCGAGCGTGCGCTGGTAGTCGAAGAGCAGCCGGTCCTCGCGCCGGTTCGCGAGTCGGTGCAGGGCGAAGCGAATGCGCCAGAGGAGCGTCTGGCCCTCGATGAGCGCCTGGTACTCGAGCTCGGTCAGGAAGCCGTGGAGGACCAGGTCGTGCAGGGTGTCGGCCGCGAAGTGGCGCTTGGTCACCCAGCCGATCATCTGAATATCCCGCAGCCCCCCGGGGTTCTCCTTGATGTTGGGCTCCAGGTTATAGGCGGTGTCGCCGTACTTGTGCCAGCGTGCCTGCTGCTCCGCGGTCTTGGCAGTGAAGAAGGACTCGCTGTCCCACACGCGCTCGGGGGCGGTGGCATCGCGCATCTGCCGGAACAGCTCCGGGTTGCCTTCGAGGAGACGTGCCTCTAGCAGGTTGGTCATCACCGTGACGTCGCCAGCGGCCTCATGAACGCACTCCGCCACCGTGCGCACACTGTGGCCCGGCTCGAGGCCGATGTCCCAGAGGTAGGTAATCAGGGCGCCGATGGCCTCGCGTAGGACTGGAGCGGCCTCGGGATCCATCAGGATCAGGATGTCCAGGTCCGAGGCCGGCTGGAGCTCCTGGCGCCCGTAGCCGCCCACCGCCACCAGGGCCACCGCGGGGCTGTCGCCCAAGAAGACCTGCCACACCTCGCCCAGGACCCGATCCATGAGCTGGCTTCGCGCAAACACCAAAGCTGAGATAGGGACCCCTTGGTCGAACTGCTCGAACAGGCGCTCCTTGCCCTCCCGAAGCTGCTGGCGGAAGCTGGCGATCCGGGAGGCCGGGCCCCCGTTGCTCATAAGAGGGTACTCATGAGGCAGCGATCGCGGATCGCTCTTCTTCCCGAAGCGTCAGGATCTCGCAGCCGTCCTCCGTGACCAGGATCGTGTGCTCCCATTGGGCGGACAGGCTGCGGTCCTTCGTCACCACAGTCCAGCCGTCTGGCATCAGCTTGATGAAGCGCTTGCCGGCATTGACCATGGGCTCCACGGTGAAGCACATACCCGGCCGCAGTACCAGGCCCTCGCCTGGGTTGCCGTAGTGGAGCACCTGGGGGTCCTCGTGGAACTCCCGCCCGATGCCGTGCCCGCAATATTCGCGCACCACCGAATACCCCTGACCCTCCACGTACTGCTGGATCGCGTGCCCCAGGTCTCCCAGGGTGGTTTCCGGGCGGATGGCCGCGATGCCCCGGAGCATGGCCTCACGGGTCACGGTGACCAGGCGGCGCGCGAGCACCGAAGGCTCGCCCACAAAGAACATCTTGCTGGTGTCCCCATGGTAGCCGTCCTTGATGACAGTGATGTCCAGGTTGACGATATCTCCCCGCTTCAGCCGCTTATCGCTGGGGATGCCGTGGCAGACCTGGTGGTTGACCGAGGTGCAGATGGACTTGGGAAAGCCGCGGTAGTTGAGGGGGGCCGGTATGGCCCGCTGCACCCGGGTGATGTAGTCGTGGCAGAGCCGGTCGAGCTCGTCGGTAGAGATGCCCGGTTGCACATAGTCGCCGACCATGTCCAGGACATCGGCTGCGAGCCGGCCGGCGACGCGCATCCGCTCGATCGCCTCGGGTGTCTTGATCTGCACGCTCATAGTGCGGTTCGATGCGTCCACGTCTGGTTCGGATCTCGCGGAAAAGCTTAGGGATAGCCCGTTGCCGTTGCCTCGGCTGAAATTGCCTCGGCGAAGCCAACTATGGTATAAAACGCGACGCGCTGTCGCAAACGACCCTTTGACTATTCGTCCCGAATCTGGTGGTGCAACCCGCCGACGCAAGCGAAAAACCTCGGTTTTTCGCTTTGTTTTTGGGGGGTTGCTCCGGATAGCCCGGGCGATCCGGGGTATCGGGCGGTCCAAAGGGGCCGGGCAGCGCGTGGGGAGCTCGGGGGCGTGGTATCCGGGTTCCCTGGGGAGGCAGCGATGCGTCCCTAGTGATCCACACAGGCGGGGCCCCGGGCCAGTCGGCCAGGCCCCTCGAAGACACCGGTCGCAGCAGCGTCCGGAGATCCGTCCGCACACGCTTCGTCACATGCTGCCGGGTGCCTGCCAAGCGTCGCTTGGGGGTTGCCGCATGGGATGCGTGGAGGCACAACCCGAGATGAGAGGTAAAGATCGTGAGCGACGTTTCGATGCGTCAGATGCTGGAGGCCGGCGTCCACTTCGGCCACCAGACCCGTTACTGGAATCCGAAGATGGGTGCCTTCATCTTCGGGCACCGCAATAAGATCCACATCATCAACCTGGAAAAGACGGTCCCCCTCTTCCAGGATGCCCTGAACTACGTGGGCACCTTGTCTGCCAACGGGGGCAGAATCCTCTTCGTCGGCACCAAGCGGGCGGCGCGCGAGGCGATCCGGGAGGAGGCCCTGCGCTGCGGCATGCCATTCGTGAACCATCGCTGGCTCGGCGGCATGCTGACGAACTTCAAGACCATCCGCCAGTCCATCAAGCGTTTGAAGGACCTGGAGGCCATGTTCGAGAGCGGGGCCATCGAGCGATTCAATAAGAAAGAGGCGTTGGACCTGGCCCGCGAGCGCGACAAGCTGGAGCAGAGCCTGGGCGGGATCAAGAACATGGAAGGCCTGCCGGATGCGCTGTTCGTGATCGACGTGGGCCACGAGAAGAACGCGGTGACCGAGGCCAACAAGCTCGGCATCCCGGTCGTCGGCGTGGTCGATACCAACAACGATCCGAGCAAGGTGGACTACGTGATCCCGGGCAACGACGACGCCATCCGAGCGGTGCGGCTCTATATCTCAGCTGCCGCGGACGCGGTCCTGGACGGGCGCAACACGGCCGTCGGGATGGTCTCCGGCCGCGAGTCCGAGCACGCCGCCGCGGGCGGGGAGCCGGTCCTCGCCTAATCGGTCCGAGGGTCCGTGAAGGGCGCCGGGGTAGCCCCGGTGCCGCAGGCCCCGTGACTGCATGGACCCTGCGCGATCGCGCCGGGTCCGTGCCTGTCCAATTTTTCCAAGGCCCTGCAACGAGGGCGAGGTAGAGACATATGGCGATTTCAGCGGCCAATGTAAAGGAGCTGCGCGAGCGCACCGGCGCGGGCATGATGGAGTGCAAAAAGGCACTGGTGGAGGCCGACGGCAACATCGAGGCGGCCATCGAGGCCATGCGCAAATCCGGCCAGGCCAAGGCGGCCAAGAAGTCCGGGCGCATTGCCGCCGAGGGCGTAGTCATGATCGGTATTGCCGCGGACGGCAAGCACGGCGTCATGGTCGAGATCAACTGCGAAACCGACTTCGTGGCCAAGGACGAGAATTTCAGCGCCTTCGCTGCGGCGGTCGTCAAGACCGCCCTGGAGTCGGCCGCCGCAGATGCCGCTGCGCTTGCCGCGACCCCCATTGACGGAGGCGACGGTGGCACTGTCGATACGGCGCGCGAGGCGCTGATCGCCAAGATCGGCGAGAACGTCCAGGTACGCCGTCTGGTGCGCTTCGATAGCGTCGAGGGTACGCTTCATAGCTACCGCCATGGGGTGCGCATCGGCGTGCTGGTGGAGCTCGTAGGCGGCGACGAGACCCTGGGTCGGGACCTGGCGATGCACATTGCCGCGAGCAACCCGCTGTGTGTGAGTGCGGACGAGGTGCCCGCAGACACCCTAGACAAAGAGCGGGAGATCTTCCGCGCTCAGGCCCTGGAGAGCGGCAAGCCGGCCAACATCGTCGATAAGATGATCGAGGGGCGGGTGCGCAAGTTCATGGAAGAGGTCACCTTGCTCGGCCAGCCCTTCGTCAAGGACCCGGATACCGCGGTCGAGAAGCTGCTGAAGCAGGCCGGTGCCAGTGTCCGACGCTTCTCCCGGGTAGAGGTCGGCGAGGGGGTCGAGAAGCGCTCGGAGAACTTCGCCGACGAGGTCATGGCCCAGGTCCGCGGGAGCTGAGCCTGCCGCCTGCTGGGGCGGCGAAGACGACGGGCCCACGGCCCACCCCTGGACCCTGCAAGAGGCGCGAGAGGAGTCATGGCGATGGCAACGGTCCCGGGGACCCGGAGCGTCTATCGGCGCATTCTGCTCAAGCTGAGCGGCGAGGCCCTTTTGGGCGACGGGCAGGCTGCGGGCCAGACCGGTATTGACCCGAATGCTTTGGAGCGCTATGCGGGCGACGTCCGGGACCTGACAGCGGCCGGTGCTCAGGTCGCGCTGGTGATCGGCGGCGGCAATATCTTTCGCGGGGCGGCTTTGGCCGCCCGGGGCATGGACCGCGTTACCGGCGACCAGATGGGGATGCTGGCGACGGTGATGAACGCGCTCGCTATGCAGGATGCCCTGGAGCGGCTCCAGGTTCGCGCGCGGGTCATGTCCGCGCTCAACATCGGGCAGGTGTGCGAGGACTACAGTCGACGCCGCGCAGTGCGCCACCTGGAGCGGGGGCGTGTGGTGATCTTCGCATCCGGGACCGGTAATCCGTTGTTTACTACCGACTCCGCGGCCAGCTTGCGAGCGGCGGAGATCGGCGCGGACCTGCTGATCAAGGCGACCAAGGTGAACGGGATCTATTCCGACGACCCCATGCGCGTGCCGGACGCCACCTTTTACCCTCGGATCGGCTACGATCGCGCCCTGCGCGAGGGACTCCAGGTGATGGACACCACGGCCATCGTCCTGTGCCGGGATCACGGCATCCCGCTGCGCGTCATGAATATCAACGAGCCGGGCGCCCTTCTGCGGCTGGTGCGCGGTGGCGACGTGGGCTCCCTGGTCGTAAGCGGTGATTGAATATGATCGATGACCTCAAGAAGGATGCCGCCCAGCGGATGGCCAAGAGCGTCGAGGCCCTGAGCCACGAGCTGGCGAAGATCCGTACCGGGCGTGCCCACCCGTCTCTTCTGGACCATATTTCCGTGTCCTACTACGGGAGCGAGATGCCGATCCGCCAGGTGGCGAACGTGACCGCCGAGGATGCCCGCACCCTGGCCGTCACCCCTTGGGAGAAGGGCATGGTACAGGCAGTGGAAAAGGCCATCATGCAGTCGGACCTGGGGCTCAACCCGAATACCGCCGGGAGCGTGATCCGGGTTCCCCTCCCGCCGCTCACCGAGGAGCGTCGGCGCGACCTGATCAAGGTCGCCCGTCACGAGGCCGAGCAGGCGCGGGTAGCGGTGCGCAACATCCGCCGCGACGCGAATGCGGACCTGCGCGAGCTGGTTAAAGAGAAAGAGATCTCGGAAGACGACGAGCGCCGCGCCCAGGAGGCGGTTCAGAAGCTCACCGATCAGTACGTGAAGGCCGTGGACGAGGTGCTTGCGGCGAAGGAAACGGACCTGATGTCCATCTAAGTGCGCAGGCCCTGCCGCAGCTAGACACCGTGGTTACCGCAACGCCCGAGCTTGGGTCGCAGGAATTGCAGCGGCGGGTTCCCAAGCATGTCGCTATCATCATGGACGGTAACGGTCGCTGGGCGACACAGCGCAATCGCGTCCGCACCTGGGGGCACCGCGAGGGGGTCAAGAGCGTGCGGGCCGTGGTCGAGGAGTCCGTGCGACGCGGCGTGGGGACCCTGACGCTGTTTGCCTTCAGCAGCGAAAACTGGCGCCGGCCGCCCTCCGAGGTCAAGCTGCTGATGGATCTCTTCATGAGCACGCTGCGCGCCGAGGTGGGGCGGCTCAACGAGAACGGAGTGCGGCTGCGCATTATCGGCGAGCGCTCTGCCTTCAGCGAGAAGCTCCAGCGCCGCATCGCCGATGCGGAAGACCTCACCGCGCACAATCGGTCGCTGAATCTTCAGGTGGCGGCAAACTACGGCGGGCGATGGGACATCGTCCAGGCGACGCGCCGGGTCATGGCGGATGTCCAGGCCGGCAGACTGGATCCCGCGCTGATCGACGAGCGGGCGATCGCCGAGCGGCTCTGCTTCGCGGACCTCCCCGATCCGGATCTCTTCATTCGCACCGGCGGCGAGAAGCGCCTGAGCAATTTCGTCCTCTGGCAATCCGCCTATGCGGAGCTCTACTTCACCGATCTTCTGTGGCCGGAGTTCGATGCGGCTGCCTATGGTGTCGCTTTGGACAGCTTCGCCAACCGCCAGCGTCGCTTCGGCCTCACCGGCGAGCAGGTTCAGGCCCAGGCCGCTCTAGGCGACTTCGGACCCTGTTAGCACCTTGGACTGCACCAGCCCCCTGTGCCGACGCACCGCCACGGCCCTGGTCTTGGGGCCGCTGGTCATGGGAGCCGTGTTGTGGCTTCCCACGGATGCGTTTGCGGTCTTTTTCGCCTGCGTGGTGCTGGGTGGGGCCTGGGAGTGGTGCGGTCTGGCCGGACTGTCGCGGCTTGGACACCGGGCGGCCTATGTCGCCATCGTCGCCGTCTTCATGCTCGGGCTCTGGCCGATTCCTGCGGGACGCGAATGGCTCGTCGCCATCGCGGTCCTGTGGTGGGCGGTGCAGGCGGTGGCGCTTCTGCGGGTGCGCGCGATCCAACCCAGATCCGGTCCGGACCCTCGGCTGCTGCCCATCGGACTGCTGGTTCTGGTCGCCCCTTGGGCAGCCCTGGTGAATCTGCACCAGCAGGGACCCGCGGGACCATGGCTCGTGCTTTTTCTCGTCCTGATGATCTGGGGGGCGGATATCGCCGCCTATTTCGTCGGCCGGCGCTTCGGGCGTGTGAAGCTTGCCCCCGTGGTGAGCCCTGGCAAGACCCGCGAGGGCGTATACGGTGCCCTGGCGGGTGCCTGCCTCGGAGGGTTCTTGCTCGGCTGGGCCCAGTCCCTGGGGATTCTTGAGACCCTCCTCGCCGCATTCGTCTGTATGGTTACAGTCCTTCTTTCGGTCGTCGGGGATCTCTACGAGAGTCTGCTCAAACGGCGCCGCGGCTTGAAGGACTCCAGCAACCTGCTCCCGGGCCACGGGGGGCTGCTTGACCGCATCGACAGCGTGACCGCGGCGGCCCCCGTATTTGCCCTGGGAATCGTCTTGATGGGAAAGGTCGCATGATCGGCGTTACTGTTCTCGGCTCCACAGGCTCCGTGGGTGTCAGCACCCTGGACGTGCTGGCCCGACATCCCGAGCGTTTCCGGGTCGTTGCCCTGACCGCTAACCGCAACGCGGAGGGCCTGGCCGATCAGTGCCGACGTTTCCGGCCCGACTTCGCCGCCATGGCAGACGGGGCATCTGCCCGGGTGCTGCGCTCGCTGCTCCAGGACATGCCCGGTGCACCCGAGATCCTGTCCGGGATCGACGGACTGGAGCAGGTCGCGGGCCTGCCCGAGGCCGACCACGTGATGGCCGCGATCGTCGGGGCGGCCGGTTTGCGTCCGACCCTTGCCGCGGCCCGGGCCGGCAAGCGCGTCCTGCTCGCCAACAAAGAATCGCTGGTCATGGCCGGGGCGCTCTTCATGCGTGCGGTGGCCGAGTCCGGGGCCGAGCTGCTGCCCATCGACAGCGAGCACAATGCCATTTTCCAGTGCCTACCTCGGGGCTTCGGTGCCGGGTTGGCGCAGGTCGGGGTGGAGCGAATCCTGCTAACTGCATCCGGTGGACCCTTCCGCGATTGGCCAGTGGAGCGTCTGGCTTCCGTCACCCCGGATCAGGCCTGTGCCCATCCGGTCTGGAGCATGGGGCGGAAGATCTCGGTGGACTCGGCGACGCTCATGAACAAGGGCCTGGAGGTCATCGAGGCCTGCTGGCTGTTCGGCACCGGGCCCGAGCGGATCGAGGTGGTAGTCCACCCTCAGAGCATGATCCACTCCCTGGTTCAATACAGGGACGGCTCGGTGCTCGCGGAGCTTGGCAACCCGGACATGCGCACGCCCATTGCCCATGCCCTGGCCTGGCCGGAACGGCTGGACTCCGGAGTGGCGCCCCTCGATCTGGTCGAGGTCGGCCAACTGGACTTCCAGGCCCCGGATCCGGACCGATTTCCCTGCCTGCGCCTCGCCTTCGAGGCGGCGCGCACCGGCGGGTCCGCCCCCCTTGCGCTTAACGCGGCCAACGAGGTCGCGGTGGCCGCATTTCTGGACGGGCGGGTGGGATTCCCCGGGATTGGCGGAGTGGTGGAAGGCGTGCTCCAGTCGCTCCCCGTGGAGTCGGTCGAGGACAAAGACCTTGCCTCTCTGATCGAGCTCGACGAACGCGCTCGCGAGCGCGCGGAGCAGCTCGTGGGTTCCGGGGTCTATTAGGTCGTCATGGATCTGCTCTTCACCATCGGCGCATTCCTCGTCGCACTCGGGATACTGATTGCGGTTCACGAGCTCGGGCATTTTTCGGTAGCGCGCTGGCTCGGGGTCAAGGTCCTGCGCTTCTCGATCGGCTTTGGGCGCCCCCTGATCTCCTATCGGCGTCAGCCCGACAGCACCGAATATGTCATCGCGGCCCTCCCTCTGGGGGGCTACGTCAAGATGCTCGACGAGCGGGAGGAGGAGGTCCCCCCGGACCAGCTTCACCTGGCCTTCAATCGTCAGGAGCTCTGGAAGCGCAGTGCCATCGTGCTCGCGGGTCCGATGTCCAATTTCCTCTTCGCAATCCTGGCCTACTGGGCCGTGTTCATGGTAGGGGATAGCGGCCTGCGCCCGGTGGTCGGCGCCGTCGCGCCTGGGTCGATCGCCGACGCGTCGGGCTTCCGCCCTGGAGACGAGATCCTTCGCGTGGCCGGCCGCGACGCCCCGACCTGGGAGAACGCCGCCTTTGCCTTTCTGGTGGAGTCCTTCGGCGGCGAGGACGTCCAGGTTCGGGTGATCGCCGAATCCGGCGAGGAGCAGGATCGCTCGATCTCCCGAGAGCGCCTGGCGGAGCTGCCGGAAGACCCGCAGGTCTTCGATCGGCTAGGGCTGACACCGAGCCGACCGGAGCTGCCTGCCGTGATCGGCGAGATCACCCCGGGCGAGCCGGCGGCGCAATCCGGCCTAAGGGTGGGAGACCGTATTCTGGCGTCCAACGGCTCGCCCGTGGCGGGTTGGAAGGACTGGGTGGAGGCGGTGCGCCAGAGCCCCGGGAAGCCCCTTGTCGCTTCCGTCGAGCGCGACGGCGCACGGCTCGAGATCCAGGTCAGGCCACTCCCGACGATGTTGGACGGGCGGGAGGTCGGGCGGATCGGCGCCGGTGTCGAGCGGCGCGACGACATGCTGGACCGCTACCGGGTGGATGTCCGATACGGGCCCCTGGAGGCCTTGGCGCAGGCCCTGACCAAGACGTACGACATGAGCCACCTCATGCTCCGGGTCATGGGGCAAATGCTGGTGGGCCGCGCGTCGCTCGAGCACTTGAGCGGCCCCATCTCCATCGCCGAGACGGCGGGCAAGACCGCGAGCTACGGACTCGATTACTTCGTCAAATTTCTTGCTGTGGTGAGTGTCAGTCTGGGAGTTTTGAACCTGCTGCCGGTCCCGGTCCTGGACGGCGGCCATCTGCTGTTCTTCTTTATCGAGTGGGTCAAAGGCAGCCCGCTCTCCGAGCAGACCCAAGCCCATGGCCAGAGGATCGGAATCGCGCTGATCCTCGCTTTGATGATCATGGCATTCTACGTAGACCTCGCCCGGCTCTTTGGCTAGCCCGGACCATACCTTATACTATCGCCCCTTGGCAGCCGTCCTGGGGTCGGCGGCAGCTTGATCTTGGGGAGCAGCCCTTGTACGTCTCACCTCTCGGCACCGGTGGCGGTCGGCGTCTCTCTATCGCCGCTTTCCTGATATTGATCCTGATCGGCGCTCAGGCGTCGGCGGAGACGTTTCAGGTCGCGGATATCCGCGTCGAAGGGCTTCAGCGCATCGCTCCGGGAACTGTCTTCAACTATCTACCGGTCCAGGTGGGTGACACGGTCGGGGACGATGTGACCGGAAACATCATCCGCGCCCTCTACCAGACCGGCTTCTTCGACGATGTGCGGGTCCAGCGCGATGGCAATGTCCTCGTGCTGACGGTCCAGGAGCGTCCGGCGATCGCGAAGATCGAGTTTTCCGGGAACAAGGATATCGACGAGGAGGCCCTGCGTAAGGCGATCGAGGAGATCGGGCTTAAAGAAGGGCGGACCTTCAACAAGTCCGTGCTCGACCGCATCGAGCAGGAGCTGGAGCGCCAGTACTTTGCCCGGGGCAAGTACGGGGTCGTGATCGTGTCCACGGTCTCCCCTCTGGAGCGGAATCGGGTGGCGATCCAGATCGACGTCACCGAAGGACTCACCGCTCGCATCAAGCAGATCAATATCATCGGCAACAAAGACTTCGAGACCAAGCAGCTCTTGAAGCAGTTCGAGCTGGGGCCGACGCGCTGGCATTCCTTCTATTCCAAGAGCGACCAGTATTCCAAGCAGAAGCTGGCCGGCGATCTAGAGACCCTCCGCTCCTTCTATCTTGACCGCGGCTACGTGAAGCTCGAGATCAAGTCCACTCAGGTCTCCATCAGCGCAGACAAGAAGGAGATTTACATCACGGTCGTGGTGGACGAGGGCGCACGCTACAAGGTGGGGGATATCAAGCTGGCGGGCGAGCCCTCGGTCCCGGTAACCGAGCTGTTTCCGCTCATCGAGCTGCGCCGCGGGGAGTATTTCTCCCGCAAGGTCGCCACCGAGAGCTCCGAGCGGATCTCGAACCGTCTGGGGGACGAGGGATATGCCTTCGCCAATGTCAATGCGATCCCGGAGATCGATGACGCGACCAAACAGATAACGGTCACCTTTTTCGTCGATCCAGGTAAGCGCGTTTACGTGCGCCGGGTGAACATGAAAGGCAATACGCGCACCCGCGACGAGGTGCTGCGCCGCGAGATGCGCCAACTGGAAAGCTCCTGGTTTTCGGCGGCCTTGGTACGCGAGTCCCGGGAGCGTCTTAATCGGCTCGGCTATTTCGACGACGTGACCGTCGAGACGCCGGCGGTGCCGGGTACGGCAGATCAGGTCGATGTGGATGTCTCCGTCAAAGAAAAGCCAGCTGGCAATCTTATGGCGGGTATCGGCTACTCGCAGTCCCAAGGCATTTTGCTCAACGCCAGCATCACCCAGAACAACTTCCTCGGTACCGGCAAGCGCGTGTCGTTCGCAATTAATACCAGCGAAGCGACCCGGCTCTACCAGATCGGCTATCTGAACCCCTATTACACCATCGACGGCATCAGCCGCGGCTTCGAGATGTCCTATAGGGAGACCGACTTCGATCAATTGATTGGGGCCGACTACACGACCAACGTGGGCGTGCTGGGGATGAATTTCGGACTGCCGATCTCGAGTACCAGCCGCGCGGGATTCGGGTTGCGCTACCAGTACACCGACTTCACCGCGGGGGTATCCGAGATCGCTCAGGAGTTCGTCGAGCAGAACGGGAACACCTATAACGATTTTTTCCTGAGCGCAAGCTACGTGCGCGATACTCGGGATAAGGCCGTGTTCCCCACCAAGGGGATCTTGCAGTCGGTACGCGGCGATATTTCCGTCCCGGGCAGCGATCTGCAGTATTACAAGGTCGGCTATCAGGGCACCAGCTATATACCCCTGAGCTCCCGATTCGTCCTTTCTCTCTCTGGGGACCTTGGCTACGGAGACGGCTACGGCGACCTCAAGTACCTCCCGTTCTTCGAGAATTACTATGCTGGCGGGCCGCGCACCGTGCGTGGCTTCAAGGCCAACACCCTGGGTCCGCGCGAGACGGGCATCTACGACGATCCGGTCGGCGGCAACGTCAAGGTGGTCGGGAGTATCGAGCTGTTCGCGCCCCCCCCGGTAGGCGGGGATCTGGCGAAGACCCTGCGACTCGGGCTCTTTTTGGATGCAGGCAACGTCTGGGTCACCCAGTCGACCGACCTGGTTGCCCCCACAGGCTTCGACCTGGGCGAGCTGCGTTACTCCGCTGGCGTGTCGGCCACCTGGCTATCGCCCGTAGGGGCACTTTCGATCAGCCTGGGGTATCCGCTCAACCGCGAGGAGGGCGACGAGATCCAGACCTTCCAGTTCGGGATCGGGCAGACCTTTTGAGCCGGGGTAAACGCGTATGACACTCATCGGATCTGCGGCGCTCGCGGCCTTAGTCCTGCTTGCAGCGGCTCCCGTGGGTGCCGCGGATTATAAGATCGCAGTGGTGGACCCGAATCGGGTGGTCGAGCTGTCGCCGCAGTACAGTGCGGCAGGTAAGGCCCTTCAGTCGGAGGTGGAGGAGCGCGAGCGCGATCTGCGCAAGCAGCAGGAGCAGATCGGGGAGCTCAAGCGAAAGCTGGAACGGGAAGGCGCTCTGATGAGCGAGAACGAGATTCAGCGACTACAGAACGACATCCGCAGCCGCACGCGCAAGCTCAAGTATGACCAGGACGAGTTCCAAGAAGATTTCGCATTGCGCCAGAACGAGCTGCGCACCAAGCTGGCCAAGCAGGTCCGGGAGGTCGTCGTCGAGCTTGCTAAGGAGCTGGAGATCGACCTGGTTATTAGCGATGGGCTGGTGTACTACAGCCCGCGAATCGACATCTCCGATAAGGTTATCGAGCGCCTGAAGCGCGAGTCCGGATCCAAGTGATCGGTCTGCGCAAGCTACGGGGATCGGCAGGCGGTTGATGGACACCGGGATACGCTTGGACCGACTGGCCGCCGAGCTGGGCGAGGACTATCGGGGCGACCCTGGGACCCGGGTTTCCCGTATCGCTCACTTACTGGGGGCAGAACCGGATTGCCTGACCTTTCTGGGCGACCCCAGATACCGCAAACACCTTCCCGAGACCCGGGCCGGGGTCGTCATCCTGAATGCGGAGGATGAGGCCAGATCGCCGGTTCCGGTGCTGATCAGCGCGAATCCCTACCTGAGCTTCGCCCGGGCGGCCCGCCTGATCTATCCGCGTCCGCCTGTGGCGGGCGGCGTGCACCCATCTGCGGTGGTAGACCCGAGTGCACAGGTGGATCCGAGCGCTTGGGTCGGACCCACGTCGGTGATCGAGGCCGGTGCCTGGATCGGTCCGCGGGTCTTCGTCGGTCCCGGGTGCATCGTTGGGGAGGGTGTGCGTATCGACGCGGAGAGCCGTCTGGTGGCACGCGTTACCCTCTGTGCACGAACCCAGGTGGGCAAGCGCGCCCTACTGCACCCGGGTGCGGTGATCGGACGCTCCGGATTCGGTTTCGCGAAGGACGGGGAACGCTGGGTGCGCATTCCCCAAGTGGGGCGGGCCGTCGTCGGAGACGACGTGGAGATCGGGGCCAATACCACGGTGGACCGGGGCGCCATCGACGACACGATCATCGGCGATGGTGTCAAGCTGGATAACCAGATCCAAATTGGCCACAACGTACGCATTGGCGCGAATACCGCCATGGCAGCCAATACCGGGATCTCCGGATCGACCGAGATCGGGCGCAACTGCACGATCGCCGGGGCGGTGGGCATGGCGGGGCATCTCATGATCGGCGACCATGTCCATTTCACGGGAATGGCGATGGTGACCAGATCTTTTCCGGAGCCCGGTTCCTATAGCAGCGGCATCCCGGCCATGCCAAGCGGGGAGTGGCGGCGTAACGTGGCGCGGTTTCGGCACCTGGACGAGTTGTCGCGCCGACTCAAGCAACTTGAAGAACGCGTCGCCGCCCTGTGCGGGACGCCGGGGCAGGAGAACGATTGATGCAGGCACCCCAGCCCATACCGATGGACTCGCCAACGCTCGAGACCGCGCCGAGCTCGGATACCCTGACCATGGACATCCACAAGGTGCTGAGCATGCTGCCGCACCGCTATCCCTTTTTGTTAATCGACCGGGTACTGGATTTCAGGCGCGACGACTATCTGGTGGCGCTTAAGAACATCACCTATAACGAGCCCTACTTCGTGGGCCATTTCCCCGTGCGCCCGGTGATGCCTGGCGTCCTGATCGTCGAGGCCATGGCCCAGGCGACCGGACTGCTGGCCATGGCGTCCCGTCCGGACGAGGTCGGCGAGCGGGCGCTCTATTATTTCGTGGGTATCGATAAGGCGCGCTTCAAGCGCCCGGTGGAGCCTGGGGACCAGTTGATCATGAAGGTGACCCTCGGCGCGGTGCGCCGGGGTATCTGGAAGTTCAGCGGCGAGGCTCGGGTCGACGAGCGGGTCGTCGCGTCGGCCGAGATCATGTGCACAGCCCGAGACCACCTCGATTGACCCAAATCGGTATCCGCCCCGGTATCCACCCGACCGCTGTCATTGACCCGGACACCCAGCTGGGGCCCCGAGTCGAGGTCGGTCCGTTTGCGGTGATCGGGCCAAACGTGGAGATCGGTGCCGATACCCGCATCGGTCCCCACGCCGTCGTGAGAGGACCCACCCGTATCGGACGGGAGAATCGGATCTTTCAATTCGCCTCCGTGGGCGAAGACCCCCAGGACAAGAAGTACGCGGGCGAGTCCACCCGGCTCGAGATGGGCGACCGCAACCGCGTCCGCGAATTCGTTACTATTAACCGGGGTACGGTCCAGGATCGAGGCGTCACCTCGATCGGCAGCGACAATCTGTTCATGGCCTATACCCACGTGGCACACGACTGCCGCATCGGTAACCAGGTCATCATGGCCAATGCGGCCTCCCTGGGCGGACACGTGGAGATCCAGGACTGGGCCATCCTGGGCGGTTTCACCATCGTCCACCAATTCTGCCGTATCGGCGCCCACAGCTTCTGTGCGATGGGCTCGGTGCTGACCAAGGATGTCCCCCCTTATGTGACCGTGGGGGGCCATCCCGCCGAGCCTCGCGGGATCAACAGCGAGGGGCTGCGCCGCCGCGGATTCTCGGAGGAGGCCATCGCGGCGATTAAACGCGCCTACCGGGCGCTTTACCTCGCCAACCTCAAGCTGGAGGATGCACTCGTCCGCCTGCGCGAGCTTGCTGCGACCGACCCGGAGGTCGCCCCGCTTGCCGACTTCGTGGCAGAGCGCAGCCGCAGCATTGTGCGCTGAGGTGGCTGTCCATGCTCCGGATCGGCATCGTCGCTAACGAGCCCTCCGGCGACATCCTGGGCGGTGCCCTGGCCGCCGAGCTCCGCGCCTTGGCCCCCGATGCGCATCTGGTTGGGGTCGCCGGCCCGCGGATGCTGGATGCCGGATGCGAGACCCTCTTCCCCCTGGAGCGGCTCTCCGTGATGGGGCTCACCGAGGTCCTGGCTCATTTGCCCGAGCTCCTGCGCCTGCGCGGACAGCTTGCCAGGTACTTTCGCGCCGCGCCCCCGGCAGTCTTCATCGGCATCGACGCCCCGGACTTCAACCTGGGTCTGGAGCGTCGCCTGCGGGACATTGGGATACCCACCGTGCACCTGGTGAGTCCAACGGTCTGGGCCTGGCGTCCGGGGCGGGTCAAGGGCATTCGCCGCGCCGTGGACCTGATGCTCTGCCTCTTTCCCTTCGAGGAGGCGTTCTTGCGCGAGCACGGGGTCCAGGCCCGCTTCGTAGGCCATCCACTCGCGGACCAGATCCCCCTCGAAGTGGACAGGCAGGCTGCCCGGACGGACCTGGGATTGGCCGGATCCGGCCCCCTCGTCGCCATCCTGCCGGGCAGCCGGGTCGGCGAAGTGGGATACCTCGCTGGCCCCTTTATCGGCGCCGCGGCCCTGTGTCTCGCGGCTCGGCCGGACCTGCGTTTCGTTGTCCCGCTGGTCAACGCGCGCGTGCGCGCGCTATTCCAGTCGGAGCTCATGCGGCTGGCCCC
>JBGSOR010000409.1:0-3614 GCA_041738985.1 Chromatiaceae bacterium | reverse complement strand
GATGTCTTCGGCAACACCATCGATCGCGAAGCGGCGTTATCCGATGTCCATTGGCGTTCCGTGCATCGGGCGCCGCCGCCGCTGGCACGCCGTTCCACGAAGTCAGAGATCTTCGAAACCGGCATCAAAATCATCGATGTGCTAATGCCACTGGAACGCGGCGGCAAGGCAGGGTTGTTCGGCGGAGCGGGCGTGGGAAAAACTGTCTTGCTCACCGAGATGATCAACAACATGGTCGGCCACCATGAAGGGGTGAGCATTTTCTGCGGCATCGGCGAGCGCTGCCGCGAGGGCGAGGAGCTCTACCGCGACATGAAGGCAGCGGGCGTGCTGCCCAACATGGTGATGGTGTTCGGCCAGATGAACGAACCGCCTGGCGCCCGCTTCCGGGTCGGACATGCGGCCCTGACCATGGCCGAGTATTTCCGCGACGACGAGCATCGCGACGTGCTGCTGCTGGTCGACAATATCTTTCGCTTCATCCAGGCCGGCATGGAGGTCTCCGGCCTGATGGGGCAGATGCCCTCGCGCCTGGGGTATCAGCCGACCATGGGCACCGAGTTGTCGCAGCTGGAAGAGCGCATCGCCAACACCGATACCGGCGCCATCACCTCGATCCAGGCGGTGTACGTGCCGGCGGACGATTTCACCGATCCGGCAGCGGTGCACACCTTCTCGCACCTCTCCGCCTCCATCGTGCTCTCGCGCAAGCGGGCCAGCGAAGGCCTTTATCCGGCCATCGACCCCTTGCAGTCCAGCTCCAAGATGGCCACGCCGGGGATCGTCGGCGCGCGGCATTACGCCTTGGCGCAGGACATCCGGCGCACCCTGGCCCAATACACGGAGCTCAAGGACATCATCGCCATGCTTGGCCTGGAGCAGCTCTCGCCGGCGGACCGCGACGTGGTCGCCCGTGCCCGCCGCCTGGAGCGCTATCTCACCCAGCCCTTTTTCACCACCGAGCAGTTCACCGGACTCAAAGGCAAGCTGGTCAGCCTGAAAGACGCGCTGGACGGCTGTGAGCGCATCCTGCGCGATGAATTCAAGGACACCCCGGAGAGCGCCCTCTACATGATCGGGGCAGTGGATGAAGCGAAGGGAAAAGCGAAAGCCGGTAAGCCCCTTGATCCAGCCAAACCCGGGTCGGCGACCGAGGTCGGGGCCGACGCGAGGCCCGCGACGGACCCGCAAGCGCAGCCTGAGTCTGAGGTCAGTCCCCATGAATCTTAAGATTCTCCTGCCCTTCCAAGTCTTCGCCGAGAAGACCGGCGTGTCGCGCATCGTTGCGGAGACGCGCGAGGGCGCGTTCGGACTCCTGCCCCACCGGCTCGATGGTGTGGCGGCGGTCGCGCCGGGCATCCTGACCTACGAAACCGAAGCGGAAGGCGAGGTCTATGTGGCGGTGGATGAAGGGGTGTTGGTCAAGACCGGCCCGGATGTGCTGGTTTCCGTGCGTCGGGCGTTGGGCGGAACGGACCTGGGTCACTTGCGCGAGGCGGTGGAACAGGAGTTTTTGACCCTGGACGAGCAGGAGCAAAGCGTGCGCTCGGTCCTGGCGAAGATGGAAAGCGGGCTCATCCGGCGTATGGCGGCATTTCACCATGAGTGACGAGCTGCGGAATCAGCCCTCGAGGCCGAAGCCGCCGCTCGGTCAGGAGGTCGGCGCGAAGGCGGCGCGCAAGCTCAAGGCCAAACGCAACGCCGCGGCGGGTGTCTGGTTCGGCTTGGGCATGATGGGGCTGATCGGTTGGTCGGTGGCGATTCCGACCCTGCTCGGCGCGGCGCTCGGGCTCTGGCTGGACCAGCGCTATCCGGGTGGCCGCTCCTGGACCCTGGCGCTGCTGGTGGCCGGGCTTGCCATCGGCTGCTTCAACGCCTGGCATTGGGTGGACAAGGAAGACAGGGCCATGCGGGAGCAACAGGAGGATGACGATGAATGAGACGCTGACATTGGTGCTGGCGGGGGTTGCAGGTCTGTTGCTCGGCGGGTTTTTCTTCGGCGGTCTGTGGTGGACGGTGCGCAAGGGCGCGTCGGCCCGGCGGTCGGCGCTCTGGTTTTTCGGCAGTTTTGTCCTGCGAACAACGCTCGTACTGGCCGGGTTTCACCTCGTCGGACGCGCGCATTGGCAGCCACTGCTGGCGTGTCTGCTCGGCTTTGTCCTGGCGCGTCCGGTGGTGACATGGTTGACCCGGTCCTCGACACAACAGCCAATCCACCCGGCAACGCAGACCCGCCATGCGCCTTAGTCCAGACGAAACGATCTTTTGGCAATACGGGTTCCTCAAGCTCAACGCCACCATCGCGTTCACCTGGGGGCTGATGCTCGTCCTGGTTATCGGCTCGAAACTCGTCACCCGCAGACTGTCCAGGGACCTGCAACGCTCCCGCTGGCAGAACCTGCTGGAGATCGTCGTCACCGCCCTCGAGAAGCAGATCGAGGATGTCGGCCTCCGCCAACCGCGGAAATATCTCGGTTTCCTGGGCACCCTGTTCCTGTTCGTCGCCGTCTCCGCCCTCTTCACCGTCTTCCCGGGCTTCGAGCCGCCGACGGGCTCGCTCTCCACCACGGCGGCCCTGGCGCTGTGCGTGCTGCTCGGCGTCCCGCTGTTCGGCATCGAGGGGCGCGGTATGGGCGGCTACCTCAAGTCCTACATGGAGCCGACGGTCATCATGCTGCCGTTCAACATCATCAGCGAGATTTCGCGCACCCTGGCGCTGGCGATCCGCCTATTCGGCAACATGATGAGCGGCGCGATGATCGTCGGCATCCTGCTCAGCATCACCCCCTTCGTCTTTCCCATCGTCATGACCCTGCTCGGGCTTCTCACCGGTATGGTGCAGGCCTACATCTTCTTCATCCTGGCCGCGGTCTACATCGCGGCCGCCACCCAAGTACGCACGCCGGAGCCCGAACCCGAAGCGGCGCTTCACCCCTGATTCGGCCACAGAAGGAGACACCATGGATAGCATGACGATCATCGCGGTGGCATCCATTGCCATCGCCGGCCTCACCACCGGTTTCGGCACCATGGGGCCAGCGCTCGCGGAAGGACGGGCGGTGGCGACGGCGCTGACCTCGCTGGCGCAGCAGCCGGACGCCTCCGCCACCATCACCCGAACCCTGTTCGTCGGCCTGGCGATGATCGAATCCACGGCCATCTACTGCTTCGTGGTCTCGATGATTCTCCTGTTCGCCAATCCGTTCTGGAGTCATGCCATCGCCCAGGCCGCCGGGAACTAGTCGTGCTGATCGATTGGTTCACCGTCGCGGCGCAGGTCATCAACTTCCTCATCCTGGTGTGGTTGCTGAAGCGCTTTCTCTACCGGCCCATCCTCGATGCCATCGACGCCCGGGAGGAGCGGATTGCCGCCGAGCTGGCAGACGCCGACGCGAAAAAGGCCGAGGCCCGCAAGGAGCGCGACGAGCTCCGGCACAAGAACGCGGCGTTCGAGCAGCAGCGCGCCGCGCTGCTGATCGAGCTCCTCGTTCTTGCGCTGGAACTCGTCGCGCTCCTTCTTGGCTTCCGCCTGCTTCGCATCGGCGTCGGCGAGCGCCGTGGCGATTTTCTTCTCGCGCGCGTCGATCGCCTTGAGGATGGGCTTGTAGAGGAAA
>JBGSOR010000541.1:0-9987 GCA_041738985.1 Chromatiaceae bacterium | reverse complement strand
GTCGCCGCAAGGCGGCGAACCCGAAGCCGCGCGGCGCATCGCCCATGGGCTATAGCGCACGGCCACCACGCTTCCCGGCGTGGCCGGCAAGATGCCGGCGCTCCTAACACCCTGCCGTAGTGCCGTAGGTCGGGCAGGTGCGAGCGCCACATCAGTCCATGGGACGTTACAGATCTCGTTGATAACCTGTGTGCTGATCCAGGTCTACGGTACCAGCCAGAGTTGGCGGGCAATTGCGCGCTTTTCCGGGTCCGACTCCGAGAAGGCCTAGATCAGGACATTGGTGTCCAGAAAAGCCCTAGCGGGCATTGGACGCGGACCTTAGCTCGAGGACGCGGTCGCCACCCCCTCGGCGCGGAAGATTCCGTTCGCGTGCTCCATCTGCTCTGGGGTTGGCGGCGGAGTCGCTTTGAGACTGTAGGCCATCCCCATCTCCTCCCACTTGTGCTCCCCCATTTTATGGAACGGCAGCACTTCGACACGCGCCACATTCGTCAGTTTGGCCACGGTGCGCGCAACGGCGCGGATGTTGTCATCGCCATCGGTCAGACCGGGAACAAGAATAAAACGGACCCAAACCGGCTGCCTTCTGGCCTCGAGCCGTCGGGCGAATTCCAGCGTCGGTTGAAGCGGAGCGCCGGTGACCCGTTGATACAGGGCTGGCAGACCGGATTTGATATCGAGCAGTATCAGATCCGTGGCATCGAGCAGCGCATCCGACGCACGTGCACCGAGAGAGCCGCTGGTGTCCAAAGCCGTGTGGAGCCCCAGCTCCTTGCAGCCCTGAAACACCGCCTCGACGAACGCGGGCTGGACCAGCGGCTCACCGCCGCTGACAGTCACCCCGCCATGGGTATGAACCAGATAGGGCTTGTACTGCGCGATCTCCTGCAGCAACGAGCGGCTCGATACGAGCCGTCCGCCACCGAGCTTCTGCGTGTCCGGGTTGTGGCAGTAGAGGCAGGTCAGACGACAGCCGGCCAGAAACACGACAAAGCGCACGCCGGGACCATCGACGGTCCCGGCGGTCTCAACGGAGTGGACGTAGCCGTCCACCGTTGTTGCTTCAGGCACAGCAGCCATGGAAGGTGCGGTTGACCACATCGAGCTGCTGCTCGCGGGTCAGCTTGACGAAATTGACCGCATACCCCGACACCCGAATGGTGAGCTGCGGATAATTTTCGGGATGCTCCATGGCATCTAGCAGGGCTTCACGCTCCAGCACATTCACGTTGATGTGCTGAGCGCCGTTGCTGTGCGGGTTCAAACCGAAGTAGGTATCCAGCAACCCGGTCAGATTGGCGATCTGGTCCGACTCGACCGGTCCGAGCGCGCTCGGAACGATCGAGAAGGTGTAAGAGATCCCGTCCTGCGCATGGCGGTAATCCAGCTTGGCCACCGACGACATCGAGGCCAAGGCGCCTTTGAAGTCGCGGCCGCTCATCGGATTGGCGCCAGGAGCGAAGGGCTCGCCCTTCTTGCGCCCATCCGGCGTTGCGCCCGTCTTCTTACCGTAGACCACGTTGGAGGTGATGGTCAGGATCGACTGGGTATGCACCGCATTGCGATAGGCCGGGATCTTCTTGAGCTTCTCCATGAAGGCTTCCATGACCCACCGGGCGATCGAGTCGACCCGCTCGTCGTTGTTGCCGAAGCGCGGAGGATCCCCCTCGATGATGAAATCCTGGGCAAGACCGCGCTCGTCGCGCACGGCCGTGACCTTGGCGTACTTGATCGCGGCCAGGGAATCGGCCACCACGGACAGGCCGGCCATGCCGCAGGCCAGGGTGCGCAGCACATCCTTGTCGTGCAGTGCCATCTCCAGCCGCTCGTAGGAATATTTGTCATGCATGTAATGAATGACATTGAGTGCGCCGACGTAGGTCCGCGCCAGCCAGTCCATCATCGGCAGAAAATGCTCGATCACCTCGTCGTAGTCCAATACGTCGGAGGAAATCGGCTCCAAGGCCGGCCCGACTTGCTCGCCACTCAGCTCGTCGCGCCCGCCGTTTAAGGCGTAAAGCATGCATTTCGCAAGATTGGCGCGTGCGCCGAAGAACTGCATCTGCTTGCCGATGCGCATGGGCGACACGCAGCAGGCGATGCCGTAGTCGTCCCCCCAAAATCCACGCATGAGGTCATCGTTCTCGTACTGGATCGATGAGGTGCGGATGGAGGTCAGGGCGCAGAAGTCCTTAAAGCCTTGCGGCAGGGCATGGGACCAGAGGACTGTCAGATTCGGCTCCGGCGCGGGCCCCAGGGTATCGAGGGTGTGCAGGAAGCGAAACGACGATTTGGTCACCAAGGTGCGGCCATCGGCGCTCATGCCGCCAATGGACTCGGTCACCCAGGTCGGGTCGCCCGAGAACAGCGCGTCATACTCCGGCGTGCGCAGGAACTTCACCAGTCGCAGCTTGATCACGAATTGGTCGAACAGGGCCTGGGCTTCGCTCTCGGTCAGGCGATGGGCCTTGAGGTCGCGCTCCACATAGATGTCGAGGAAGGTCGAGGTTCGCCCCAGCGACATGGCGGCACCGTTTTGCTCCTTGATGGCGCCGAGGTAGCCGAAATACAGCCACTGGATGGCCTCCTGAGCCGTATTGGCCGGTCCGGAGATGTCGTAGCCGTATTTGGCCGCCATTCCCTTGAGGTCTTTCAGTGCGCGAATCTGATCGCTGAGCTCCTCGCGCTCGCGAATCACATCTTCGGTCATCCGCGCCTTGTCGGTGATGTCTTTCTGCTCTTCGCGCTCGGCGATCAGGCGATCGACGCCATAGAGCGCGACGCGGCGGTAGTCACCAATGATACGCCCGCGGCCATAGGCGTCCGGCAACCCGGTGATGATGCCGGACTTGCGGACAGCGCGCATCTCGGAGGTATAGGCGTCGAATACCCCCTGATTGTGCGACTTGCGGTAGCGGCCGAAGATTTCCTGGATCGCCGGATCGATCTTATAGCCGTAGGCCTTAAGTCCGTCGACCACCATCTTGACGCCGCCGGTGGGCATGATCGCCCGCTTAAGGGGCTTGTCGGTCTGTAAGCCGACGATCGACTCGAGCGAAGGGTCGATGTAGCCCGCATCGTGCGCCAACAAGTCCGAGGGTAGGCTGGTATCGGCATCCAGCACACCGCCTTTCTCGAGCTCCGCTTTGCGCAGATCCATCACGCGACTCCAGAGGGCCTTGGTGGTCTCGGATGCGCCCGCAAGAAACCTGTGGTCTCCGGTATAAGGCGTGACGTTACGCTGGATGAAATCGCGCACGTCGACTTCGTGCTGCCAGGGACCTGGAGCAAAGCCTACCCATGAGAGCTCGGGGGTATTGCCTTTGCCCCAGGTCGGCTCAAGGTCGGCGCGCACGGCGCTGTCGTGGTTCTGTCCACTCATCGGGATACACCTCTAAAATCTCTTTGGTCGGTTTCGGTGGGTAGCTTGGCTGAGCCGCCGGGCCTCGGGCCCTCGGGCATCGCACCTCGACCGTCTGTGCGGTCTTCTTCTAAGGCACGCTTTTTCCCGTCAAACCGGGGAGCGCGTCCACACTGGGTGATTCTAAACAATTCGCTTTAACGCCGGCCGCGTCGAAGGAACCATTAGTGGTCATCGGCGAGACGAAGTTCAATCGTGCGGACGAAAGTTCCTCGGCCTCGACATCCCGTCAGGTTATCGAGGCTCGGCTACGGTCCGATGACCGTCTGACTCGCTTCCCTTGCGCCTCGACAGCAAGCGGTTCAGCCCTGCGACCCCGCACGCGGGGCTCAATTTGCGGCGGCTAAGGTCCCGGGCAGGCCGAAGATCAGCGTCAGAAGTAGCAGGCCCGCCACGGGCCACTGCCGTAGCAAGCCGTCCGACCAGTCCAGCACCCGGCCGAGCCCCGGGCCAGTCCCGCCGGGCTGCTCGGCGCGGTCGCGCCGGTGGAATCGGCCACGAGCGGCTGGCGAGCTGGATGGCCGAGTACGGACTCACCCAGGAGCGGGCGGCGGATGCCATCGGCATCTCTCGCCGCATGCTGAACGACTACCTGGCGGGCTCAAGGCCAATCCCCACGACCGTGTGGCTCGCCTGCCTGGGGTGGGCGGCCGAGCGCAAGGATAGGATGGCGGCGGCCTAGGCGGATCGGGCGGTGCCGACACGCGGTAATAATGGGGTAAAAAGGGCAGGCGCAACTGTTGCCAAGGGGCAGCTCGCGCTGTTCGCCTTGAGGTTGTCGGCCCGGCCGCTGGATTTACGGGGTTGGCTGCGCTTCTTGAGCTCGTGCCGCCGTCCGGTGGCCGCTTCGATCTGGGAATAGAAGCGCGGGTTGCCGATCGGCAGGCTTTGGGCGATGGCCAGACGCCGCTCGGCGATAGGCTCATCGTCGCGCTCCGACGTCGAGCCAAGCGCGTGGTGCGTATCATCGAGTCCGCACCGCCGCCTCGCCGATCGACCGCCACGGAAAGACCTCCACCCCGTCCCGGACGAACCGGTCCTCTCCGCCATAGATCAACCAGCCTGGCATGGCCTCGTCTCCCGCGAGCCCTGCCCATTTTGCGAGCCCCTTTGTCCAATCGCGGACGAAGGTCGCGCCCGACTTGATCTCGACAGGCTGCAAGCGGGTATCCGACTCGAACAGCAGATCCACCTCGTTCCCGGTGTTATCGCGCCAGAAATACAGGCCTGCCGCCCTGCCGGCGTTGTACCGCTGCTTGACGAGCTCGCCGACGACCAGGGTCTCGAACAGTGCGCCGCGCTGGGGGTGTATGTTCAGTGCCGCACTGCTTGCGATCCCCAACAGTGCCGCGGCCAGCCCGGTATCGAGGAAGTACAGCTTCGGCGTCTTCACCAGGCGCTTGCCGAAGTTGCGGAAATAGGGCGGCAAGAGGAAGACCAGATAGCTCGCCTCCAGCACGGTGAGCCACTCCCGCGCGGTGCTATGGGAGACGCTGCAGTCGTTGGCCAGTGCGGACAAATTAAGCAATTGCCCGGTGCGGGCCGCGCATAGCCGCACGAAGCGTTGGAACAGGGTCAGATCCCGCACCGCCAGCAGTTGGCGGACATCGCGCTCCAGATAGGTCGAGATGTAGTTCGGGAACCAGTCCCCCGGCAGCAACGGGCGGTCGTACAGCGGCGGGAAGCCGCCGCGCCACAGGAGCGAATCCAGGTCTTCGGGTAGCAGGGCCGCGGCGGCAAGCTCGGTCATGGAGAAGGGCAAGAGCTCGATGCGCCCGACTCGTCCGGCAAGCGATTGGCCGATGCGCGACATCAGGCCGAATTGCTGGGAGCCCGTGAGAACGAAGTCGCCCATGCGTTTGCGGCTGTCCACGATGCCTTGGAGATAGGACATCAGGTCGGGGGCGCGCTGAACCTCGTCGATAACGGCACCATCGGCAAAGCGGGCAAGGAATCCGCGCGGGTCGGCGAGCGCAAGCTCGCGCCGATCGGGGTCCTCCAGCGTCACATAGGCGCGGTCGGCGAAGACCGCCCGGGCCAGCGTGGTCTTCCCGGACTGACGCGGTCCGGTGATCGCGAGGACCGGGAATCCGCACGCCAGACGCAGCGCGGTCTCGGAGGCTTGACGGGGTATCATGACCGAAAGTTACAAATTGCAGATGGAATCGTCAATTTGTAAAAGTGGAAATAGGGGACGTACCACGATATTGCGCGACGACTTGGAAAAAAGGGGCCGTGCTCAATTACGCTGCTGTCGCATTGGCCTGCGCCGGTGCCTTTGTCTGCTGCAACGGCATTTTAGGCACGAAGTGCCTCGATGAGCTCAGCGGGCGAAACGCCGGCCTGTTTGAGCAAGCCCACGAGAGTGCCAAGCTTTGAAATTGCGATGATTCGGCACAACGCATCCCATCGAGCCACGCCGCATGCTTGTGGTTGCCGCGCTGACGGGCAACCACGAAGCCCAGCTGCTCCAATGCGCGGACAACCTCTGCACCGGAAGCGACGGGGAGTTTAGGCATGCGCCGGAATCTGGAATGTGGTCAACAAAGGGCGTCCGCTGACTGAAAGCGGAAACTCCTCCAGGTAAAGCTCGGTTGCCTCGCGCAGATTGGCCAGTGCCTCTTCGACGGTTTCGCCTTGCGTGGTTGTCCCGGTTTCGGGATGGAATGCCACGTAGCCGCCTTCCGAGGCAGGGGTCAAGATAGCTGAGAGCTCCGTACCGATTTCCTCGCGGGATAGGGGAACCTGATTACCAACGAGCCTCAGCCAACTTGAAAGGCATGGGGTCGTGGCACAAGCGTGTCCACCAGACAGTTGCGGAGGGTACGACGGGCACGTCGGGGCCACAAGCCGCAGGGTCCGCGGTGCGGACCCCGGGCAACCGCTGAGGGTCCCGGTGGCGCACGACAAAGTTGGCGAGCGCCTCCGCTCGGCCGATCTCGTGCTCCAGCATTCGCTGCGAGCTGTTCGGCGCTGCGACGATCGAGCTAAGCCGGGCTCAAGCTGCCTGCCGTGCCTGCACCGGCGTCCGGCACCGGCTCGCGTGGGGGTTGCTGCGGCCGACGACGGAGAGCTCTAAAGATACCGCTCCAAGAGCTCACTCGGCGTAAGGATCGCAATACCGCCGAAAGGGGAGAGGACGAGAAGGTCTGGATCACCGGAAACGATCACGTCGGCGGCACTGATCAGGACGTTGGTGTCAATTACGCATCGCAGGTCGGGAGCCCCGCTAGGCGTCGCCATTCAGTATCTCTTCCAGCAATTCCGGGGTCAGGCCGCGCTTACGCGCCCTCCGGCCGATCTCGTCCATCAGATCCTCGAGGGAGGGCTTGCCCGCTGTAGCTTCAGTCAGCCTCAGGGTCAGGAGCGCATCCAGCTTGCGCCGCTCTTGGGGTGACGCAGCTTCGTAGGCCCGTGCAGCCTCGTCGGTGACTTGAATCGAAATCGCGCGTAGTGGCATGGTGGTTCCGTCGGAAGTTTGCGTGGCCTTCTCTCATCCTATAAGGCATGGTCCTTGTCTGAAACAGTGAGGGTCGACATGGCGGAAGCCTGAGTATTCGGGGGCAGCATTCGAATAGTGTTCGGTGGCGGACCACAAATAGGTAGCCATCGGGTTATCGTCCGTCGATGGAGCGGTGCTTGGGAACCGTGCTGCTCAACGAGGCGTAAGGAGGAGTCCGCGTGTGGTCGGTCGAAACGGACGCCCTCGCGACTTCGGCCGCATCCCGGGAAAAGACAATCAGGCATCGACCGCTGCGTCAAACCCAAACCCGCAGGGTCCCCGCCAGTAGCAGGATCAACATCAAGAGCGACAGGCCCGCCACAGGCCACTGCCGCAGCACGCCGTCCGACCGGTCCAAGGCCCGGCCGAGCCCCCGTGCCAGCCCTGTCGGCCAGCTCTGGGTGGTCGCCGCAGCTTCGCGCTGTCCCCAGGCCCGTAGACCCAGGACCAAGGCCGCAACCGCGAGCACTGGCCCGATTCCCGCCCAGAGCTTGTTCCAGGCCCAGGGATCCGCGAGTGCAGCTGCGACGGCCGTGCCGCCACCCGGATGACCGATCTCGATCAGCCCGAAGGCCGCGGGCGGTAAGGTCCCGAGCAGCAGGGCGCACAGGGCGAGCCCCAGGACGACCAGCTCCTGCGCCAGTCCCGGACGTTCGCGCAGGGCCAATGGTCGGCTCGGGCCGGCGAGGGAATGGGCGAGGACCCAGACCAGGTAGGCGGCGGTCAGCAGACCCCCGGCGTCCATGACCAGGCCCCACCACCATTGTCCGGTCGCTTCAGCCGCGGACCCGAGCAGGGTTTTGACCAGGTAGCCGCCGCTCGGCTGGAGCCCGAACAGCGACCACCCGGCGAGTGCGAAGGCGAGGACCGTGATCGGCAGGGCCCGGCCGATACCGGCCAGGTCCCGGATCCGGTCGTGACCCAGGGCGTAGGCGATCAGGCCCGCGCCCATGAACATGGACGCCTTGGCGCAGGCGTGGGCGACCACCTGGACCATGCCGCCGGTCAAGGCCCCGGTCGCGGGGTCCGCCGCCAGGGGGAACATCAGGAACAGGTAACCGATCTGGGCGACGGTCGAGTAGGCGATGAGGAGCTTGAGCCGCGCCTGTCGCAGCGCGACCAGGTTGCCGAAGAGGATGGCCCCCGCCCCCATGATCCCCAGGACCTGGACCCCGGGCAGGGACAGGAGCCCCGGCATCAGATCGAGCCAGATGCGCAGGATTAGAAAGAACGACGCCTTCACCACCAGGGCCGAGAGGATGGCGCTGGCGGCGGGCGGGGCTCCGGAATGGGCCGGCGGCAGCCAGAGATGCAGCGGAAAGAGCGCGGTCTTGGCGAGCAGTCCGACGGTCATCAGGACGGCGGCGGCGAGCACTGGCGTCGGCACCGCCTCCGCCCCCGCGATCCAGGCCGCCAGCAGGGCGATATCCAGGGTGCCGTAGGTGCCGTAAAAGAGCACGGCACCGAGCAGATAGAGGACAGAGCCCAAAAGTGCGAAGAGCAGATAGCGCAGGGCGGCCGCGATGGTCTCCGGCCGTCCGTCCAGCGATACCAGGGGCACCGCAGAGAAGGTCAGGAGCTCCAGGGCGACGAACAGCGTAAACAGGTCCTGGCCCAGGAACGCGGCGTTGAGGCCGGCCCAGACCCCCATCAAGAGCAGCCAGAATGCGAGTGAGGTGCGGGTCTCGGGGGCGCCGCGCGGGACCGCGAATCCCCGTTGGGCATAGACACCGACGCCCAGGAGCACCACCGCGCTGGTCAGCAGCATGACGGCGGAGAGTCCATCCGCCTTCAGGGTCACGCCCAAGGGCGGTGCCCAGGCACCCAGGTCGTAGTGCAGGGGCACGCCGTCCGTCAGCACCGCCGCGGCGATTGCCAGCGCGGCAGCGAGCCCGACCAGCATCAGCGCCAGGACGAAGCGGCCCAGGACGCGGCCGCCCAGGATCAGGCCCAGCAGCAGGCCGACCACCGGAAGCATCAGCGGAATCGTCAGGAGGAGTCCGCCCAGATCCAGGACGTCCGCGGCCAGGGTGGCGAGGGGCACGTGTGGCTCGATCATGGCGCTCGCTCGCCGGGCGATGCCGGTGGACTCGGTGCCTCGGCGTCCAGCGTGCTGCGCCCGCTGGTCTCGGCGAGACGCACAACCAAGGCCACGGCGATGGCCGTGGCCGCGAAGGCGACCACCAGCCCAGTGATGACCAGCGCCTGAGGCACGGGGTCGCCGTCGATGCCGGTACCGGCTCCCGCTTGGGTCACTGACAGGATGCCGCCGCCGCGCCGGGCGATGGCCCCGAATAGCAGGAAGACGCCGCTGCCGATCAGGTTGAATGCGAGGATCTTGCGCAAGGCGCCGGGCTGGCAGATCAGCCCGTAGAGCCCGAGTCCGACCAGGGCGGCACCGCAGAGACCGAAGAGGGTAGCGCCGCTCATGACTGCTGCGGCCCCGAGCCATTCAGGGACCGATTCAGGGACGGGTCCCGCGGCGGCCCAGCAAGCAGGAGCCCCAGGACCAGGGCGAGCGAGGGGGTCAGGGCCGCCTCGATGGTCAGGATCAGCGGCTTCGCATAGCCCTCCGGATAGGCCAGGAAGGCATCCGCCAGCCAGATGCCGGACACCCCGATCGCGATGAAGCTCAGGGCCCCGATCGCCAGCAACAGGCGCAGGAGCCGTTGGCCGATGGCCGGCGGCTCCCGCAGGCCGGCCACCAGGACCAGGACCCACATGGCGGCCAGGACGGTGGCGCCCTGGAACTTGCCGCCCGGATAGTCGGCCCCGGTCCACACGAGGTAGATTCCGACCAGGATACCGAAGGGTGGCAGAACCTGCGCCAAGAGGGTCAGTGCGTCCGAGCGCATTGGGATCAGGGACCCCGGACGCCCGCCCCAGCTCCGATCCGTCGACAGCGACCAGACCCCGATCAGGGCGGGTAGCAGCACCACGGACTCCAGCAAGGTGTCGATGGCGCGATAGGCGAGCAGCACCCCGGTGACCGGATTCTTCACGCCGGTCGCGGGCAGATGCTCCGCGACCGCCGGGGCCAGGGTCGGTGCCGGGTCGGGCA
>JBGSOR010000499.1:0-10719 GCA_041738985.1 Chromatiaceae bacterium | reverse complement strand
CCCGGGCGAAGGCGGACAGCCAGACGGCGTTGCCGCGCGGTAGCTCCGACGGAAGGGTCAGTGCGAGGGTCGCCCAGGCTGGCTCCGCCCCCATGGCCGCTAGGTCGCTGAGACCCACGGCGAGCGACTTGTGGCCCAGGGACTCCGGGTCGCAGTCGGGGAGGAAGTGGACCCCGCTCGCCAGGGTGTCGATGCTGACCGCCAGGCGCTGGCCGGGGGGGACGGCGAGCAGGGCGCAGTCGTCCCCGACCCCCAGCTCCACATCCGTCCGCGGTGCGCCCAGCTCGGCGAAGAAGGTTCGGATCAGATCGAACTCGGACACGGGCGATTCTTGGCGGCGGGCGCGGCGCGGCGGATGGGAGACAAGGGCGGGCTCAGTCGGGCTGGAAGCGCGGATCCAAAACCTGTGGAACGGTCCAAGGGCAAGTCTCGGGGAACAGGTCAATGCCGGTCTCCTCGACCGCACGCGCCACCGCGTCGGCCCAAACGCCTTCGAGCCACAGGGCGTTATCGAGGGAGACCTTGAGACTCGGGGTCTCGGCAATGCGGGCGGCAATCGCACGGCGCTGCTCCTTGATAGTCCGCTGCCAGCTCGACCCGCGTCGCTCGGGCTGGTAGCGCCACTTGAGCAGATGGGCCAGCAGCAGAGACATACGGCTCGCCAGCTCCCGTTGCTCGCTCTTGCCCACGTCCTCGATCTCCTCGGCGATGTGCACGATGTCGATTTCGGCGAGCCGGCCGGCGCGCAGGAGCGCCGCCTGCTCGTTGGCCCAGGCGATCACGTCGGTTTCGTATGGGGTGCTCATCGGTAGGCATCCGTCTTCCAGCATTCGACGCCGTCGCAACCCGTTGCGTCCGGCGCCGAGCGAGTAACCAATTGTAGCGGTTTCGCCGCGTATAGACCGAATCCTCTGCTGGCGCTCCGGCTCAGGGCCGCGGTGCCAGCCACTTGCGCAGGGCGGCGGCGGTGGGCAGGTCACCCCCGGATTCGGCAATGGCTTCAGGCGTCCCCTGGGCAACCAGGGCACCGCCCCCATCCCCGCCCTCGGGTCCCAGGTCGATGACCCAGTCGGCCTCGGCAATCAGGCTCAAGTCGTGCTCGATGGCGAGGACCGTGTGGCCCGCGTCCACCAGCCGGTGCAGGACCCGCACCAGCCGCTCCACGTCCGCCATGTGCAGGCCCACGGTTGGCTCGTCCAGGACATAGAGGGTCAGGCGCGGGTGGGTCCCGTCCAGCGTCGGTTTCGCTTTGGCCAGCTCCGTAACCAGCTTGATGCGCTGGGCCTCGCCGCCGGAGAGGGTGGGGCTCGGCTGGCCCAATGTCAGATAGCCCAGGCCCACGTCCTGTAGGAGGGTTAAGGGATGGTGGATAGCTGGGTGGGCGGCGAACAGCTCCACCGCCTGGTCCACCTCGGCGGCTAGGACCTCCCCGATGTGCAGGCCCTTGTAGCGGACCTCCCGGGTCTCGCGGTCGAAGCGAGTGCCCCCGCACAGCTCGCAGGGCATGCGCACGTCCGGCAGGAAGCTCATCTCCAGGCGCTGGACGCCTTGCCCGTCGCAGGCGGGGCAGCGTCCCCCGGGGGTGTTGAACGAGAACCGGGCTGGGCCCCAGCCCAGGATGCGCGACTCCGTGGTGGCCGCGAAGAGCTGGCGGATACGGTCCCAGAAGCCCACGTAGGTGGCGGGGCAGGAGCGGGGTGTCTTGCCGATGGGGGTCTGGTCCACCTCCAGGACCCTGGCTAGGCCGCGCCAGCCGGTCATGCCCTCGCAGCCGTACAAGGGGGGAGGGGCCGAGGGCCGAGGGCCAGGGGCCTTGGCGCCGGCTCGGGCCCGGGCCGGAGCGCTGGCTTGCGCGAGGAGGTCCTGGAGGCTGCGTGCCAGCACGTCGCGCACCAGGGTCGATTTCCCGGAGCCGGAGACCCCGGTGACGCAGACCAGGCGGCCCAAGGGCACTCGGACCGTGATGTCCTTGAGGTTGTTGAAGTTGGCCCCCCGGATCGCGAGCCAGTCCGCGGCGTCCGCCGGGGCCGGTCGGACCGGCCGGGAGCGGCGCGGGGTCCGGCCCAGATAGCGTCCGGTGACCGAGGCCGGGTCCGTGATTAGCTCATCCGCGGTCCCCTGGGCGACCAACCGACCACCCTGGGTGCCGGCACCGGGACCCAAGTCGATGACCTGATCGGCTCGGCGGATGGTCTCCTCGTCGTGCTCCACGACCACGACGGTATTGCCCTTGGCCTCCAGGCGTCCGAGGGTGTCCAGCAGCATGCGGTTGTCCCTGGGGTGGAGTCCGATGCTGGGCTCGTCCAGGACATAGCAGACGCCCTGGAGGTTGGACCCGAGCTGGGCGGCGAGCCGGATGCGCTGGGACTCGCCGCCCGAGAGTGTCGGCGCACCCCGATCCAGGGCCAGATACCCCAGCCCGACCTGCTGGAGGAAGGCGAGCCGGTGGCGGACCTCCGCAAGCAGGTCCCGGGCGATGGCGGTCTCCCGACCGTCCAACTCCAGTCCATCGACGAGCCCGGCGGCCCCTTCGACGGTGAGTGCCGAGAGCTCGGCGATGGTCCGACCCCGGAAACGCACGGATAGGGCCTGCGGATTGAGCCGGGCCCCGGCGCACGCGGGGCAGGTCCCGTTTCCGGTCTCGGGCGGCTCCATCCAGGCGTCTTCCTCGCCCGTCTGTTCCCCGTCGAAGCCGGGGATGGCGAGCCCGGTGCCGAAGCAGGAGGGGCACCATCCGTGCTTGGAGTTGTAGCTGAAGAGCCGCGGATCCGGCTCCGGGAAGGCGCGCCCGCAGCCGGGGCAGGCACGCTGGGTAGAGTAGGGGGTCTCCGCAGCCCAGGTCCCGCGGACGACGCGCACCGCCCTGACCAGCCCCTTGCCCAGGTCCAGGGCCTGGTCCAGCAGGGCTCGCAGCTCCCCTTCGGTCTCCGGCGAGATCTTGAGCTCTCCGACGGGCAGGTCGATGGAATGCTCCCGGAAGCGGTCCAGGGTCGGCCAGGTCCTGGTCTCCACCGGCTCTCCGTCCACCCGCAGGACGAACCACCCCTTGCGGGCGGCCCAGGCCGCCAGGTCGTTGTAGAGGCCCTTGCGGGCGACCACGAGTGGAGCCATGAGTGCGATCCGTTCCCCCCCCTGGTCCTTGAGTATCCGGGCCAGGATGGAGTCCCGGGACATGGCCTCGATGGGGATGCCGCAGCCTGCGCAGGACTGGATACCGAGCTTGGTGTAGAGCAGGCGCAGGAAGTGATGGATCTCGGTCAGGGTGCCGACGGTGCTCTTGGCCCCGCCGCGGCTCACCCGCTGCTCGATCGCCACCGTGGGCGGGATGCCCCGCACCGCCTCCACGTCCGCTCGGGCGGCGGGCTGGACGAACTGGCGGGCATAGGCGTTCAGGGACTCCAGATAGCGCCGCTGACCCTCGGCGAACAGGATGTCGAAGGCCAGCGTGCTCTTGCCGCTGCCCGAGACCCCGGTGATGACGGTGAATCGGCCCCGCGGGATGGAGACGCTCAGGTCTTTGAGGTTGTGCTCGCGGGCGTGGAGGATGGAAATCGAGTTGCGAGTAGCGAGGGCCGAGTGGCTAGGCGAAGTGGCATGGACGTCCGCTGCATGAGCGGGCGCCGGTGCCTCCGCGATACGGGTTTCAGGCGCGTTGCACTCGGGCAAGGTCTTCCTCGCCACTCGCCACTCGCCACTCGCTACATCTTCCAGGTAGCTCCGAAGTGCACGCGCCGTATGGCTCCCCGCATGCTGTGCAACCGCCTCCGGCGTGCCCGCGCAGACCAGCCCACCGCCCTGGTCGCCCCCCTCCGGGCCCAGGTCGATGATCCAGTCGGCGGCGGCGATCAGGTCCAGGTTGTGCTCGATGACCAGTACCGAGTGTCCGTGGTCGATCAGGCGCCGGAGCGCACCGAGCAGCACCGCGACATCGGCGAAATGGAGTCCCGTGGTGGGCTCGTCCATCAGGAACAGCAATCCATCGGACCCTTGGCCCTTAGCCCTTGGCCCTCGGCCCTTCTTCGCCAAATGCCCGGCCAGCTTAAGCCGCTGGGCCTCCCCGCCGGAGAGGGTCGGCACCGGCTGGCCGAGCCGCAGGTAGCCCAGACCCACCGCGGTCAGTGGCTCCAGGGCGCGCCTGAGCTCCGCGTCGTCGGCAAAGCGCGCCAGGGCCTGGGTGGCGGTCAGGTCTAGCACGTCGGCAATGGAGAGCCCGGGGCCGGCCGATGCGTCCGTCTCGCCGTCCCCGGGGTCTGGGAGTCGGACCTCCAGGACCTCAGGTCGGTATCGGCGCCCGTCGCAGTCCGGGCAGCGCAGATAGACGTCCGAGAGGAACTGCATCTCCAGGTGCTCGAAGCCGTTTCCCCCGCAGCTGGGGCAGCGACCGGTGCCCGAGTTGAAGCTGAAGGTCCCGGCCGTGTAGCCACGCTCCTTGGCCAAGGGGAGCCGGGCGAAGCGCTTGCGCAGGAGATCGAATGCGCCCACATAGCTTGCGGGATTGGAGCGGGAAGTGCGACCGATGGAGGACTGATCGAGCAGGGAGACGTCGGCGATCAGCTCTGCCCCCTCGATACAGTCATACTCCCCTGGGACATCTTCCGGATGGCCCTTGATCTGGCAGAGCGCGTTGTAGAGGACATCCTGGATCACTGTGGACTTGCCGGAGCCAGAGACCCCGGTGACCACGGTCAGACGGCCCAGGGGGATCTCCAGGTCCAGGTCTTTGAGGTTGTGGGCGCGGGCCCCGCGGATTCGGATTCTGGAGTGGTCTGGACCCGGCGGCTCCGGCCTGTGCGGCTCCGCCACCCGGCGGCGGCCGGCCAGATAATCCCCCGTCAGGTTGCCCGCGCAGTCCAGGAGGTCCGCCGGGGTGCCGTCGAAGCAGATCCGGCCACCGTGCTCCCCGGGTCCGGGGCCGATGTCGATGATCCGGTCTGCGGCGCGCATCACCTGGGGGTCGTGCTCCACTACCAGCAATGAGTTGCCCTGGTCCCGCAGCCGATGCAGGACCTGGGTCACCCGGTCCATGTCCCTGGGGTGCAGGCCGATGCTGGGCTCGTCGAGGACGAAGAGGGTGTTGACCAGGGAGGTGCCGAGCGCAGTCGTCAGGTTGATGCGCTGGACCTCCCCACCCGAGAGGGTGCGGGACTGGCGGTCCAGGGTCAGATAGTCGAGCCCGACCGCGCCCAGGTAGCGCAGCCGGGAGCGGATCTCGGAGAGGAGCAGGTCGAGGGCCTGATCCAGGTTGCCGGGGAGCTTGAGCCCGTCGAAGAAGTCTCGGGCGCGGCCGATGGGCAGGCACATCAGGTCATGCACGTTGAGCCCGGGCAGAGCACGCCAGACGGCGTCGGACACTCCGACCCGCGCATGACGGAATCGGAAGGGCCGAGGGCCAAGGGCCGAGGACTGGCCGCCGAGATCCGGCCCTTGGCCCATGGCCCTTGGCCCTTCCCCCGAGCACAGCCGCCAGTCCAGCGCCTCGTCCTTGAGCCGGGCGCCGTTGCAGTCCGGACAGACATCGTAAGACCGGTACCGGGAGAGCAGCACCCGCACATGCATCTTGTAGGCGCGCCCCTCCAGCCATGCGAAGAAGCGGCGAATGCCGTACCAGACCCCCGCGTCCCACTCGCCCTCGCCCTCCAGGACCCACTGGCGGTCCGCCTCTGGCAGGTGCCGCCAGGGGATGTCCGTGGGGACGCCCCGGCGGTGGGCGAAACCCATCAGGTCCTCCTGGACCTCCGAGTAGGAGTCCGACTGGATGGGCTTGATGGCACCCTCGAGTAGGGACTTGTCCGGGTCCGGGATGACCAGGCTCCAGTCGACCCCGATGGTGCGCCCGAAACCCCGGCAGGTTTCGCAGGCCCCCACCGGGGAGTTGAACGAAAAGAGGTTGGGAATTGGGTCCCGGTAGGCGATGTCGCAGTCCGGGCAATGCAGGTCCGCGGAGAAGCGGCGCGGTTCGCCGGGCTCGCGGTCGTCGCCAACGGGGTAAACCAGCATGCGGCCGTGACCCCGGGCCAGGGCCGTCTCCAGTGCCTCCAGGGCGCGGCCCCGGTTGTCCTCCGTGAGTCGCAGCCGGTCCTGGATGACCTCCAGCACCGGGCCATCGTCCCGCAGCAGCCTTACGTAGCCCTGTTGGGCGAGCATCTCGCGGACCTGCTCGACCCCCAGGGACTCGGGTACCTTAACCGGGAAACAGATCAGGACCCGGGGCGGGGCGTCTGTTTCAGTCGCGGCGAGCTGCTCCCAGACGGACTCCGGGGTGTCCCGCGTCACCTCCCGCCCGCAGCCGTGGCAGAAGAGCCGGGCCGCCCGCGCGAGCAGGAGCTTGAGGTAATCGTTCAGCTCCGTCATGGTCCCGACCGTGGAGCGGGAGGTCCGCACCGGGTTGGTCTGGTCGATGGCGATCGCGGGTGGGATGCCCTCGATGCGGTCCGCGACCGGGCGGTCCATGCGATCCAGGAACTGGCGGGCGTAGGGGGAGAAGGTCTCCACATAGCGCCGCTGCCCTTCCGCATAGACCGTGTCGAAGGCCAGGGAGGATTTGCCGGAGCCGGACACGCCGGTCACCACGATCAGCTCCCCCAAGGGCAGATCCAGGTCCAGATTCTTCAAGTTGTTTTGCCGGACCCCGCGCAGGCGGATGCGGTCTGGACGGTCCGAGTGGGTGGGCATGCGCGGGTTCGGGGCGGGGATCGCTCGGGGGGGAAGAGGGGCTGCATGGTGCCATGGCGGGCGTCGGAAGGTCGATTGCGGCTCGCGCGCTGTGCGGATGACATGTCCGGTGCGCGGTGGAGGCGAACGTCAGCCTGAGTCGCACCGATCGGTTGGCGAAGTCCCAGGATGGCAATGGGTCAATGCGTGGGTGCCCAGTGGAGTAAGATGATCTTACAAGGGCGCGTAACCACGCCCGAGATGCTGGAGGGCATACCATGAAGCTCGTCATATCTCTGTCTCTCGCCGCCTTCGTCGTCGTTCTATCCGGCTGCGGCACTACGACTGGCTCGCGGACTACCAGCGGCGCCGCCCTCGGTGCCGCGACGGGTGCTGCTGTCGGGTCAATGAGCGCGAACGCAGGTAAGGGCGCACTTATCGGCGCCGGTGCCGGCGCGCTCGGCGGCTATATCTACGACCAGAACCAGAAGCAGAACGAGAGAGAGCAGTACCAGGACCAGTACCGGTACCAGGACACCAGGCCGTATCGGAGGCAGCAAGACTGGTAGCGCGGCCGCAAGCCCTAACGGGGGGTTTGCCGCGCCGCCCCGGCCAGGGCGATGGCCCTCTACATGGGCAGGTCCGGAGCGCCCGGTTGACCGCCGAGCCCCAAGGTCCCGCATGGAACCTATGCCCGAGGGTATGGAGTCGGCCCCCTTGGCGCCCTTGGGACCCACGGGGCAGCGACCGCTGCCGGGGGCTCCGCCCGGCCGGTAAAGCATGGCCAGGCGTCCATGGTCGACTCGAACGGGCCGCTTAGACCCCGCCCACAGCACCCCCGACGATGGGCGGATCCTTCAGCGGAGTGCCTCCGCTCGCGGCGTCGTTGAGCGGCGCGGACGGGGTCTGGCCGCCGTCGCCCTTGGGCTCGCGGGCGGAGCGGCCGTTCATGATGTCGTCGATCTGGTCCTTGTCGATGGTCTCGAAGCGCAAGAGGGCATCGGCCATGGCGTGAAGCTTGTCGATGTGCTCCTTCAGCAGCTCCGTGGTCCGTCCGTAGTTGCGGTCGACGATGGCGCGGACCTCCCGGTCGATGGCGAGTGCGGTGTCGGCGGACACTTGGCGCTGTTGGGTCACGGAGTGGCCCAGGAAGACCTCGCCCTCCTCGTCGCCGTAGGATAGGGGTCCCATGGCATCGGACAGGCCGAAACGGGTGACCATCTTGCGGGCGATATCGGTCGCGCGCTCGATGTCGTTGGAGGCACCGGTGGTGACATGCTCGGACCCGAAGATCAGCTCTTCCGCCACGCGCCCGCCGAACAGGCTGGAGATCTGGCTCTCCAACTGGCGCTTGCTCATGCTGTAACGGTCCCGCTCGGGCAGGAATAGGGTGACGCCGAGCGCCCGCCCGCGGGGGATAATGCTCACCTTGTGCACGGGGTCATGCTCGGGTACCAGTCGTCCGACGATCGCATGGCCGGCCTCGTGATAGGCGGTGAGCTTCTTCTCCGACTCGGACATGACGATGCTGCGCCGCTCGGCGCCCATCATGATCTTGTCTTTGGCCTTCTCGAACATCTCCATGTTGACCTTGGAGAGTCCGGAGCGAGCGGACAGCAGGGCCGCCTCGTTCACCAGGTTCGCCAGGTCGGCACCGGAGAACCCAGGGGTGCCGCGGGCGATGGTACGGGCGTCCACGTCGTCCGCCAGCGGCACCTTGCGCATGTGCACCTCGAGGATGGCCGTTCGTCCGCTTAGGTCCGGCAGACCCACGACGACCTGACGGTCGAAGCGGCCGGGGCGCAACAGGGCCGGGTCCAGCACGTCGGCCCGGTTGGTGGCGGCGATCACGATGATGCCCTCGTTTCCGGCGAAGCCGTCCATCTCCACAAGTAGCTGGTTCAGGGTCTGCTCGCGCTCGTCGTGACCCCCGCCCAGCCCGGCGCCGCGGCGACGGCCGACGGCATCGATCTCGTCGATGAAGACGATACAGGGGGCCTGCTTTTTCGCTTGCTCGAAGAGGTCGCGCACCCGCGAGGCGCCTACGCCCACGAACATCTCGACGAAGTCGGAGCCCGAGATGCTGAAGAAGGGCACCCGGGCCTCTCCGGCAATCGCGCGCGCGAGCAAGGTCTTGCCGGTTCCGGGCGGGCCGACCATCAGCACGCCGCGGGGGATGTGCCCGCCCAAGCTTGAGAATTTCTGGGGACTGCGTAGGAAGTCCACGAGCTCGCCGACCTCCTCCTTGGCCTCTTCCACACCCGCCACGTCGCGAAGGGTGACCTTCACGTCGCCCTCAGCGTGCTGACGGGCACGGCTCTTTCCGAAGTTGAAGATGCCGCCGGGACCGGTGCCGCCGCCGCTGCGACGCATGAACCAGACCCACAGGCCGAGCAGAATGATGAAGGGCATCCAGGCCACCAGGATCTGGGTCAACACCCCGGGCTGCGCGGGCGGCTCCGCGCGGATGGTCACGCTGTTTTTGAGTAGATCGCCAACCAGGCCGGGGTCCCCGGGGTTAAAGGTCTCGAAATGGCTCCCGTCGGTGCGTGTGCCCTTGATGGTCTGCTCTTGGATGCGCACCTCCGCCACGGAGCCGTCGGCGATCTCTTGCAGGAACTGGCTATAGCTAAGGTTGCGCGCCTCGACCGGAGCCGTCGTGGTCATGCCGTTCAGCATCGCGATCATCCACAGGGAGACCGCGAACCAGAGCAGCATGTTCAGGTACTTTGCTTTCATGGGGCTTTCGATCCTCGTTACGGGTCGCACCGCGCCCGTTCGGTAGCGGTGCTCTACGAGCGAAATCGGGGCGCGCTGGGGAAATCCAACGCGACAGGCGGCCTACGACCGCTATCTGTGCGCCGCCGGGGAGGATAATCGAATTCGCGTGACCTCGGTGATCGCCGGCTCCGCGGCTGAAGCGGCGGCGCTCGCCGATTCCCTGGACCGCGGGTGCGGCGCTTCGGCGACGCGGGGCCCCCGCTCCACTGGCCCTCTGGTCCATAACCCTGCCCTATGCTACAAACGGTAGGCATGCCGGGCGTTGGCGCCCGGTCCCCGCCGTGAGCGCACCTTATGCTTGATCCCTCAGCGGATTTTCTCGCCCCCGATCCCGAAGCCGCGGCCAACGCTGCCCGGTTGGCGCCCTGACCATGTCTCTGGGTCCTGTCATGGTCGACCTTGCGGGGCACGATCTCACCGCGGAGGATCGGGAGCTTCTGCGCCACCCAGCGGTGGGCGGGGTGATCCTGTTTGCCCGCAATTATGTCGCCCCCGAGCAGATTTCGGACCTGACCGCCGCGATCCACCAGGTTCGGGAGCCGCGGCTGCTCATCGGCGTCGATCAGGAGGGCGGGCGGGTGCAGCGCTTCCGGGAGGGGTTTACCCGGCTGCCTCCCGCCGGCCGTTTCGGCGCGCTCTACGCCCACGACCCCCGGCGCGCCGCTGCTGCCTGCTCCGCGGTTGCCTGGCTCTTGGCCGCCGAGCTGCTTGCCGTGGGGGTGGACTTCAGCTTTGCCCCGGTGCTGGACCTGGACCGGGGTCTTTGCCGCGCCATCGGGGACCGAGGTTTTGGCTCGGTGCCCGACCAGGTGGCGGAGCTGGGAATTGCCTGGGTTGCCGGCGTGCGTCAAGCGGGTATGGCTGCGGTGGGAAAGCACTTTCCCGGACACGGTGGGGTGGAGGCTGACTCCCACCTCGAGCTTCCCCGAGACGAGCGTTCCCTGGAGGACATCTGGCTCGAAGATCTGGTGCCCTTCGAGCGCCTGATCGCCCACGGGCTGGAGGCGGCCATGCCCGCCCATGTGGTCTATCCTCGTGTCGCCCCCGACCCCGCCGGGTTCTCTCGCTTTTGGCTGGGGGCGATTTTGCGCGAGCGTCTCGGATTTCCCGGCGTCATCTTTAGCGACGACCTGAACATGGCCGCCGCCGGGGTTGTCGGGGGCTACGCGGACCGTGCCCGCGCCGCCGCCGCGGCCGGCTGCGACATGCTCCTGATCTGCAATAACCGTCCGGCGGCCATCGAGATCGTCGACGCCTTCCGCGGCTACCAAGACCCGGCCGCTCAGC
>JBGSOR010000483.1:0-6706 GCA_041738985.1 Chromatiaceae bacterium | reverse complement strand
GCGGCCCGGTTGGTGGCGAGCGGCGGGGCCTTCCTGAACGACGGGGACCTGGTGCGGGTGGAGCCGGGCACTGGCCCGCTCGGAGGGCTTGATCGCGCGAGCGCCGCACGCTAGGTCCATCCGGTGCGGCGACGAAGGGACCGCGTCGACCGCGGCCGATTCGGCTCGCGCCCCCGCCGCATCCGGCGCGCTCCGCCCCGACCTGGGGCTCCTTCCCGATTCCCTTTGGGGTCTTCCTCCGGGTCCCAAGCGGCTAAACCGGCCTTGAATCCATGAACGTCTCCGCCTGGTCCATCCGTCACCCGGTCCCCGCCATCCTGCTCTTTGCCCTCTTGACCATGCTGGGTGTCATGGGCTTCCGCGCGCTGGGAATCCAGAACTTCCCGGACATCGAGCTGCCCACCGTCACCATCGTCGCCAACCTGGAGGGAGCCGATCCCACCCAGCTGGAGACCGAGGTCGCCCGCAAGATCGAGGACAAGGTGGCGACCCTGGGCGGGATCGAGCACATGCGCACCACAGTCACGGACGGCTCGGCCACCATCCGGGTGGAGTTTCGGATCGACAAGGACCCCGAGGTGGCCCTGAACGAGGTCAGGAACGCCGTTGACAGTGTGCGGGCGGATCTGCCCCAAGACCTCACCGACCCGGTGGTCTCCAAGGTGACGACCTCGGGCTCAGCCATCGTCACCTTCACGGTCGGCTCGGACCGGATGGACGAGCAGGAGCTCTCCTGGTTCGTGGACAACGAGGTCTCCAAGGCGCTGCTCGCGGTCAAGGGGGTGGGTCGGGTGGCACGGGTGGGAGGTGTGGACCGGGAGATCCATGTGGACCTGGACAACGCCCGGATGCAGGCATTGGGGGTGACCGCCGGGGACATCTCGGTCCAGTTGAAGCGCGTCCAGCAGGATGCCTCCGGGGGCCGCGGGGACATCGGCGGCGCGGTCCAGTCGGTGCGGAGCCTGGGCGCCGTGGGCACGGTAGAGGGGATCGCGGGGCTCGACATTCCCCTCGCCGACGGGCGCCGGGTGCGTCTGGCCGACCTGGGCCAGGTGAGCGACAGCATCGCCGAGCGCGGCTCCTATGCCCTTCTGGGCGAGACCCCCGTGGTTGCCTTCGAGGTCACCCGCATCAAGGGGGCGAGCGAGGTGGCAGTGGCCCAAGCGGTGCGCGCCGAGGTCCAACGGCTGGCCGCCCAGTACCCGGCGGTGCGGATCGCGGAGGCATTCAACACGGTCGACCCGGTGGAAGACAACTTCCACGGCTCGATGGAGCTCCTCTACGAGGGTGCCTTGCTCGCCATCCTGGTGGTCTTCTGGTTCCTGCGGGATTGGCGGGCCACCCTGGTGGCCGCCGTCGCCCTGCCGCTTTCCATCATCCCGACCTTCGCGGTCATGCTGTGGCTGGGGTTCAGCCTCAACGTGCTGACCCTGCTGGCCCTGGCCTTGGTGGTGGGCATCCTGGTGGACGATGCCATCGTGGAGATCGAGAACATCGTCCGGCACCTGCGCATGGGCAAGACCCCCTTCCGGGCGGCCATGGAGGCGGCGGACGAGATCGGGCTCGCGGTCATTGCGACCACCTTTACCCTGGTGGCGGTCTTCCTGCCGACCGCCTTTATGGGCGGGGTGCCGGGCAAGTTCTTCGTCCAGTTCGGGATCACGGCCGCGGTGGCGGTGTTGGCCTCGCTCCTGGTGGCGCGGCTACTCACCCCCATGATGGCGGCCTATTTCCTCAAGAGTCACCCGGAGGGCAACCGGGACGGGGTCGTCATGACCCGCTACCTGGGGGCCGTGCGCTGGTGTCTCGACCATCGCAAGACCACGGCGTTTGTCGCCATCGCTTTCTTCGTCGGCTCCCTGCGTCTGATACCCCTGCTGCCCACCGGCTTCATCCCAGCGGCGGACCGCAGCCAGACCAGCGTCAAGCTGGAGCTGCCCCCGGGCAGCTCGCTGGAAGACACGCGCCGGGCGGCCGAGCAGGCGCGCGCACTGCTCGCATCCGTGCACGACATTGTCGGCACCTTTACCGCGGTAGGCAGCGTCTCGGGTCAGGGTCCCATGGGGGAGGGCGGGGCCAAGGACGTGCGGCTTGCCACGCTCACCCTGAAGCTTGTCTATCGGCGCGACCGGGACCGCCCCCAGTCCCAGGTGGAGCGTGAGATCCGCGACCGCCTGCGCGCCTTGCCTGGGGTGCGGGTCTCCATCGGGGGCAACGAGCCCGGGGGCAAGCTCCAGGTGTCCCTTGCCAGCGACGATCCGGTGGCGCTCGCCACCGCGGCCCGTGCAGTGGAGCGGGACCTGCGGACCTTGCAGGGCATCGGCAACGTCGTCTCCGGCGCCAGCCTGCAACGCCCCGAGATCCAGATCCGGCCGGACTTCGCCCGAGCGGCGGACCTGGGTGTCACCACCTCTGCGTTGGCCGGGGCGGTACGGGTGGCCACCTCGGGGGACTTCGCGGTCAACCTGCCCAAGCTCAACCTGCCCCAGCGCCAGATCCCCATTCGGGTGCGTCTGGACCGGGCCATGCGCACGGATCTCGACGCCATTGCCCAGTTGCGGGTGCCCGGCAAGGCCGGCCCGGTGCCGCTCTCGGCCCTGGCGGACCTGACCATGTCAAGCGGCCCGGCACAGATCGATAGGGTTGATCGGAGGCGCAACGTCAACATCGACGTGGAGCTCGGCCAGCGACTTATCGGGGCTGTTCTGGCGGAGGCCAACCAGCTGCCGTCCCTCAAGACCCTGCCGCCCGCGGTTGAGCGTGTCGAGCAAGGCGACGCGCAGCGCATGGCCGAGCTCTTCTCCAGCTTCGGCACCGCCATGCTGATCGGCATCCTGTGCATCTATGCGGTGCTGGTGCTGCTCTTCCACGACTTCTTGCAGCCGTTCACCATCCTCGCCGCCCTGCCGCTCTCCCTGGGCGGCGCCTTCATCGCCTTGCTTGCGACTGGCAACAGCTTCTCCATGCCGTCCATCATCGGCATCCTGATGCTCATGGGTATAGTCACCAAGAACTCGATCCTGCTGGTCGAGTACGCCGTGGTCGCCCGGCGGGAGCGGGGCCTGGCGCGGACCGACGCCATGCTCGATGCCTGTCATAAGCGCGCCCGACCTATCCTCATGACCACTATCGCCATGGGCGCCGGCATGCTCCCGGTGGCACTCGGCATGGGTGCCGAGCCCAGCTTCCGCTCCCCTATGGCCATTGCGGTCATCGGCGGGTTGATCACGTCGACCTTCCTGAGCCTGCTCGTCATTCCGGTGGTCTACACGTATGTGGACGATCTACTAGGGCTCCTCAAGCGTTTGGTGCCGAGGCGTGACACGGTCGCGCCGGTGGGTGGTTGAGTCCGCCGCGGATTCGTCTCCTGCTGGTGCAGCGTCACACGAGCGGTAAAGCCTGTGCGGAGTCCTGTCCGCGTACCGGACTGCCGAGTCCGTCGCCTACTTCTCTCCGTGGCTCCAGCGCGCGGCCAGCCCGTCGTAGCCGCGTTGCACGACATAGCCGATCAGAATGCCCACAGGCACCCCGATCCCTAGGAGGTAGAGGACCTGGTCCCATCCCTGCGCGGGGAAATAGACCGCGATCGCGGCCTTGAAGACCAGACGGTGAAACAGATAGAGCCCAAAGCTCGAATAGGCGAGGAAGGCGATGGTGGGGCCATGGAGCAGGTCGGCGATCCGGTCCGCAAAGACGAGTAAGGCGGCGGCGCTTGCGAGCAGGAGGGGAACGATGAGCATGGCCCCGCTGACAGACCATTCGTTGCCGATCCTGCTCAAGGGAAGCAGCAGGATCGCCAGCGCAAGCAGGGGCCAGCGGTAGCGGGTGAGGAGCGTCCTGAGCACCGCCTGTTGCCGATAGAGTATGCCTAGCGCGAAAACAGGCAGATACATGGCGATCCGCAGATCGATGGGTTTGACCAGCAGGTGCTGGGCGATGAGCAGCGCGAGCAAGGCCCCGCCGACCAGGATGACCAGCGATGGTCTGTCCCCCAGCAGAATCAGGAGTGGCGCAACCAGATAGAACACCATGATCATGGTGACGAACCAGAGGGTGGGCAGTGCCGGCGGACTGAACATGGAGACCAAGAGTGCGCCGTCAATCACCTGGGTCAGGTTGGCGATACCCGCGAGGTCGAAGAGGATGGCCGCCAGCAGATAAAGGGGGTAGATGCGCAGCAGCCGGCGCCGATAGAAGGACCAGAGTCCCTGGGGGCTCAGCTCGACCCGATGGCCGGAGAGCAGGAAGCCGGAGCAGAGCACGAAGGTAGCGAGCGTCACATATTTGAGGCCCTCGGTAAACCAGTTGGAGTATCCGGGCAAGGCCGTGGTATAGGGAATCAGGTGCCAGTAGCCGACCAGATAGAGGATGCAGGCGGCCCGGAGGAAATCCACGCCCAAGCTGCGGGAGCCGGGTCGAGCGGCAAGGTTGGCGGCGGTCATGGTGGCTCCTTAACGCGGATTGAATGGTCGGTCGGCGGGGGCCTTTGGCATCGAATACCCGGCACCCTCGGGATTCCTGCTCCTGGTCTATGCCAGCCTGGCCCAGTTATCTTTGGCTAGCGTGCTACAGCTCTCGCTTTCCAAACCGCAGGGCGGCGGTGGCGATCAGGACCTCGCGCAAGAACAGGAGAAGCGCACAGATGAACGCCGTCATCCCTGCCACAAAGAGCGACGCGACGAGCATCGAGGCATTGAGGCTGACGAAGGCGCCGAGGAACAGGATCGCCACCACCGTGCTGATGAGCAGCGCGGTGAGGGTGCAGAGTCCAATGGCCCAGCTGATGATCTTGGAGCGGGCGGACAGGCTCTTGAGCTCGGATCGGATCTCCGCGCGCTCGTCCGGTCCGGCGGGCTTGATGGCCTCGACCACCCGCGCGCGGTCGACGACCCGGGAGAGTCGATTGGCCAGGACTGCCATCATGGCGCCGATACCCGAGAGCAGGAACACCGGGGCCACCGAGAGCTGGATGGCGTGGGCGACGGCGGTGACGGGCTCGGCGGGCATGGGGCGCTCCCTTGGAGTTTCGATCGACAGGGCGGCCCCGGTCGCGCGGGCGGCACGCCATTGCGGACCCGCTCATGGCGGATCGGTCGGCGACCCGGACCGCAAGGCCCGGCTCGTTCTCAGGACTCGGTTTGGGTCTCCGACCCTGCGCCCAGCCCCGCCTGCCGGGCGAGAAAGGGCGCAAGTCGCCGGTCGGTCCCGGCAATGTGCTGAAGCAGCCAGAGCTTGAGGTGGTTGGCAAGCTGGGGCAGGGCCACGCGTCCCTTCTCCTCGTAGCGCTTGAGATGGGCCTGGACCTGGGCACGCATCCGGTCGTGCTGGGCCTTGTGCTCGGCGAAGTCCGGGTAGCCGTAGCGGGTCATCAGGTCCTCCTCGCGTTTGAAGTGGTATTCGGTGTAATCCAGTAGCTCGTCGAGCGCCTGGCGCTCCAAAGCGGTGCCCGTCTCGCATTGCTGGGTGGCGAGCAGGTTGTTGATGAGGGACAGGAGCTTCTTGTGATCCCCATCGATGAGCGGAAATCCGACCCCGAAATCCTCCCGCCAGGCGATGAAGTCCTGGCAGATCTCTCGGCGCAGCAGCAGGGGCACTAGGGCCGCCGCGGCAAGTGTCAGCCACAGGGCTGGGCTCGCCAAGCCGTTCTGCCACAGGTTGGTGGCGGTGGCGACGGCCAGGACGACGATGATCGCGGTTGCAAGGATCGTCCTCTTGCGGCGGGTCATGTTCTTTCCTCCTGGGGTTGACACACTGAAGGCGGGGGTATGTTAACGCGTTGCCCGGTTCCGCCGTGCGCCGAGGTGCGTGGCGACCTGTGGGCCCGCGGACAGCCCCGCGCCGCTTCGGCGACTAGCCTCCCGCCGACCCCAGCGCCTCTAGGTAGCGTTGGGTGCTCCGACCCTGCTCGTACTCTTGCACTGCGGACCTGAGCACGTCGGACGGCAGCGGCTGAGCCAGGGTGCGCTCCATGGCGCGGGCCAGGGCGCTCGCGTCCCCGACCGGCACCAGCGGTCCGAATCGGCCCCCATCGAGAATCTCCGCCGGGCCGCTCGGGCAGTCCGTGGAGACGGCGGGAACGCCCAGCGCCAGCGCCTCGGTCAGCACGTTGGGGGAGCCTTCCCAGGCGGAAGAGAGCACGAAGAGGCTGGCTCGGGCGAGGAAGGGGTAGGGGTTGACCTGGAAGCCGGGCAGGTCCGTATCGTTCGCTAGCCCCAGATCGTCGATTAGGGCCTGAAGCTGGGGTCGCTGCCCCCCCTCGCCCAGGACCAGAAGCCGGCAGTCCTGGCGCTGCCGCACCTGGGCGAAGGCGCGGATCAGGGTCGGGAAGTCCTTTTGCTCCTGAAACCGTCCGGCTCCGATGACAACCGGCGGTCCGCCCGACTGGAGCCAGGGGTGCACGCAAGGCGCCGCCGCCTGGCACGCCAACTCCGGGGTCACGACGGGGTTGCGGATGACCCGGATGCGCTCGCGCGGGAGGCGGGCGATGCGCGCAATGTCATCCGCCACCCCTTGAGATACGGCTACGATGCACTCGATGCGCGGATACAGCAGCCGAATTGGCAGATAGCGCAGGGCGCGGGAAAGCCTGGAGCGACCCGCCATGGCGGTGGAGAGGTTGGTCCCCAGTCGCAGCGCGATGGGGGTGTCGGAGCCGGCCAGGGCACGCGCCAGGACGGCGGTGCGGCCGGCCCGGTCCTTGGCGGCG
>JBGSOR010000464.1:0-8568 GCA_041738985.1 Chromatiaceae bacterium | reverse complement strand
ATCGCCGCCGCCGCGGACTGAGTTAGATGCGCAGCGCCTGCCGCTGCGGCGGGCGACTCGGCCCAGCCGGCGGTTAGCCCGCCACGACCGGATGGCTAAGATGGCGCATGATAAGAGGATGTCGCAGGCCAACCGATATGTCCGCTCGCCGCTCGCCGCGCCTTGCGCTGCTCGTCTCGCTCGTCGGTCTGGTCTGGGCGGCTTGGCTACCCGCCGCAACCGCGCCTGCGACCGTACGGGACCCGCAGGCCCGGGCATTCCCTCGGGAAATAGGGGACGCGGGAAACAGGGGACGTACCACGACACCTCGGGTATCCATCGTGCGCCAAGACAAGAGGTCAAGCTCAATTACCCGAGCAGCTAAGTGCTCCAGAACAGTGCCGTCAAGTCCATCGTGATCTTTCGGTCTGTCTTAAGTGGCACTGGGATGGCAGTGAGGTCCTCGGGCGCGACGACCTCACGATAGCAGTGACCAGCGGGGCAGCGATGGATGCCAAGCCGGCGCCCACCCAGATCCACGAGCCACACCTCAGGGATGCCGGCGCGGGCGTAGCGTGGAAGCTTGACCTCGCGATCATAGGTCAGGCTGGTGTCGGAAACCTCGATCAGCAGCAGGACGGCGTCCGGACCAGGATGCCCATTGCGGTACCAATCCGCGCGAGGACGCAACAGCGCAAGGTGATTAGCTCGATGCCTCAGCTGGCGGGCTCACGGTCTGAGCCTGCACCAGGCGCACACTGGTGGGCAAGTCCACCAGCGGAGCGCCAGCGATGCCCCAGAACCAGATCCAGTTTCAACACGGTATGTCCTTGAGCGAGCTCATCGAGCGGTACGGACCCGAAGCGCAGTGCGAGAAGGCGTTGGAGCGGTTCCGCTGGCCGGACGGCTTCGTCTGCCCGCAGTGCGGCGGGCGCGAGCACTCGCGGTTCGTCGCCGACGGGCGCCAGTACTGGCAGTGCTCGACGTGTCGTACTCAGAGCACCGTCTGCTCCGGCACCCTGTTTCATGCCTCCAAGCTCCCGCTGACCAAGTGGTTCCAGGCGATTTACCTGGTCACGCAAAACAAGAACAACATCTCCGCCCTCTCGCTCAAGCGCCATCTCGGCGTCAGCTACAGCACCGCCTGGCGGGTCAAGCACAAACTCCTCGAAGCGATGCGCCAGCGCGAGACCCTGCGCCTGCTCACCGGCGTGGTGTTCGCCGATGATGCGGTGCTCGGCGGTGCGCACGCCGGCAAGCCCGGGCGCGGCTCGGAGAACAAGTCGTTCATGGCCGCCGTCGAGTTGACCGATGAGGGTCGCCCGCTGCACGTGCGCTTCGATGCGATCGCCGACTACACGGGCGCGACCTTCGCCGCGTGGGCGAAGTCCGCGCTCCACTCCGAGGCGCATCCGGTCAGCGATGGCCTGGCCAGCTTCAACGCCGCCGGCGCCCAGGTCGCTGCCCACGGCGCGATCATCGTCGGCGACCGCAAATCCAGCGAGCTGGAGCCGTTCCGATGGGTCAACACCTTCATCTCCAACTGCAAGACCGCCATCACCGGCACCTACCACCATTTCGACTTCGCCAAGTACCGCCACCGCTACCTGGCCGAGACGCAGTACCGCGTCAACCGTCGCTTCGATCTGGCCTCGTTGGTCGGTGGGCTCGCACACACGTGCGTTCGCACCGGCCCGTGCCCGGAGCGCTGGCTACGGCTCGCGGACACGGGGGGCAGCTGAGCCATCGCGCTAATCACCCAGCGCAATGTCCGAGATCGGCTCGCTGTGGTCGTCGAGCCAAACCGGATCCTGAACCGCCATGATCGCGTCTGTGCCGACTAACTCTTTCAATCGGTTGGCAAGCAGCTTAACCGTCCCGGCGTGGGGGTGTCCGATCGGTGGCATCTCGATGATTTCCCCGTCGATCAGCTCAGTACGCAACTCCGGACCAAGGATTCCGACCTCTCCCATGCGATGGTATTCTGCGACCGACAGTCGATAGACACGTGCCAGGCTCGATGCCTGGCGTGGCAGCATCGCAGGCGTTCTCATATTGCGTCCTCATAGAATTGATGGGCCGATGCGTGTGGCACAACCACCGGGCGCGCTTATCTGCCGAGACTGGGTACGCCATATCTAAGCAGGGTACCGCCTCCCGCCTAGGTTTCCAAGCAAGCACGGGGGTGGCGTCGTCCCGGTCCCGCGGCACAAGCGCGGGCGGATTCTGCAGTTGCCCATCGCAATCAAGCCGTATTCAGCCGCAGAAGGCGCCATGTCTCGCCCCTACGGATCGAGTTTGCCGGCGCCCTGTACCATGTTGCGTCGCGCGGCGACAAGCGCGAAGCGATTTTCCCCGGAGACGCCGATCGACCTGCCTGGCTCGACATCCTGGGTTCCGTCTGCGAGCGGTTCGATTGGATCTGCCATGCCTATTCCCTGATGACTAACCATTATCAGGTCATGGTGGAGACCGTCGAAGGCAATCTTGCCAGGAGGATGCGCCAACTGAATGGCGTTTATACGCAGTACGTCAATCGCACGCATGACCGCGTCGGGCATGTCTTTCAGGGGCGCTACAAGGCCATCCTAGTGGAGAAGAGGCATATCTCTCGGAGCTGGCGCGCTATGTGGTGCTCAACCCGATGCAGGCCGGGATGGTGGCGGAAGCGCGTGATTGGCCTTAGAGCTCCTACGGGGCGATGGTCGGCGAGGTGGCCGCACCGTCTTGACTTGCCTTGGATGCTTTGCCGCAAACGTTCGGGCGCACCCGCCCCGAGGCGAGGAGGCAGTACATCGATTTTGTCCGAGCGGGTTTCGGGCTACCGAGCCTCTGGGACAACCTCTCGCGGCAGATCCCAAAACATCGCCGTGCCGTCGAGTCTATACTTATAATTCCAACCGCCACCATGCCCGCCATGCGTTAAAGTTAGAGGTTAACAGCGTGGCGTGTCCGGACCTCTGGCATGGGTTGAGGAGTCAGGTAATCCTCGGTCGTAAGGGATTTCTGGCGCAGATCACGCACTAAGCGCCGTCCCATACACGGATTCGCGCGTCACCGCGAGTGGGGCGCTGGCCGATGCACCGCTCCTTTGCGTAGTTTGAGCGACATCTTCCCGAGCGGCGCTAGGCGATTGCGCAGGCGTTTCGCACTGGCGTCTACACACTGTAGGGGATTGGGCATCACGTCCGCGTGCCTTGTGCGACCGCGAGCAGCCCCGTCTGGCGGTTGGATCGGACGTCGCTTCGGCCTTATTGCAATGACGCAGCATGTCGCATACCGTAGTTGGAGAAACGCAGACTATGCATGGCGATCAAGCCCCTGTTTACACTGACGACCTCTATGCCTGGCTTGCGCACAACGCGCAGATGCTGCGAGAAGGCCGACTGAGCGCACTGGATACGCTCAACGTGGCCGAGGAGCTGGAAGACATCGGGCGAAGTCAGCGGCGTGCGGTGATGGGCCACTTGCGCGTATTGTTGATTCATCTCCTCAAATGGCAATACCAGCCAAAGCTGCGCAGTCCTTCGTGGCGTTTGTCGATCCGCAGCGCCCGCGATCAGATCGAGGGGATCATCGATGACAGCCCCAGCCTCGGACGCCAGATTCCGGAATTCATGGAACGAGAGTACCTGAAGGCGCGCAAGTATGCGGCGGACGAAACCGGGCTGCCGATCGAGACTTTCCCTCAGACACCAGCATTCACGGTCGAGCAGATCCTAGACGAAGAATTTCTGCCGGATGCGTAGGGGAAGGGTCGCCGTTAGGCATCTCGGGGCCGCCTTCGCGAGTAGAGAGGCTGTCGACCGCAAACCAGTATCAATGATCGTCCCGGTGACCTCAAAGTCCAAGCTCCTTCCCGAGATCTCCGCCGTGCTCACTTAAGAGCGACAAGACACGATCCTTTACGGGATCGTTCAAGTTGGAAATGGCGCCAGCGTCAACAACCTCCTCAAAGGTTGCAGTCCCCGAGATCTGAGTGATCTGCAGCATCAATGCGTCGGGCGGGCGCACGGTCGGTAAAGGCGCCGCGAGATAGACGAACGGGAGTCCCCCGAAATCCTGCTGGGCCGCGGAAGAAAGCGGGAAGCGCAGTGCATCGAGGATCGGCGCGGGTCCGGGACGTCGCTGCGCCAGCAGATGAATGGCCAAGTAGTTCAGGACACATCCCTGCAATTCGTTACCGCCGCTGCGCGCATGCTCAGCCACCAGACCCCTTAGCCTCTGGGGTCCAAGATCTTTGAATGCCAGAACCCATTTGAGCGGGCTGACGATCATGATGGGCTTAGTGGCCCCTTCCGGCGTGTACGAATAGCTGGCGGGAAAGAGCTCGAGAGATCCGCCGTAAACGTCGAGCGGTGGTTTCAACTCGGTCTGCACATTGAGTGCGGAGGCGCGCGCCAGGGGCTGGTAGAGCTTGAGCAGCTCCTGGAATACCGCGTCCTGGCCCTTCACCTGACACTTCTCGAAGCGGATTAGGTCCCCCAGCAAGATCCGCGGCTGGAAGAACAGACTTAGATTGGCAATGTAGTCGCGGGCTTGGGGGGCGAAGTACTCGGCTAGCGCGCTGGTGAGCGTTCTTAGCGTCATGAGTCGCGAAAGGTCCATGCGGATCTCCACGGTGCGGTGAGCGGGAAGCCGATGCCTGCGACGGGCTTCGAGACTAAGACTAAGCGGGCGATTATCGAGTGTCAACGAAGCGCGCGAACCCCCGACGGCGCGACCACCGAGAACGCGCTGCGCATAGTGACGAGTAAGCGGTCCCGCGGGGCGGCTCGGGTGCGGAAAGGGGAGCAAATCAAGCCCCGCGAGGAGTCCAAGCCTCGCCCTTGCTGTCTACTCCGCTACCCTACCAGTTTCGGGGATTACCGCCGGTGATCGAGATGAGCACGGAAAGACCCGTGTCGTGCTGGAGCGCGTGCTGGATCATCTGGTCCCACCGCGCCTGGGCCTGTGGGTTGATGCTTCCATCGGTATTTTTTGCCCCCTGACCCGGGCTGTCGTAGAGATCATTGATCCGGGTCGATTCCCCCTGGGCGTTCTGGCCGAGCTGTTGGCCGTCCGTCCTCAGCCGGTTCATGATCTGTTGAGGCGAGGATTGACCCGTGGCTTGGAGAACCGCCGAATCCCATTCGAGCTCCAGCAGCCGGCGGCACAAGCTTCTGGCCACAAGGAACGTGATGTTGTAGTGTCCTTGCTCGTGGCGGAGCAGTAGCGGGGTGTCTCTTCCGTTGACATACCAGCTCCGCGATCTGTTCATCGATACGGTGACACGGACGTTGGACAGGCGGTGCTTCCCATCGCTGTCGGCACGGCTCGAGAAGTTGTACGTTGGATGAAAATCGACGTGCGGGCGTCTGAGCTTCCACTCGGTGGCCGTTGGGCTCGGGTGAAATGAGTCTGCGAGCTCAGTTGCAACGGCTGCCCGCCGGTGTGGCCGGTCATGTGGGTCAAGACTTCTTGTGTTGTTGCCATCGGGACCTCCGGTGAATCGTTTCTATCAAACCATTCAAGTCGCAGCATAGCCCCGATCCGGAACCGGGGATCGGTCCTTCGAGGGAAGAAGTTTGTCTGGAACGGTCTGTTTGGGGATCACAGCAGATTTGGGATAACACGGCGGCTCGCACTCTGGAGAGAAGTGGCGGCGGCGCACACGGGCACGCGCCAGTCCGCGACCCCGCCCCGGCACTGAGGCGGCAGGGAAAACGGACTCCGTGGACCCACCTCGCGCGTCAGGCAAGTCAGCCCACCGGGTCGATACAATTGCCGGGAATTCGACGAACGGGAGGAATTTCGCCATGCACGATCGAAACGCTTTTGCCTCGGCCGCGAGGGCGGCCCTCTGGGCCACGGTGGCGCTCTCGACCGCTGCCCCTGCCCTGGCGCAGCCGGCCCGCATCGCATTGGTCGTCGGCAACGGCGAGTATTCCGCGTTGCCCACCCTACCGGCCTGCCCGGCTTCATCTCGCGTTCTTGCCGGAACGTTGCGCAGCCTGGGCTTCCAGGTGGTGGAGCGGGAGAATACGACAAGCGGCGGCTTGGCCGCTGCGATCGACGAGCTCGGCAGGGGGATGGCGGCGGCACCGGAGGCGAGCGTCTTCGTCTATATCTGCGGCTACGGGGCCGGGCTAAACGACCGCCCCTTTCTGCTGCCGATCTCGGCGCGCATCGCGCGACCGTCCGATGTGATGACTCAGGGCCTGCTCGCCAAGGCCATGCTGGACGCCCTGGCACGGGGCAATCCGAGCCGCGGGGTGCTGGCATTGGATCTGATCCCAGCCAACGGCGTATCGGCCCCGCTGCTGGATAGCTTGGACGCCCTGCCGATCCCGGAAGGCCTGGGCCTGATTGCAGCGACGGCGCCGCCGCCGGAAAGCGGAACCACCGCACTGTCTGCTGCACTGACCGCAGGTCTGGCCGCCCCGGAGGTCAATGCCGCGGACCTGTTGACCGGTCTCAAGGTCAGCCTGGGATCCAGTCCGGGGCTGAGTATCTCGCTGATGCGACTGCCGTCGGTCTCGCGCAACCTGCTGGCCGACGAATCGCCGATCGAGACTCCCGCCGCGACCACGGAGACCGCAACCCTGTCCGCCGCTCCGGCCCAGTCCAGCCCGGCTCGGACATTTCCCGAGGAAGGCGCCATGTCCGACGACGAACGGCGGCGCGTCCAGGCCGCATTGGGCCGTCTAGGCTATTACAGTGACCGCATCGACGGTCGGTTCGGACCCGAAACTCGGGCCGCGATCCGTCGTTTTCAGCACGAGCTCGGTGCCGAGATGACGGGCACGCTCACCGGCGAGCAAGCGGCACGGCTGGTCGCCCTGGATTAACGGCGGGCCATCAGGGGCTGCCAACCACCTCAACCACGCGGCTAGGGAGTACCACATGAGCCTGAGGACCAAGTTCAATCTGGCGATGCTGGCGGCTTTTCTGGTGGGGCTCTCGCTGGCAGCCGCCCTGCTCTACGGGATCGCCAACGCGGACGCCCGACGGGAGGTGATGCGGGAGGCATCCCTGCTAATGAGCGCGGCCTCCGCGGTCCGCGTATACACGGTGAGCGAAATTACTCCGCTCCTGGCGGAGCAGAGCAAGCTGCGCTTCCTGCCCCACACCGTGCCTTCCTGGGCGGCGCAGACCAACATGCGCCGCACCCTGGAAAAAGAGCTGCCAAGCTACACGTACAAAGAGGCATCGCTGAACCCGACCAATCCGGCGGACCGAGCCACGGATTGGGAGGCGGATATCATCGGCGAATTCACACGCAATCAGGGTCTGCAGGAATTCGTGAGCACGCGTACATCCGCACTTGGACCGACCCTGTCGCTTTCCAAGCCGATTCGGCTCAAGGATCCCGCTTGTCTGACCTGTCACTCGACACCCGCCGCGGCACCGGCAACGATGATCGACCTGTACGGGACCGCCAACGGATTCGGGTGGAAGCTTAACGATGTCGTCGGCGTCCAAGTCGTCACAGTGCCCCGGCAGGTCGCAAGCGACCGGGCAAACAACACTTTAAAGCTCTATCTGGCCGGCCTGGCCGGGGTCTTCCTGGTGGTCATCGTACTGCTGAACATCTTGCTGACGACCATGATCGTGCAACCGGTACGCCGCATGTCGATCATCGCCGACGAGATCAGCACAGGTAACATGGACGCCCCGGAGATCGAGCCGAAGGGACGCGACGAGATCGCCTCTCTGGCTACTTCCTTTAACCGGATGCGCCGCAGTCTGGAGAATGCAATGAAGCTGCTGGAGGGCTGACCATCAACGGGGCCGCTTCTGCACCGCCGACAATCGGTCGCTTTCGGATCCTTCGAACCCTCGGACGGGGTGCCATGGGCGTGGTTTACGAGGCCCACGACCCGGCGATCGACCGGAAGGTCGCGATCAAGCTGGTCCGCACCGACCTCCTCGCAGGCGAGGAGCGCCAAAATTACGTGGAGCGTTTTAGGCGGGAGGCGCGAGCGGCCGGCCGGTGCAGCCATCCTTGCATCGTCGCGATCTTCGACTTCGCCCTGCACGACGGGAACCCGTTCCTGGCAATGGAGTACGTGGACGGCTTGGGTGTCGACAAGGTGCTGGCGCAGGGCGAGCGCTTCGCCCCGGCCGCCGCCGTCCATGTGCTCCTGCAAGTGCTCGATGCCCTGGCCAGCGCCCATGCCTTAGGGATCGTGCACCGCGACATCAAGCCAGCCAACATACTCCTTACGGACGGCGGGAGGGTCAAGGTCACGGACTTCGGCATTGCCCGGATCGACAGCTCGGACCTGACCCATGTGGGGATGGTGATCGGCACGCCCAGCTACATGTCGCCAGAGCAATGCCGTGGCGGGGAGGTCGACCCGCGGAGCGACCTGTTCTCGGCCGCCGCAGTGCTTCAGGAGATGCTGATCGGTCAGCGCCCATTCCGCGGCGGGAATTTCACGGAGATCACTTACGGCGTGCTCAACGAGCCACCCGCTGGCGGCGCCGAGCTGGCGGCCGTCGCCGGCCCCGGCCTACAGTCCGCGATACATCGGGCCCTGGCCAAGCGGCCAGAACACCGCTTCGCCTCCGCTGCCGCCATGGCGGACGCACTGCGGCAGGCGG
>JBGSOR010000427.1:0-4666 GCA_041738985.1 Chromatiaceae bacterium | reverse complement strand
CTCGCCGCCGTGGCCCCCTGCGCGGCGCCAGCCAGTAGCACCGCCGCCAGCAAGCCCGCGAGCCCGCCCCTGATCACTCGGCCCTGATCCGCAGTCACTTGGTTGTCCGCCTGGTGCCTGACACCGAAGGAGCTCCCCCTGTAGGTCGGGCTTCAGCCCGACAGCGGCGGTAACCGCCACCCGTGAGGCCGGGGTCGGGCTGAATCCCGACCTACAGTCCGACCTACAAGTTCTCTGAGGACCAAGCGGAGGCTCAGAAGTCGATGGGGTCCCGGATCAGGGGGCAGGTCATGCAGTGGCCGCCGCCGCGCCCGCGGCCCAGCTCGGCGCCCACGATGGTGACCACCTCGACCCCGGCCTTGCGCAGCTCCGTGTTGGTCCAGGTGCTGCGGTCGTAAGCGATCACCACCCCGGGCGAGAGGCAGACCAGGTTATTTCCGCTGTCCCACTGGCCGCGCTCGGCGGCATAGTGGTCCCCGCCGGTCTCGATCACACGCAGCTTCTCGAGGTTCAAGGCCTCGGCGACCACCTCCACGAAGGGCTGCTTCTCCAGGGTGGCCTCGAAACCCGGGGCCTTGTCGCTGGGGCGCAGGCTGATGGCGTGGACCTGATCCATGATGGGCGGATACAGGGTCACCAGGTCCCGATCCGCGAAGGTGAAGACCGTATCCAGGTGCATGGCCGAGCGCAGCTTGGGCATCGCCGCCACGATCACCCGCTCGCAGGCGCCCTTGGCGAAGAGGGCCGCCGCGGCCTCGGCGATCCCCTGCCGCGAGGTCCGCTCGCTCATCCCGATGAGGACCACGCCGTTGCCGACCGGCATCACATCGCCGCCCTCCAGGGTCGCCTGGCCGAAATTCTGGTCGGGATCCCCCCACCACACCTGGATGCCCGCGTTGGCGAAGCTCGGGTGGAAGCGGTAGATGGCGGTCGTCAGCAGGGTCTCCTCGCGGCGCACCGGCCAGTACAGGGCATTCAGGGTCACGCCGCCGTAGATCCAGCAGGTGGTGTCCCGCGTATACAGGGTGTTGGGCAGGGGCGGCAGCAGATATTCGTGCACCCCGTGGGCCTCCCGGACCAGGGACAGATAGCCCGAAGTGCAGTACTCGTCCGGCAGGTCCACCACCGAGAGGCCGCCGATGAGGTACTCCGCCAGGGTTCGCGGCGGCAGGCTCTCGAGGTAGGCCCGGGTGCTCTCCATCAACCCCAGACCCACGTTGTGGGGCGTGATCTTGCGGTCCAAGATCCAGGACCGGGCCTCCGGGATGGCGACCGTCTCGGCCAGCAGGTTGTGCATCTCCACGACCTCGACCCCGCGGTCGCGCATCTTCGTCATGAAGTCGAAGTGGTCCCGCTTGGCCATCTCGACCCAGAGGACGTCATCGAAGAGCAGGTCGTCGTTGTTGCTCGGGGTGAGCCGCTGATGGCCGAGCCCGGGGGCGCAGACCATGACCTTGCGCAGGGTGCCGACCTCGGAATGGACGCCGTAGGCGGGAGCGGCGGGGGTTGGGTTGCTCATGATGCGGTCTCCTCCGGGTTCAGATGGTGATCATTCCAGTCACAAGGCCGTAGATGCCAGCGGCGGCGCCGGCGACGAAGACGCCCAGCAAGACGATCTCCAGGGGGGCAAAGACCTTTTTACCCTGCTCCCAACGCGCCAGGATAAACATCAGGGTGCCGGGCGCCAGCAGGATGCAGGCGAGCACCAGGTGCTTCACCCCGCCCGAGAGCAGCATGAAGAAGGTATAGACGACGGCGATCGCCGCCCAGGTCAAATCTCGTCCCCAATCCTTGGAGCCGGGCGCATAGGTCTCCCGGGTCAGCACCAGCTTCAGCGCATAACCCGCCACCAGGATGTAAGGGATCAACGTCAGGGCGCTGGTCATCTCCAGCGAGAGGTCGAAGGCGTACTGGGAGAAGATGGTGACGATCAGGAAGCACTGAACCAGGATGTTGGTGATCCAGAGCGCCGTGGAGGGCACCTGGTGGCTGTTCTCATGGGCGAAGGTCTTGGGGACCAGCCCGTATTTGGCGGCCGAGAAGAGGACCTCGGCGGCCAGCAGCGACCAGGCCAGGTAGGCGCCCAGCACCGACACGATGAGCCCGGCGCTGACGAACTTGAGCCCCCAGGCCCCGACCACCGCCTCCAGGGTCCCCGCCATGGAGGGCTGGCGCAGCTCCGCCAGCTCGGGGCGCAGCAGCACGCCGTAGGGCAGCAGGGTCACCAACACCAGCAGACAGAGCACTCCCAAGAAGCCCATCACCGTCGCCCAACCCACGTCCTCCCGTGTCTTCGCATAACGGGAATAGACGCTGGCGCCCTCGATGCCGATGAAGACGAAGACGGTCACCAGCATGGTGCTGCGTACCTGGTCGAAGACCTGGGAGCCGCTGTAGTCACCGCCACCCCAGAAGCTCGCGGCGAACCGGTCGTAATCGAAGGCGAAGGCCATGAAGGCGATGAAGACGAAGATCGGCAGGATCTTGGCGAAGGTCACCACCTTGTTGATGAAGGCGGCCTCCTTGATGCCCCGCAGGATCATGAAATGGAATGACCACAGGATGACCGAGGAGACGATGATCGCCTCCGGCGTATTGCCATCCCCGAAGACAGGAAAAAAGGCCCCGAGGGTGGACTTGATCAGGACGAAATAGGTTGTGTTGCCCAGGCAGGTGCCGATCCAGAAGCCGAAGGCCGCCGCGAAGCCCAGATAGTTGCCGAATCCCTCTTTGGCATAGGCGAAGATACCGGCGTCGATCTCCGGTTTGCGCACGGCGAGGGACTGGAACACGAAGGCCAGCATCAGCATGCCGCCCCCAGCGATGATCCAGGCGATGATGGCGCCGAAGGGCCCCGTGGCGGCGCCGAAGCGGGCCGGGAGTGAGAAGATCCCCGCACCCACCATGGACCCCACGACCATGGCGGTCAGGGTCAGGCGCGAGAATTTTTGCTCGGATGCCATGCCGATTGTCCTCTTTGCCGGGAGTTATTGGCCGCGACGAACGGAGCGCCGCGGTCAGGGACCGATCCTCAAGCAGTGCCTAGGATGTCTGGTCTGGCGATAGCTGTCCACCGGGGACTGCTGTGAGCCGGCCTGAGCCTTTCAATGTGTAATCAGGCGGCTGTCGTTGGCGAGGGGCGATTCGGTCTTGGGTGCCAATTGCGCTCGAGCATGCCATTTGTTCTTCCCGACGGTCATCGGTGAAAGTCCCGATTCGCGCGGGGCGCCGCTCTGAGAACCCGCATTGGTCTCTAAACGTGCGAGCGGGCGCTTTGAGGAATACGGCGGCCAGGCGGCCCCGGGATGCGCCAAACGGAAACGGAGCTGAAACGAAGCTGCAATGCAGCCGGCTGCGTGACGCCATAGGGTGCCGAGACGAGCAGGGTCCGACACGGGGCGCTACTTGATCTTGAGGAGCTCCACGTCGAATACCAGCGTGGCATTGGGCGGAATGACCCCGCCGGCGCCCGCGGCTCCGTATCCCAGGTCCGGCGGAATGGTCAGCTTGCGCTTGCCGCCGACCTTCATCCCGGCAACCCCTTGGTCCCAGCCCGCGATGACCTCGTTTGCACCGAGCCTGAAGGAGAAGGGCCGGCTCCTGTCCAGGGACGAGTCGAACTTGGTACCGTCGGTGAGCCAGCCCGTGTAGTGCACCGTTACCTTGTCGCCACGCTTGGCTTCGGGGCCAGTCCCCACGACCTCATCGCTAACGACGAGCTCAGTCGCCTGTGCGGCGGTGCTTTCCGAGCTGGCCGGCGCCGTCGCCTGGGAAGGTCGGGCGGAAGATGCGCTTCCGGACTTGGCATCGCATCCGCCCAACCCAACCGCAGCAATCGCGGCGAGTGCGCACATCAAGAACAGAGACGAGCCCTTCGACATAACCAACCTCCCAACGATGAAACTGGCCCTGACGGGCCAGTGCGAAATACCGGCATTGCCCAACTGCCGCTGGCGGCGCGCAATCGTGCCGCGAAAAAACCGTGATTCGCGCCGACCTTGCGGGCCTATCGTCAGTCGCTCTCGAGCCGGAAGCCGACTTTCAGGGCGACCTGAAAGTGGGCCACCTTGCCGTCGACGACATGGCCGCGGGTCTCGACCACCTCGAACCAGTCGATATGCCGAATGGTCTTGGCGGCCGTTTCGATGGCATTGCGAATCGCGTCGTCGATGCCGGTGCTGGATGTGCCGACGACCTCAACCAGCTTGTAAACACGGTCTGACATTTTTCTTTTCCTGGGTACTGGGTTTCTGGAATCGCCCGGATTGGAGCCGGATGTCTGCCGAGCCGGGCCTGGAAGGGGTTCCAGGCACTGCAATGAGGCCGCCGCCCGGGTTGGCCTCGATGAGGTGCGCGTCGATCACCCACACGGCGCCGCGGCCGTCACCGTTGCACGAACGAGATTTCGCCTTCGCCTCGACCCGCGCAGTCCGCTCCATGCTCCAAGTGCAAGCTTATGGCTCCGTGCGTCAGGAGCCAAGCACGGCGGAGGGCGCTTCAAGCCGCGAGACTGGGTTCCGGCCGCTGCTTCACCGCGTCGGCGACCTCGCCCCTGTGTCAGGCCCCCGGTGTCAGGCCCCCTGTGTCAGGCGAGTTGTCGCCGTTCCGCCCAGGTCGGGCTCGGGTAGGGTCTCGCCGCCGCGCGGGTAACGATCGGCGCCCAGAT
>JBGSOR010000401.1:0-31379 GCA_041738985.1 Chromatiaceae bacterium | reverse complement strand
GATCGCCGTCTCCTCCGCCCGCCGGCCGATCCCCTTGAGCCCGACACCCTGGCGCAGCGCCTGACGGATGGCCAGATCGAAGCCGCCCTCGTGCCAAGGTGCCTCGGCGGCGAACCAGGCCGGGCGATCGTCCGGCGGGATGCAGCCCGCCGTGATGGGCCCCTTTCCGGCATGGCGACAGAGCAGCCGGGCCACCACCTGGCGGAGATCCCGGACGTTGCCCGGATAGGGTCGATTCACGAGGTAGTCCAGCACGGAATCGTCCAGCTCCGGTGGCTCCCGATGGGGAGGCAGGGCTCGGAGGAAATGGCGGGCGAGCGGGAGGATGTCCTCGGGGCGTTCCCGCAGGGTTGGCAGTCGGCAGACAAAGCTCGCCAAACGAAAGAAGAGGTCGGCGCGAAAGTCCCCCCGCTGGACCTGCGCCCAAAGGTCGCGGTTGGTGGCAGAGACCAGGCGAAAGGACGTTCGTTGCCAAGCATTACCGCCCACCCGCTTGAAGGTCTGCTCCTGAATGACCCGCAGCAACTGTGTCTGCAGGTGCAGAGGGAGCTCGCCGACCTCGTCGAGGAACAGGGTGCCCCGGTCGGCCTGGGCGAAGGCCCCGTCGCGGGCCGAGACGGCGCCCGTGAAGGCGCCACGCTCGTGCCCAAAAAACTCGCTCCCGGAGAGCTCCGGCACGATGGTGCTGCAATCCAGAATCACGAGGTCCTGTTTGGGCTCGCGAGGGTCGAGTTGGTGTACAAGACGCGCGACCCCTTCCTTGCCGGTCCCGCTTTCCCCGAGAATCAGGATGGACGCATCGGTGAAACGCGCGACTTCAACCACCTGACGCAGGACCTCCCGCCAGACCGCGCTATCGCCCACCAGCGCGTTCTGCACCTCCGGCGCCGCCAGTTGCCGGTCCACTGTCTCCCAGCGGGCCAGTCTGGCCATAATTTCCTCCGCGGACCTGGCGCTTTCCCGGCAGCTCATGACGTCTGCGGCGCCGGCCTGCAGTAACCGCCGGGCATGCTCCGGCGATAGCTTAGCGCAGCATCCCGCGAGGACACGCTCTTTGCAGCCGTGGCTGAGATCGCTGAGCAGCTCGCAGATATCGGGACGGAAGCGGCTAAAGAGCAGGACGCCGTAGTCCCCGCAAGCGTAGGGGTCGAAGCTTTGGACCTCGACTCCATGATGGGCGAGCACATGGGCGATGTCTTTGCTCAGTCCATCCATGTCACACTCAACGCAATGGACCCAGGCTCTGATACCCATGGCACCCTCGTCGGCACGATCCATGCCGGATCGATTGGCATCGCAGAGGCGGAGTGTGGTCCAAGGTACGAAGGCTAAATCGAATTGCGGCCGCTTTTCGATCGCCACCTAACGAGCGTCCGCCAACTTACCGCAGATCGATTGTCAATGATCGGCCGTTATCTTCGAGTGGCATACCTCGGCCGAAGCAGCCGTGGTACGCATTACCCGGATAAAACTAATGAATACCAGCTTGAGCGGAATTGAGATGCTCGACAGTGGGAGTCTAGACTGGAGCGACACCGTGTCAACGGTACTTTCCCGGTATGTCGCCATGCTCAGGATGTCAAGCGGGATACCCGGGTCCGCTTTTCGACGTGCGCGCGGCGCCCGCCGCTACGTCGCCACGGGGTCCGACTGAACTAGAGATGGCGGGCGCTCTTCAACCCCTTTCAGAGATATCCGAGCCATCTCCCCGCGCGGTGGTGACCGCGGTCCACCTATGAGATCGGCTGGCGGCGAGGTTGCCTCCCGGGTCCAGTGTGCCGAGAATGGTCGCGCACGGCGGCACGTTGCCACCCGCAAACCCACCGATCCAGGAGAGCGAGCCATGGCGAACGAGGGCTATCACGAGCCTATCGACGAACTGTCCGACGAGACCCGCGACATGCACCGGGCCCTGCAGTCCCTGATGGAGGAGCTGGAGGCGGTCGACTGGTACAACCAGCGGGTGGATGCCTGCAAAGACCCGGATCTGCGTGCGGTCCTGGCCCACAACCGGGACGAGGAGAAGGAGCACGCGGCCATGCTCCTGGAGTGGATCCGCCGCCAGGACGGGGTGTTCGACAAGGAGCTCAAGGACTACTTGTTCACGGACAAGCCGCTCGCCCACCACTGAGTCGCCGCTCTCCTCGACCCCTCCGGGTCGGCCGGGAGAATGGACAGCCTCCGCCGGAGGCTGTCCGGCGAGGCGCCTAATCGAGTCCCATGCAGTTGGCGTAGTAGGTGACCGTGGCAGGCCAGTCGGAGAAGATCCCGAGGATCTTCACCTCGCGTGCCAGCACATCGAGCGCCTTGTACATGTCGCTGTCCTTCTCGATGGCGGCGCCAGAGGGGTCGAAGTCGTAGTAGAAGCCCGCCTTCGAGGCACCCTGACGCAGGTCGGCACGCTCGAAGGTCCAGGTGATGATGTCGAAGCCCATACGCTTGAGATCCTTCGCCAGCTGAGACGGGACGATCTGGCCTTTCTCGACCGCGAGAAGCGCGGGCATCGCGGGGGCGACGATGCGCACCTTGGCCTTTTTGAGCCCCCACAAGAATTTGAGCTGGGCGTCCCGGTCCTCTAGCCGGTTGCCGTTACGGTCGAAGAGCAGGAGGTTGTCCTTGTCGGCATCGTAGTCGATGAGAAAGACCGCCTGCTTGCCATATTCCGTATTGTCGATCCAGTAGAGGACATCGTTCACGTTGAACGACTGCGGCCATACGTCGCGCGGTTTCACGCCCGCAGCCTGCAGCTCGTCGGCGAACGCCTGCGCGTACTGCTTCTGTCCGTGAAAGATCTTCCGAATTCGCTTGTCATCCCCGCCCTTGAGCTCGGGGGTGTGCTTCACGCCAAGCTCCTGGTTCAGCTCGATACTCTCCTTAAACGTCAGTACCTTGGCCTGGCCGATGAAGAGGTCTGTGCGCCAGCTCGCGGTGCCGCCCAAGTAACCCTCAGCCGTGGTGGCCGAGGGGTCGCTCGCATCCATCTTCGCCTTCAGGGACTTGAATTCGGAGAGCTCCAGGTCGCTGGTACAGCACTGAATCTCGGACCCGTTCAAGAGCACGTCGGAGGCATCGAATTTCGGGGGTACGGTGCATTTGCGCGCCAGTTTGGTGTCCACTATGTTGGTCGTCGTGTGCAGGTCGCATTCGCTGTGGCGGCACACCAGCTCGCCATCTTTGGTGAAGGTCACATCGCACTCGACGATACCCGCCCCCATGCGCGCCCCAGCACGGTAGGACACATCGGAGTGCTCCGGGAACTGAAGTGCCGCGCCGCGGTGTCCGATGGAGAAGTCCGTGCGGTAAAAGGGCCCGTCCTTGCACTCCATCAGCCGATCCTTGAGTCGACCTTCATCCATGCCTTCCACGAGATAAAACGGGCGCGGACCCAGCTGCACGCTGTCGTCCGAATGGTGGTAGCCATGGTCTGCACAGGTCGCGGCCGAGAATGCGGCCAAGGCGGTCGTCACGAACGCAACGGCGAGAGTCGAGGTCATACGCATCGGGTTCCCCCTCGGGAGTTGAGCTTACGGGAGCCGAATTGCCCCGCGTGCGCACTTTGAACCGTGCGTATAACAACAAGATGGCCTTGTCGTTTCGGTTTCGCGAACCCTGTGCCCACTGCCGAGATCCCTGCTCGACCGAAGCCGTCCTTGCGCGTATCTCCCTGCCCCAGTCTGCCTCGCCCGAGGCCGAACGCGCCCCTCAGGCCCAAGTCTGTGAGTGACCCGGCGAGCCGCTCGGGTGGCCGCGCCCCAATATCCCGGTCACACAACGTCAATCGCACGGTCACAGTCCATCGCTAAACTTGCGCCCCCGGTGCCCTTGTCGTCGCGCCTACCCCAGACCCCGATTACATCGAAGGCATTGCCGTGAAAGCCGTCCACACCTTCCGCGATCGCATCGACCAGGCCGTCTTCAATGCGATCTATGCCCGGTCCCTGGTCTATAACGCCTGTTGGGAGGATCCGGCGGTGGACCGCATCGCCCTGGCGCTGAGGCCGGAGGACACCCTGCTCGTCATCACCAGCGCCGGGTGCAATGTCCTCGACTATGCCCTGGACGGCCCCAGGCGCATCCATGCAGTCGATGCCAATCCGCGCCAGACGGCACTCCTGGAGCTCAAGCTGGCCGGCATCCGGCACCTGTGCTTCGAGGATTTCTTTGCGCTCTTCGGCCGCGGGGCTCACGCAGGCGTTCGGGAGCTCTACCGCGACGCCCTGCGAGGCGACCTGTCGCCCTTCGCTCGACGCTTCTGGGACGAGCGGCTGCAATGGTTCAGTCCCCAGCAGGGGAGCTTCTATTTCCAGGGACTGGCGGGGACGGTCGCACGTGCCTTCCACGCCTATCTGCGGGTCCGGCCACGCCTGGCAGCGAGCGTCGGCGAGCTGTTCCAGGCAAGCTCCATCGAGGATCAGCGGACCATCTACGACACCCGGGTGCAGCCGCTGATGTGGGGTCCGGGCATGAACTGGACCCTGTCGCGCCAGATCACCATGAGCATGCTGGGAGTGCCCTATGCCCAGCGCCGCCAGGTCCAGGAGCAGCACCACCGGGGGGTGGCAGGGTTTATCCGCGAGGCGGTGGAGTATGTCTTCCGAGAGCTGCCGATCTGGACCAATTATTTTTGGATGGTCTATGTCAACGGCGGCTACACCCGAAGCTGCTGTCCCGAATACCTCAAACCGGAGAATTTCCACGCGCTCAAGGCCGGGCTGGCGGACTGCGTGGTACCCCACACCGCGACCGTCACCCAGTTCCTCCAAGGGACAGACGAGCGCATCTCGCGGTTCGTCCTGCTCGATCACATGGATTGGATGAGCTCCTACTATCCGGAGGCCCTGGAAGAGGAATGGACGGCCATCCTGGACCGCGCCACCCCGGACGCCCGGGTCATCTTCCGCAGCGCCCACGCCGCCCCCGCCTACCTGGACCTGATCCAGGTCGGCGAGCGGCGCGCGCGGCTGCGAGAGCTTCTGGTCTTTCACGAGGCACTGGCCCGAGACCTTCAGCGCCGGGACCGGGTGCACACCTATGCCGGATTCCACGTGGCCGATCTGGCCGCTGTCTGACCGTGGTCGTGCGCGATGCCCAGGTCCTGCTGCGCCTCATGCGCGGCCAACCCCGCCGCGGCACCCTGGCCGAGCGCCTGGAGGCCTTCTACGGACCCCAGGCGGAGCACTACGACGCCTTCCGGGAGCGCCTGCTGCACGGGCGTTCAGCGCTGATGGGTCGGCTCGCCCCCCAGCCCGGTGCCCATGTGGTGGAGCTGGGTGCAGGTACGGGACGCAATCTGGGTTTCCTGGGAGAGCGCCTGCCCAATCTGGGGTCGGTGGAGCTGGTGGACCTGTGCCCGGCCCTGTTGGATCTGGCCCGGCGTCGCACTCGGGACCTGCCCAATGTCCGGGTGGTGGAGGCCGATGCGGTCCACTACCGCCCAGCCCGCCCAGTGGACCTGGTGTACTTCTCCTATTCCCTCACTATGATCCCGGACTGGGAGGGCGCCCTGCGCAACGCCCTGTCGATGCTCAAGCCGGGCGGCGCCCTGGGCGTCGTTGACTTCTTCGTCTCGGAGGCAAGCCCGCCCGCCGGGCTCGTCCGTCACGGGGCCATGACCCGCTGGTTCTGGCCGCGCTGGTTCGCCCATGATGGCGTGCACCCCAGTCCGGCGCACCTGTGCACCCTGCGCGAACTGCTGCCGGACCATTGGCTCTCGGAGCGCCGCGCCCCTGTGCCCTATCTCCCGGGATTGCGCGTGCCCTATTACGTCTTTGTCGGACGCGTGCCTGGCAGCAAGAAAAGCTAGCTTCCGACCCGGGAAGTCGTGGACCTAATGACACGGCCCCGCTGCGGACCGGGTGACCGGGAGCCCAGCAGGCCGAAACGATCCGAACGACCCCTCACCGCCTGCAAATCGGCCGGAAACCTTGACCCCCTCGGCGCCTTACGACACCGCGCAGGCCACCGGCAGGGCCGCTCGATGGCCCCGATTCGGCGCTGACGGCTTCGAACCTTCATCGTTCAGTCACAGGACTGTCATCATTTGAGAATAGGATATTCATTCGGTCGTCACAAGAGCTTCACCTGGGGGTAAACCGGTGCGCCTACCATGGCGGCGCTCAACCTCCAACCCACTCAAGCGATCCTTAATATGCACAAGACAACCATCGCCGCTGTCCTGGCCCTGGCTGCCACGTCCCTGTCCGCACAGGCACTTGCCCGCGACACTATTAATATCGTGGGCTCTTCTACCGTGTTCCCCTTCTCCACCGCGGTGGCCGAGAACTTCGGTCGCGGCGGAAAGTTCAAGACCCCCAAGGTCGAGTCCACCGGCACGGGTGGCGGCATGAAGCTGTTCTGCGCCGGCACCGGCGTCGGTCACCCGGATATCGCCAACGCCTCCCGCGCCATGAAGGCGTCCGAGTTCGAGACCTGCGAGAAGAACGGCGTCAAGGGCATCACCCAGGTCAAGATCGGTTTCGACGGCATCGTGCTGGCCGAATCCAAGTCCGGCCTGGATATGAACCTCACCCTCAAGGACATCTTTACCGCCCTGGCCAAGGACGTCCCGGATGCCTCCGGCAAGCTGATCCCCAACCCGAACAAGACTTGGAAGGACGTCAACCCCGACCTGCCGAACGCAAAGATCGAGGTCTTGGGGCCCCCGCCCACATCCGGTACCCGCGATGCGTTCGCCGAGCTGGCCATGGAAGGGGGCTGCAACGCCTACCCGTCCATTAAGGACCTCAAGAAGTCCGACGAAAAGAAGCACAAGGCCGTCTGCCAGGGCATCCGCGAAGATGGGGCCTACATCGAGGCCGGCGAGAACGACAACCTGATCGTGCAGAAGCTGGTCTCTAACCCCAAGGCCGTCGGAATCTTCGGCTACAGCTTCCTCGAGCAGAACGCGGACAAGATCCAGGGCATCAAGATCGACGGCGTGGCCCCGACCTACGACACCATCGCCAGCGGCTCGTACCCGATCTCGCGCTCCATCTTCTTCTATGTAAAGAATGCCCACGTGGGCACGATTCCCGGGATCAAGGAGTTCGTGACCGCCTTCACCAGCGACAAGGCCTGGGGTCCCGAGGGCTACCTGGCCGACAAGGGGCTGATCGCTCTTCCCACAGCAGATCGCAAGGCGGAGGCCAAGCAGGCCCAGGCCCTGACCCCCATGGCTAAGCCTGCCAAGTAATCTCCGGGTCCGACCGGCGGCGAGGGTGCGGATGTCGCCACCTTCGCGGACCGGACCGGGGAAGGCAAACAACGGCGGCGCCCCTCGGGGCGCCGACCGATTTCTAGAACAAGCGCGGGAAATCGATGCACGTCTGGACACTCATGCTCGCCTTGCTCGCCGTGGTGGCGCTGGCCTATCACGTCGGCCGTAAACGCGCCATCGCCAGTGCGGGCGGAAGCGCAAGCATCAACAGCCTGCATTCGCTCCCCGCCTACTACGGCTTCTACGCCGCCCTCTGGGCCGCCATCCCGGCACTGCTCCTCTTGGGTCTCTGGTCCGGTATTCAGGATCAGGTGGTGACCATGCTGGTCAAGTCCACGCTGCCGCCGGAGACCGTCGCTGGACTTTCCCCGGGCGCCCTCGGGCTGCTGCTCAACGACGTCAAGAACGTCGCCTCGGGGAATATCGCATCCGGCGAGGTGACCTCTGGGATCCAGGCTGCGGCAGACCACTATGCCCGGCTTCAGGGGCTGGCCCGTTGGGCCATGTGGCTCCTGGTGCTGGCGGTGGCGACGGGCGGCATGGCCCTGGCCTGGCGCCAAACCGGTCCCCGCATGCGCGCCCGCAACCGGGTCGAGTCCATCGTCCTGGGGATCATGATCGTCTTCTCCTCGATCGCCATCCTCACCACGCTGGGAATCGTGCTCTCGGTGGTGTTCGAGTCGTTTCAGTTCTTCCAGAAGATCGCCCCGTCCGAGTTCTTCCTGGGTACCGCGTGGAGCCCTCAAACGGCCATGCGTACCGACCAGGTGGCCGCAGACGGCGCCTTTGGGGCTGTGCCGCTCTTTACCGGTACCCTGATGGTGTCCTTCATCGCGATGGTGGTGGCTGTGCCCATCGGATTGATGGCGGCCATCTATCTGTCGGAATACGCCCCGAGCAAGGTACGCTCCCTGGCGAAGCCGATCCTGGAGATCCTGGCCGGCATACCGACCGTGGTCTACGGCTTCTTCGCCGCGCTCACGGTGGCGCCGGCGATCCGCGAGCTCGGCGAGTCGATGGGGTTCGCGGTCGCCTCCGAGAGTGCGCTCGCCGCCGGTCTGGTGATGGGGATCATGATCATCCCCTTCGTCTCGTCGCTTTCAGACGACGTGATCAACGCCGTCCCGCAATCGATGCGCGACGGCTCTTATGCGCTGGGCGCGACCCAGTCTGAGACGGTTCGCCGCGTCATCATTCCTGCCGCCCTGCCCGGCATCGTCGGGGGCGTCCTGCTCGCGGTCTCGCGGGCCATCGGCGAGACCATGATCGTGGTCATGGCCGCCGGCCTCGCCGCCAACCTGACGGCCAATCCCCTGGAGAGCGTCACCACCGTCACGGTGCAGATCGTGACCCTCCTGACCGGCGACCAGGAGTTCGACAGCGCCAAGACCCTGGCCGCCTTCGCCCTGGGCCTGACGCTGTTCCTCGTCACGCTGACGCTGAACATCATCGCCCTGCACATCGTGCGCAAGTATCGTGAACAGTATGAATAGCTCCACCTCGGACCAGGGCCCAACCCAGTCTCAGGCCGCCGCCGCGCCGCCGCGCCGACGGACCATCGATGTCGTCAACGCCAGCCTCAAGCGGCGCTATGCCGCAGAGCGGCGCTTCCGCTTCATCGGCGCCGCCGCGGTCTTCTTGGGGCTCTCGTTCGTGGGCATCCTGTTTTTCGACATCGTGTCCAAGGGCTACACCGCCTTCCAACAGACCTATGTCCAGGTCCCGGTCTTCTTCGACCCCGAGATCCTGGACCCGGAGGGCGCCCGCGACCCCCAGGTCCTGGCCGACGCGGATTACCTGGCCGTCGTCAAGGCATCGCTACGCACCCTCTTTCCCGACCTGACCGAGCGCCAACAACTGCGCGAGCTCTACGCCCTTATCAGCGCCGGGGCGCCCGGACAGCTCCGGCACATGGTCCTGGCCCACCCAAGCATCATGGGCACCACCCGGGATGTCTGGCTGCTCGCGGGTGCCGACGTGGATATGCTGGTCAAGGGCCATATCGACCGCGACCTGCCCGAGGCGGATCGGCGTATCAAGGACAGCGCCCTGGCCCTCCTGGACCGGCTCAAGGCGGACGGACGGGTGGAGAAGCGCTTCAACACCGGATTCTTCACCAACGGGACCTCCCGCGAGCCCGAGATGGCGGGGATTGCCGGTGCCCTGGCCGGGACCTTCTACACCCTGACCCTGACCCTGCTCATCGCCTTCCCCATCGGAGTGGGCGCCGCCCTCTACCTGGAGGAGTTCGCCCCCAAGAACCGCTGGACGGACCTGATCGAGGTCAACATCAACAACCTGGCCGCGGTGCCCTCGATCATCTTCGGTCTACTCGGCTTGGCCGTGTACATCAATGTGCTTGGGGTACCCCGTTCCACGCCCCTGGTCGGCGCTTTGGTCTTGGCGCTGATGACACTGCCGATCATCATCATCGCCAGCCGCTCCGCCCTGAAATCGGTCCCGCCCTCCATCCGGGAGGCGGCCCTGGGGGTCGGGGCCTCCGCGCTGCAGACCCAGTTCCACCACGTCCTGCCGCTCGCGATGCCCGGGATCATGACCGGGACCATCCTCGGTATGGCCCATGCCCTGGGCGAGACCGCACCGCTACTGATGATCGGGATGATCGCGTTCATCGTGGATGTGCCTCAAGGCTTCACGGACCCGGCGACGGTGCTGCCGGTGCAGATCTATCTGTGGGCGGACAGCCCGGAACGCGGCTTCGTCGAGCGCACCTCCGCGGCCATCATGGTCCTGCTGGGCTTCCTGGTCCTGATGAACCTCGCCGCGGTGCTCCTGCGGCGCCGGTTCGAGCGGCGGTGGTAGGAAACGAGTGGCGAGTGGCGAGGGCCGAGGGCCGAGGGCCGAGGGCCGAGGGCCGAGGGCAGAGGAAGAAGGCACCCGTGGTACCGCTCCGTTTCCTGGAGATGATCCGTCAGTGTCGAAGAGCAAACCTCGCCACTCGCCACTCGCCACTCGCAACTCGCCACTAAAGACGCCACCTAATTCGAGGTTGTATATGAACGCTTTGGCTAGCGAAATCGTCCGCGACACGGGCGCGGTGAGCGCCGCGGATCTGGCCCGCGGTGGCCGCTTCACCGGCACCATCGGCGATATCACGACGCCCGACCCGCGCATGGTCTGCCGGGAGGTGAATGTCTGGTACGGTGCCAAGCAGGCCATCAAGGACGTGAGCCTGGACATCGGCAAGAATCAAGTGGTGGCCATGATCGGCCCCTCCGGCTGCGGCAAGTCCACCTTTCTGCGCTGCCTGAACCGGATGAACGACACCATCGCCGGTTGCCGGGTGCGCGGCTCCATCAAGCTCGACGGCCAGGAGATCTACGACAAGTCGATGGACCCGGTGCCGTTGCGCGCCCAAGTCGGCATGGTCTTCCAGAAGCCCAACCCCTTCCCCAAGTCCATCTACGAGAACATTGTTTACGGGCCTCGTATCCATGGGCTGACCAACAGCAAGGCGGAGCTGGACGAGCTGGTGGAGACCAGCCTGCGTAAGGCCGGACTCTGGAACGAGGTCAAGGACCGCCTGGACCAGCCGGGCACGGGGCTCTCCGGCGGCCAGCAGCAGCGCCTATGCATTGCCCGCACCATCGCCGTCTCCCCGGAGGTGATCCTGATGGACGAGCCCTGCTCGGCCCTGGACCCCATCGCCACCGCCATCATCGAGGAGCTAATCGACGAGCTGCGGGAGAACTACGCCATCGCCATCGTCACCCATTCCATGCAGCAGGCGGCCCGTGTTTCCCAGCGCACCGCCTATTTCCACTTAGGCGACCTGGTGGAGGTCGGCGAGACCAATCAGATCTTCACCAACCCGCAGCACAAGCTCACCGAGGACTACATCACCGGACGCTTCGGTTGATGGCGGACCAACGCGACCTGCCCGCGCACCCTGCCCGCACCGGCGGCCACACGGTACGCGGCTTCGACCGGGACCTGACCCACCTGCTCGACCTGATCCTGGAAATGGGGGAACGCGCGGTGGAGCAGACCCAGGGGGCCATCGCCGCCCTCTTGGACGGCGACCCCAGCACCGCCTACCGGGTGCTGGACCGGGAGCCCCAGATTGACTATCTCGCCCTGGACGCGGACGAGGAGGTCTTCCAGGTCATCGCCCGCCGCCAGCCGACCGCCGTCGATCTGCGTATTGTCCTGGCCCTGGGGCGAATCGCGGCCGAGGCCGAGCGCGCCGGGGACAAGGCGGCTCGCATCGCCCAGCGCGCCCTGGAGCTGCACGAGACAGGTGCCGAGGTCCCCGGTCCGGTCCTGGAGGCGGTGCGCACGCTCGACGAGATCGCGTGCTGCGCCTTCCAGCGCTCCGTCTCTGCGGTCGCCCAGTTCGATATCGCGCTTGCGATCGGTGTCTTCGAGGACGAGTCGGCGCTCTACGCCGCCGCCGAGGCGCTCAATGCGGCGCTTCTCGGGCCCACGGGAGACCCGCTGCCCGCCTCCCAGCTGGCCCCGCTTCTCTCCATCGCCCATTCCCTGGAGCGGATCGGAGACCACGGCGCCGCCATCGCCGAGCAGGTGATCTACGTGGCCGAAGGCACAGATGTCCGCTTCCGCAACCGCGAGATCCTCATCGACACCCTGCGGCATCGGGGCGCGCCAGGTCAAGGGACCGAGTAAGCGCTGGGGCGCCAGGACCATAACCATGAATACACCTAGCGTACTCGTCGTCGACGACGAGCCCAATATCCGCGAGGTGATCCGACTTGCCCTGGAGAGCGGAGGGTTTCGGGTGATCGAGGCGGGTCACGTGGACGATGCCCGCCAGGCCATCGGCGCCAAGAGACCCAACCTCGTGCTGCTGGACTGGATGCTTCCCGGCTGCTCCGGCCTGGAGCTCGCCCGGCAATTGAAGGGCGACCCCAAGACCCGTGGCCTTCCAATCATCATGGTGAGCGCGCGCGGCGACGAGAATGACCGGATTCGCGGACTCGAGACGGGCGCGGACGACTATATCGCCAAACCGTTCTCGCCTCGAGAGATGGTCGCCCGGGTCAATGCGGTTCTACGCCGAGCCAAGGCAGACGGCTCCCCCGACCGGATCGAGATTGCCGGGCTGTGCCTGGACGGTGCGGGACACCGGGTGAGCGCCGATGGCCAAACGCTGCAGGTTGCGCCCACCGAGTATCGGCTTCTGCACTTCTTCATGACCCATCCGGATCGCGCATTCAGCCGGTCCCAGCTCTTGGATCGGGTCTGGGGCGACCAGGTCTTTGTGGAGGAGCGCACTGTGGATGTGCATGTGCGTCGACTGCGCGAGGCATTGGAGCCCACCGGCCACGCGCGACTGCTTCAGACCGTGCGAGGGTTGGGATACCGCTTCTCCGATCGGATCTGAGTCCCATGACGCAAACCGAGGTCGGTCGCGCGGCCGCGCGCAGGATGAGACGGAAACGACAAAACCCCACGAAAAAAGTCAGGCAAGGGGTAGATTACGGAAATATGATCGACTAGCCTCCTCCAGGTATCGGCTTGTGTGATCGGACGACTCGCGCGGGACGGGCGCCATACCGGTCAGATCGAGCGACGACAACAATCGAGGGGGAGGACAGCAATCATGATCTATCAAGATGTTGGGGCCTTGATCGCCAAGCAGCAGACCGCAATCGCGCCGCCGACGGCGACCGTGCTCGATGCCGCCCGTCAGATGGCGGAACGACGCGTCGGGGCCGTGGCCGTGGTGGAGAAGGGCGAGCTGGTGGGCATCTTCACCGAACGCGACCTGCTCAACCGGGTCGTTGCAACGAGCCGGGACCCCCGGTCGGTGACGCTCGCCGAGGTCATGTCGGCCAATCCGCTCACCATACGGAACGACCAGCCTTTAGTGGACGCCCTGGACATTATGTTCAGCCACCACTTCAGACACTTGCCGGTGCTGAAGGCGTCAGGCGATTTGGTCGGTGTCATGTCCTGCCGAGACATCCCGGCAGCCTACCAGTTGATGCGGGAGCGGTGGGTTGCGGCTCGCGGCGGTGATCGCGCCGCGGCCGCCTGATCCGCCTGGATCGAGCCCAGAGACTGTTCTTCAGGGTATTCCAGCCGCCTGTTTGAAATAGCCTTCCAGCTTGAGCCCGTACTCGACAGCGCGGTTGAGCTCGGCGGTGTATTTCTCCACGGCGCCGGCGGCCGTGGCCAAGGCGGCTTGATGGGCCGTGGCATCCACCGAGCCCGCAGCCTGCTGCGTGTAGGACTGGACCTGAGACCCGGTGTCCAATTGGAAAGGACCGGTGAGCTGGCGCGGGTCGACCTGCTTGAGGACCGCATAGTGCCGGTTCAGCTCTGCGATCTTCGCGATTAGGTCCTGCTTCACCATGAGATAGCGAGAGAGATACTCGGTGAAGGTGGCATAGGCATTTAGATTGCCGATATGCGCCGGATCGGTGAGATATTCCGGGGTCCACTTGATGGAAAGGACGTTGTAATAGTTCTGAAAGTCGAACAGGCTCACGTCCTTGTCGGAGCGCTCGAGGGCCTGATAGGCCTGGTCCAGGGCCTCCTTAACCCAGCGCTCCCGATCGGCCCATTGCTTTCGGTTGTCGCCCAGGTCGGCAGGGTTGAATTCGCTTCCGCCGAAGGTGAGTGCACCCAACTGCTTGAGATAATCGCCAAAGCTCGCCGCCCGGACCTCGGGGCCGACCGCCAGCAGGATCAGCAGGCCGGTCAGAAGCATGTTGCGAAACGGATGCGCACGTCTCATAAGGCTCTCCTCGCGCTTTCAGAGGTTGGGGCCCACCGGGTCCGCGAGTCCCTGGTAGGTGCGGATTAGGACCATGATGACATCCCCGCTCTGGGCCGGAATCAGGATCTGGGATGCCTTGATCAGATCCGGCACCAGCCCGTTCTCGGTCACGAAATCTCCCAGCACATCGTTCATCTCCTGATTGGAGATCTGGGTGCTAACCGGTCGGAAGCCCTCCTTCTGAAGGGCCAACAGCTGGATGTCGCGAGTGAGCAGGAAGTCCTTGAAGCGTCGCGCCGCCTCCACCTGCTCGCGGGAGTTGCCATGGCGGAGCGTATAGTACGGGTGGTCAGAGACCAGGTTGTACTTGGGATATCGGATCGCAGGCTTGGCCCCGCCGGGGTCATTGACCTTGCGAATAAAGGCGAGCTTGACGGCTAGGTTCTCGTAGACATAGACGCTCGACAAGGGCTGGCCGCCATAGCCCGCCTGCATCAGCGGCTCCGCCAGCTTGCCCGTGCTGTCTTTGGTCTGATCCGACATGTACTTGATGAAGGCCAGATAGGCCTGGAAATCTGGGTTCTTCAGATCCTCCAGGCGGATCCGATAGCGCCCCCGGTCCTTGGCGAAGAATTCGTAGGCCATGGCGATGAGGGCGACCGCACCGCTGTTGGAGTCCTGCGGCCGGGTGAAACCGAACTGGAAGCTGCGGCCGTTCGGATCGACCTTCTCGCCAGTGAGCTCGCGGGAGAAGATCTCGGTAACGGTGTCGAAGCTCATCGACTTCTGAATGGTTTGGTCGATCGCCAGCTGCACCGGCTCCCAGGTCACGAAGACCATGGGACTGCGCGCCACCGATTCGTCCGTCTCGAAAACCTTGCCACCGGTGAATGCTTCCTCCACCACGCTGCGGAAGATACTGGAGGCAGGCGCCCACACCTGGTACTCGTTGCGACCGCCATGCATCGTCTTGCCCTCCGCGATCAGGGTCGCGGACTGGGTAGAGCCGATCTTGTCGATGACGATCCGAATGGGCTTGCCATCGATGCTGCTCTGGGCCGGATCCGCCATGAAGCGCCGGGCCGCCTCTTCGAGCCAGTCCTTTTTCTCGGACCCCGCGGCGATCTTGACCTCGATCGCGGCGCGGTCTTCCAGCACTGGATAGACCAGGGTCTGCCGGCCCGTCTTGGCGGCGGTGACGTCCACCGGCTTAACCTTGACTGCCTGGGACTTGACCGTCTCGCCGATGGACTCCTGCCCGTCGCGGGGCAGGACCACCGGGGCAGGACTCTCGGGGGTGCTCGGCAGCTGCTGGGTCGGTGCCTCCTTCACCGCCTGAGCCCCGGGTTGCCCGGGCGATTGCCCCGGAGGCGCCCCGGGTTTCGCCTGGACCTTGGACAGGTCCACGTTGAGGCTGCCAAAGTCGAAGAGCTTCTCGGCGGCCGGCACGGTCGACGTCACGAGCGTGGCCCCCAGTGCGAGCAGCGTGCAGAGGGCCAGGCGGCCGAGCAGGGCGCCCTGAGCATTGGATCGGCGCACGAGGGGCGCCTGCTGTTGAGATCGCGACATCGGGATGCTCCGAAGCCCTGATTCGATCGCCATGGCCATCACAAGAGCTCGCTGAAACGTTTGAAGATCTCGCGGATCTCCGCGGAGTCCCCGCGACGCGTCTCGCCGCCCGCCGCCGCGCTGATCGCTTTGAGCGATGCATCGTCCGCCTGGGTGCCGAAGGCGACGCCGAACACGGGGATCTTACACGCCGAATCGCCCAGATAGCCGCCGCGACCGTCGGACTGGGCGAAGCCGATCTGCCCGATCAGCTCCGCGTCGGACAGCTTCGAGGCATTGTCGACCCCGTCGGTGAGGACCACCAAAACACGGATCGATCTGTCCGATTGGTCCGCCTTGACCGCTTGGCACAGGTCCTCCCAGGCGGTGGCGATGGCCGCGCGCATGGCCGTGCCGCCCGCCGGACGGATCTTCGCCAAGGTCTCGGCCAGACGCGCCTTGCCGACGGCATCCATCGCGATCGGCTGGCCCTTAGGCGTCAGCTCCGAGTACTCGACCCGATAGTCGTAGAGCAGCAGGGTCAGCCGGTCCTTGTCCTGGAGCGTCCCGGCGAGCAGGTTGGCGCTCTCCACCGCCAGCTCCATCCGCGAGCGCTGCGCTTTACGCTCGGCATCGAACAGCTTTTCCTCCATGCTCCCGGAGCGGTCGATGACAAGCACCACCTGAGACTTGTTCTTGATCGCGCGGAAGGCGTCGCGGGCGGCCTTGACCACGTTACCGCCAGGGGTTGCGAGAAAGCTGTGCACCGTGTCGAAGGGCTGCACCCCGTTGTCCGGGCTCCAGACCATCCCGTAGATCTTGGGATCGAGATCCAGGGGGACGCTCGGGCGGAAACCGTATTGCAGGGCCTGGGCCTGCGTCCCAGGCGACATCAGGAAGGCGAAATAGCGCTTGGCCCCGTCTTCCTCGTCCGCGTCCACCCAATCCCGCTCGACGATGGCGAAGGGGTGGTTGGTGGCGAAGGTGCCCTCTCTGGGATAGACCGCCACCAGTTTGGGAAATCCGAGGCCCTTGTCCCGGATGTAGTTGTTGGCCTGGATCACGTCGCTCTCGTAGAGTACCGCCGCATCCGCGTACTGGAGGCCTCCCGCGCGCATTTTTTCCGCGTAGAAGCCGGTCGACCGGCCGTAATGGATCACGCTCTCGTGGACCTTGGCCACGAAGGCACGGACCTTCGGGTCCTCCACCTTGGCGACGGACAGCCGCGGTACCGGCCGCCCCGCCTCCGCCTCGGCGCCCGCGTAGAACTGGGCGACGAGCGCCGAGAGCCCGCTGTTGGAGCTTTCCGGACTGGTCTGGCCATAGCGGAAGCCACCCTCCGTCGAGCGCTTGAAGACCTCTGCCCAGCCCACCCGATCCGCAGGACCCAGCTTGGCCAGCACCGGCTCCCACGCGGCAATGACCACCGGGGACGAGACCAGAAATCCCTCCACCTTCAGCAAGTCCCTGCCCTGTCGCTCCCCGGACTCGAAGTTGATCAGATTGACATAGAGGTCGGAGGCCGGACTGGTGGCGTGGACCTCGCTCGGACCGGCCTGACCGCCCTCGATCTCGTTGACGGCGTCACCCGAGCCCTTCGGGATCGCATGGACGCAGATCGTCTTGCCCGTCGCCGTCCGCTCGCCCTGCCCGTTGAAGGCTTGGGTCGCCTCGTGGATCCAGGACTCCTTCTCGGAGCCATAGGTGAAGCGCACCACGACCTGATTCTCCGCGGGGGCGCAGACGTTTTCCGCACCCGCCGCAACGACGGCGCCCGGATTCCAACCGAGCGCCAAGACCGCCAGGGCAACGCCCCCGGGGATTCGCAACTGGCCAGTGGACATGAGACCTCCAAAGCGGATGGATAGAGGCGCGCGAGCCGATGGGAAGGTTGCACCCGGGCCGGGAGCATCGCAGAGAAAGATGACCGTTCTATCACGGTCAGGCCACCGCTCAGGCTAAAAGAGCGGCGAAATTGCGACGGGATACGCAGATTCGTGGGAACGCGGCGGCGGGAGGGTCGGCTACACGTACAAAGGTGCCATGCGGCGCCAGTAGGAGCCGCGATGCGCGCGTCCGTCCCACTCGTGCAGGGCGTGCCCGATCCCTTTGTCCCACAGCAACTGGCTCAGATAGCGGTTGTTGTCGAGGAAGGGGTCGTCTTGCCCGACGACCAGCACGATATCCATCCGTCGCAGGGACGTCAGGCGCTCCGGACAGTGAAGGTTGGCAATGTATTGGGTGGGGGTATGGAAATAGATCAGCTCATCCCGGTGCCCGCCGAATAGGTCGCGGAAGTGCTCCACATTGAGCGTCAGGTCGTAGCGACCCGAGAAGGCGGCCACCTTCTGGAACAGCTCGGGGTGTCGGAAGGCGATGTTCACGGCATGAAAGGCCCCCAAACTGCACCCATGGGCGATGGTGCAGGGATGCGGGTTCTTCATCGCCATCAGGGGCATCACCTCGTTGAGTACGTATTCCTCGAACGCGTGGTGGCGTCGGATACGCTCGGCGGGGTGGCTCCAGAAGCAGTACAGCGACTCCCAGTCCACGCTGTCCACACAATAGAGCTGAAGCTGACCGGACTGGATCTTTTGCCCGAGGGACTCGACCAGACGCAGGTCCTCGTACTCGTGGAAACGGCCGTCGCGGGTGGGAAATACCAACACCTTGGCCCCGCCGTGGCCGAACACCAGGAGCTCCATGTCCCGGCCGAGCCGTTCGCTGTACCAGCGGTGGTATTCGCGATTCATACCTGGCAATAGATGCGCCTGTCGACGATGGCGCTATCCTAATACCCTAAGGTTGCGGGCCGATGACGCATCCGCAACGCCAGGTCGACGCCCTGCTTTCGGCACTGCGATGCGCTCAGAGCGGTGCCAAGAAGGCCCACAGCTCGCTCCTCAGATCCTGCTCCTGACGCGCGCGATCGGGATAGTCGAAATGTCCGGCGTTGAGGACGAGCAGGCGCTTCTCTCCTGGGATCGCGTTGTAGACCGCAAACTGGCCTGGCGGGGCAACGGCCGGATCGAAGAGCGCCGCCGCAACATGGACGGGCTGGCGAATGTGTCTGGCGGCCACGGCGGCGTCGTAGTAGGCCAGGGTCTCGGCGATCTGGCTGTTGGTGCGGTAAAAGCGCTGGACCGCATCGGCGCTGCCGGTGGTGGGCAAGGCGAGCCGCAGGGGATGGTGTCCGAAGGTCGGCACGTTGAGGTGTCCGCGGCCGATCCGCTCATCCCATGCCAGCGCCATGGCCCCGATGCCCCCGCCCAGGCTGATGCCCAGGTAACCGATGTGCCCTGCCAGCTCGGGGAACAGCGCGAGAAGGGCCGAGACCCCGGTCCAGACATCGTCCACGCAGCCACCCAGGATGTAACGGTCGCGCTCGTGGATATCGTGCAGGACGTGCCAGCAGGGATCCTCGGAGATGGGCGGCTGACGGCTCAGGCTGAGGCCCCGGAAGCAGGGCACCAGGTAGACCGCGTCCGCCCGGGGCAGATCCAGGGGCGGACTCAGTATCCCGCCATAGCCGTGGCCAAGCACGAAACCGCGGCTTGGCGGCGGGCCGCGCGGTGTCAGAAGCCAGCCACGGATGCGAAACCCGTCGGTCGAATCGTATTCCAGGTCATAGACCCGAACGCGCGGGTGGCCCAAATCGCTGCGCCGCAGTCGGGGATTGGGTATGGCCCCCAGGGCGCGCCGATAGCGGGCGCGCCAGAAATCGGCGAAGGCAGCGGGCTCGGATGGGGGCTCCACCGCCAACAGGGCGTTCAGGCTGTACCCGTAGCTGGGATCGAAAGAAAATGCGTGGGTAAGAGGCATCCGCGACAAGCCGCTGACGATCTGGATACTCAGCATGGCAGCCTTGGCGGCGTGAAGTCCAGCGAGCCACGCAACGGCCGCCCCGGCGGCTAAGTCGCCGAAGGCAAGCATGTGCGCTTATGATGAGAGACTCCTACGCAACGATGTCGCCAGGACGGAGGTTCGGTGACATCGTCGCCACGGAGGGTGAGTCATGAGCAAGAAACTGGCTGGAGGGAGACTGCGCCAAGCGGTCCGGGCAAGGATCTCCCGGAATTTCGCGAACGACTCCAGACCTGGACAGAATGGCATGGCCACGACCCGAGTCGCCGCAGGACCGGCGCGTTAAGCAAACCGATTAAACACGCAAAGAGGCCCCTTTGAAGACCTATGACTTTATCCTGATCGGCGGTGGCATCGTCGGCGTTTCGACAGCCTGGCAATTGAAACAGCGCTATCCCGATGCCTCCATGCTGCTCGTCGACAAGGAGTCTTCCCTCGCTCAGCACCAAACGGGGAGAAACTCGGGAGTCATTCACGCAGGCGTTTATTATCAGCCGGGCAGCTTGAAGGCCGCTTTGTGCAAACGCGGTAGCCGGCAGGTCATGGATTTCTGCAGGTCCCATGGATTGCCTTTCGAGCAATGCGGAAAGCTGCTTGTGGCTACCGATTCGACCGAATATCAGCGGATGGAAGCGCTGGAAGCCAGATGCGTCCAGAACGAAATCCCGACGCAGCGCTTGACCGGATCCGACCTGATCGAACGGGAGCCGAATATCGCTGGGTTAGGCGCCCTGTATGTGCCGGAGACGGGGATTACCGATTACAAGGCGATTACGGCAAAAATGGCGGATCTCTTTCGTCGAATGGGTGGCGAGATTCGCCTCGGCTCGAAAATTGGAGCCTTGAAGGAAAACCGCGATTCGGTGCGCGTGGAGACGACCTCCGGGAAGCTCGACACCAAATACCTCGTCGCCTGCGGAGGGCTGATGGCCGACCGGCTGGCGAGCATGATGGATATCCCTATCGATTTTCAAATCGTACCCTTCCGCGGCGAGTACTATCGGCTGCCCGCCACGCACAATCGATTGATCAAGCACTTGATCTATCCGATCCCGGACCCGGACCTTCCCTTCCTGGGCGTTCATCTGACCAAGATGATCGACGGCTCGGTGACAGTCGGCCCCAATGCCGTCCTGGGCTGGAAGCGCGAGGGCTATGGGCGCTTTAATCTGGATGTGAAAGACAGTCTGCGGATGCTCGGATTCCCCGGATTCTGGAAGGTCGCGCGGAACAACCTCGGGTCCGGTGCAAGAGAATTCCGGGATTCCGTTTACAAGTCCGGCTATCTGAAGCGGGTCACCAAATACTGCCCCAGCCTCCAGATGACAGATCTGCTCCCTTATCCGGTCGGTATCCGCGCCCAGGCGGTCATGCGCGACGGAGTGCTGGTTCACGACTTTCTGTTTGCGGAGAGCCGGCGTTCTTTACACGTCTGCAACGCACCCTCACCGGCAGCCACGTCCGCCATCGCCATAGGGGATTATCTGTGCGATAAGGTGAAGGCCCAATTCGACTTCTGAGAAGGAGACCGGCGGGGCACGGCGTTAAGCTCGGCGTGCTCGGGCCGGGGCTCTGCCGCTATAGCGCGCTCAATCCGGATTGCCGGTCTCGGATAGGAGCGCCACCCTCGGCGCGACTGGCACTGGAACCTTGCCCGCATGCGTACACCCTGGCCTGGTTCGATGGGTTGACGAAGGCGCGTGGCGCAGCTCGCGAGGGCCCGGCTCGGTGCAATCCTCAGCTCGCACCCACCATGACCACCCCGACGAAGATCAACAGCACGCCAAAGGTGCGCATCGGGGTCACCTGCTCGCCGATCAAGAATCCGACGATGACGGCCAACGCGAACCCCAGACCCTCCAGCGGATAGGCCTTGCTGACATCCCACCGCGCCAGGACCCCGAGCCAGACGATGGCTCCAAGCGTATACAGCAGCAAGCCGCCGACGACCTTGGGATTCAGCATGACGGTCGCGGCCGCTTGGATTCCGGCGGGCCCGGCGAGCGCCGTCTTGACGACGACGCTCGACATTCCGGCCTTGATCAGGAATTGCGCCGTGACCGAGAGAAAGACGCAGCCGATCGCTGCAAAGGCGGTATTCATAGGCTTGCTACTGGAAATCGACAGGAAATTGCCGCGACCGCCGCCAGCCCGTCGAGATCCGCGCGGCATTCGCGCAGGCGCACCGGCGGATCATGCCGAGGATGGCGACAGCTTGACTGCAGAAACCGCATACCCGGCGCGAAGCGGAGCCTGACTCCGATCGAGTATGCGCTCGAGGATCTGCGGTACCTCGAAGACGGCTCGATTGTCGATCCGGCGCACCCGGGCCTGGTAGTCGGGCAAATGCCGCACGATCTCGTCCGCCGCCGCGCGCACGCTCAGAAAGCTGCGATGCACGACGCCCAGACCGTGCGTGCGCACCCACTCTGTATTCCACCGCTCTTGCGGCATGGTCCAGGGATTGAGCGTCACGATCACCGGCAGTCCTTGATGCACGGCCTCGCTCAGGCTACCCGGCCCCGGCTTGCCGATGAAAAAGTCGGCCATGCCCATCCAGCGCGGCACCTCCGTGGTGAAGCCGACCACCACCCGCGGCGCCACTGCCGGCAGGGCGCGCAGCTCGTCGGCCAGGACTTGGTTGCGGCCGCACATCAGGATCAAGGGGGTCTCGGGAAGGCGCGCGGCGATCCGCACCATGGCCCGCGAGCCGGTGCCGCCGAATAGCACCAGGCCCGTCGGGGTGTCGGCGTCAAGCCCCACCCGCTGCCGCTCGGCGGCGCGGTCTAGCGGCGTCCGCGCATAGAACTCCGGCCTGAGAATCATGCCGCTGGTACGGTGCACCCGGCAGGGCGGACAGCCCGCTGCCAACGCCTGGGAGACCGCGTGCCCGGTACCGCACACGAGGTGCTGAGCGAGCTCAGGCTCGATCCAGAAATGCGGCGGATGGTCGGCCATATCGGTGAGCACGGTGACGAAAGGTACACCCGGACAGGCCAGCGCCAGGCCGTCGTGTAGGGCGCGGTTGAAGTTGGGGATCAGGGAAACGACGAGGTCAGGCCGGGTACGCCGCCAATGGGCCTCCAGCCTTTGCACCAGGCTGGCGTGGGCCCAGCGAATCGCGCCCTGCAACAGCTTGAGCTCTTGCGTCAGACCCAACGTAAAGCCGCTGGCCAAGCGCTTGTTGTAGATGTCCTCGGGCTCGATCCCGGTCAGGCGTCGGAAGAGTCCCGTCGGGTCCAGCACCTCGGTCAGATTGACCTTGCGCACGCGCCAGGGCCGGCCCTGGTCGCGTATTGCCTGCTCCAGTGCCTGCGCCGCGGCACGGTGACCGCCGCCGGCATTGAACCAGATCAGATCGACGGTTTTCATGGCACCCGACCCCGACCGTAGGGTTCAGGGGTCCAGGAGCCTCCGCGGACTGCCAGCGGGGGCGCGCGCATCGGTCGCTCCTTCGTGCGAAGCCTAACGAGAGACTGAAGGTTTCATCGAGGGCAGCGGCCGGGGACTCAGCCGCCGCATTCCGGTCGCCGTCATGCCGGAGACGACCGCCCATCCGAGGCATGAGACACCGACGCCCTGGGAAGATGCGGGGCCGTCCGAGTCGCAAGTCGGGACCCCAGGATAGCCGCGGCGCGTTGCACCTTCTTTGCGAAACAATGGCGGAATTGTGTCGGCGGCACATGACCCCGCATGACCCGCGAGCTCATGGCCCGTTCGTCATCCTGCAATGCCAAGGTCGCGGTACTGCAACGCCGCCGTGCGAGCATCTAGGCTTTGGGCCGTCGAGTGCCCGCCGCCCTCCGGCTCCTCCGATGCCAACCACCCGGAACCCCGCAACGCATACGGACCTGCCAGACTGGCAGTCGTTGGGTCTGGGCGAGCTATGGCGTTGGCCGCTCGGCGCCTTAGCGAGCCCCTTCGATCGCGCCATCCTACGCACCGCGGCATTCATGACACGACGACAGGTGCGCGCCATCGAGCACTGGGAGCGGGTACTGCCGGCGCGCGACCCCTTCGTCCTCGTGGCCAACCACGGCTCTCGCCGGGAGACCGTCTACCTGACCGTCGCCCTGATGCTGGCGCGCGGCGGACGCCCCGTGCATTTCCTGGCGGACTGGAACTTCCGCCTGATCCCCGGAGTGAATTACCTCTACGCGGGAACCGGGGCCATCACGGTGACCCGCAAGGACGCCCGCCCCCGCTGGCTGAACCGGCTCAAGCCGCGTTTCTCCCGCGAGACCCCGGCCTTGGAGCAAGCTCGGGCACGACTCATGGCTGGCGGCTCGGTCGGCCTGTTTCCTGAGGGCACCGTCAACCGCGACCCTCGCCGATTGTTGCGCGGACGCTTCGGCGCGGCGCGCCTATCCCTGGAAACGGGTGCGCCCGTGCTCCCGGTAGGCATTCGCTTCATCGGCAATCCGTCTGGCCGCGACCGCGGCGACTCGGGCCTGCCCATGAGCATCCATATCGGTGCGCCGCTAAGCCCACCCTCCGAGCAAGCCGAAGCGGCAGGCGGCACGATGTCGGTCATGGCCGTTCGCGCCTGGCACGGCGAGATCATGACCGCCATCGCTTCGCTCTGCGGCAAGACCTGGTCGGCCGCCGCCTCGCCCCAGTCCCCGGCCGTGCCGCTCGGACCCCCGTTCTTAGCCACCGAACCCCGGGCAATCGGCCCAGGAGCCACGCATGCTGAAGAAGCCTAAGGTCATTCGCGTCGGCGACGCCCAGACTCGCCGCGATGCGCTCGCGGTCCTGGGAGCGACGTATCGGGACGAAAAGGGCTGGGTGGAGCGAGCCGAATCCCAGCTATCGGACGCCGACCTCGCAAGCCCCCAGGTTTCTTGGTTCGTCGCCTATCGCGGATCGGAGCCGGCCGGGGTGCTGCGCATCTACTACGAGCCGCCGGTCGCCCAGTACCGCGCCTACGACGTCACCCTGCTGGATCGCGAGTTGGACGTGGATCGCTTCCTCTCGACCAACCGCATCGCGGAAATCGGGCGCTTTGCCATCATCCCGCGCTGCCGGCGCAACCTGCTCATCGCAGTCGCACTAATGCGCGCCGCGACCCGGGAGACGGTGGAACGGGGCTTCACCCATTACATTACGGACGTCTTCGAGGACGACCCCCATAGCCCCTACGGATTTCATACCCGGGTGATGGGCTTTGCCCCGGTGGCGACGCACGATCACGGCGAGCTGAATTGCCGCAGCCGCCGCATCACCCTCATCCTGGACCTCAAGGCCGCCTACCGGCACCTGCGGCGCAGCCAAAACTGGATCTTCCGTTCGCTAACCTCCGACTGGGACGAGCGGCTGCACCAGCGGCTGGCGGTCTAGGCAGCGACTGGGAGTCGGATTCGGCTGAAAACCCGGTCTCCGACCCCAATCTCCCGCCGATAGGCTTGAATAGGCACTCGACCAGAGGCACGACATGATCTTCCGACAGCTCTTCGACCGGGAGTCATCCACCTACACCTATCTCCTCGCCGACGGCACCGGCGGCGAGGCACTACTGGTCGACCCGGTGGTCGAGCGGGTGGACCAATACCTGGGCCTGATCGAGCAGCTCGACCTGAGGCTGGTGCTCGCCGTAGACACGCATATCCATGCCGACCACGTGACGGGCCTGGGCGAGCTGCGCGACCGTACCGACTGCGTGACGGCCATGGGCGAGCAGAGCCGGGCGGAGTGCGTCTCCTGGCGCGTGCACGAGGGGGATTTCCTGCGGGCCGACAGCCTGGCGCTGGAGGCAATCTACACGCCGGGTCACACGGACGACAGCTACAGCTTCCTGCTGCGGCGCGGCCATGGGGCCGACCAGGTCTTCACCGGCGATACCCTGCTAGTCCGCGGCACCGGCCGAACTGACTTCCAGAACGGCGACCCGGCCGCTCAGTTCGAGAGCCTGTTCGGCAAACTCCTTCGCCTGCCCGACCGGACCCTGGTCTATCCGGCCCACGACTACAACGGCATGACGGTCAGCACCATCGCCGAGGAGCGGCGTTTCAACCCCCGTCTCCAAGTGCAGGACAAGGCGGAGTACGTGGCCCTCATGAACGGACTTAAGCTGGACAATCCGCGCCTCATGGACATCGCGGTCCCCGCCAATCGGGCCTGCGGGGTCAGACCGCACGGCGCGACAACGCCCAGCTGAGCGCCCTCGATCCGCAGATGCCGATGGACGCCCGAGGCCGGTTCAAACCTCGCTCGGCGATTCGCTCAGGCGGATCTCGACCCGGCGATTGCGGCTGCGTCCGGCCTCGCTCGCATTCGTGGCGACCGGGTTGGCCTCTCCCAGTCCCTCGGCCTGCACACGCTCGGGCTCGACACCTCGGCGAATCAATGCCTGCCTGACCGACTCCGCTCGCTGGTTGGACAAGGCGAGGTTCTTTTCGGCATTCCCTTGGCTATCGGTGTGCCCCTCCACCAGGGCCCGGAGCCCCGAATCGCGCTTCATGAGCTCGGCGAGGGTGTCCAGCGCCATCGGGGCTGGATTCGAGAGCGACCCTTGCCCGGGGGCAAAGCGCAGATCGGAATCCCCGAGCGTCACCAGAATTCCGCGCTCGGAGTAGCAGGCGCCGAGCGCCGCGTAGTCCCGGCCCAGCTGCTCGGCTAAGCTCCGCGATTTGGGGGCCGACCGCGCGGCCTGCGCGAGCGCCTCCCGAAGCTGCCGCTGCAACTCGGCCACGGTCTCGCCCGCTTCCTCGCGCGCCTTGTCCAAAGCCGCTGCCTGTGACGCCTCCAGTGCATCGATGGCCTGCTCCAGACCCTGGATCCGCTGCTGGGCTTCGGCCAAGCGCGCGTCGTCGGTACCGGACTCACCGCCATGGACCCCTTGTGGGGCAGGTGTTGCGGCCGGCTCTTGTGCCGTCCGCGGCTCGGTCGGTGCGTTCCGCCGCGGCGGGTCCACGCTATAGGCAAGCAGCAAACCGGAGCCGAACAAGACGGCCAAAGCGAGCGGAGCCAGTAAGGCCCGTAATGCGCGCGCAGGTGTGGGGTCGGACATGGTACCTCCCGTACGACTTAATGGCCCGGCAGGCAGATGCCGCGGCGCCAGACGGAAATCCCCGTGCGGACCAGGAGGAAGGCGACGATTCCGGTGAGCATGGTCAGCAGACCGAGTCCGAGATACCGATAGAGATCGGACCCCGAGCGCTCGAACATCACGAGACTCGCGATGCTGATCGCCGCCAGCGGGAACGAATAGGCCCACCAGGAAAGAAAGAAACGCAGCTGTATGAAGCGGCCCGCTTGGGTGAACAGCAGCAGCGTTAGAAAAAGGCCGCTGAAATAGAGGATCCGGCCGAAGGTATCGAGATCGGGCACCAGCCGGCTGTAGGCGATGAAACCGACGGCTGGCGGAGCGATCAGGATGAAGAGCGTCGGCATCAGGCGCTCGTCGATGGGATCGTGGAATAGCACCCGGTAGAAGATGATCGTCATCAGCATGTTCCAGAATAGGATACCCACGCTGAAGAAGAACCAGGAGACGTCCAGATACCCCAGAGGCACGCCGGCCACCGGCACCAGCACATTCCCAACCGCTGGGATAAACCAAGCGGGGTTCATGTGCTGCACCTGCATGTGCTCGTGGTGCATCCAGACGTTTACCACGTAGAGCATGAAGCCCAGATGGAGGCTAGCCCCGGCCAGCCATAGTACACGTGCCACACCTGGCGCCAGTGGCAGGAAGGCGATGGCAAGCAGCAGCAGGCTGATGGAGATCGTCGGGAAGAAATTGAGCTTGACCGGGTGCCGCAGCTCGCCCAATACGGCCTGACGATAAAGCGCCAGCTTGCTTGCATAGGTCAGGGCCAAGACGGCGAATAGCAGCGAGGCCGTACCGACCAGCCAGGGCGTGATCCCCAGGTCCAGCCCGAGAATGTGCTGGGCCTTTTCCCAGCCGATCGCCAGACCGGACATCCCCATGACCATCGCGAAGAAAGAAATCGGGAAATTGGCCAGGCGGCTAGTAGGTTGGCTCGTCATGCGACTGGCGTCTCCATGGCCGCACTTCGTTGAGCCGGAGCCGGCGCGGCGAGCAGCAGCCCGCCGAGCACGACTGCGGTCAAGAGGACGGGTACCCAGGGCCAGAGCGGCGAGTCGCCTAATGCGCTCGGCTCTCGTCTCCGGCTAACAACGTATCGAATGGACAATCTCGCGCTCCTTATAGATGCAGACCAAGACGCACCCCGGCATCGCGTTGGCGCGGCACCGGAAAGGTCCGGGTTCTCGACGGGTTGCGCGCTAGTTTAAGGTCCACGTCGATTCGGTGCATTGACAAAAATCGCCACCGAAACCTTGGGTTTTTCTGGATTGCGAATTCGCAATAGACACGAGCGATGCGCACCACCGGCAAAAACGATTAGCCAGGTCTCGCGAGGTCCGTCTATTGCTAGCCTCGATTCTGGGCAACGGGACCCGGATCGAAGCCGCAGAGATCCATTCGGCGCTGTGGGCCACCTTCATCGTCGACCAGGACGGGGTCTCGCGTGCAATGGTGTATTACCCGATGAGCAACGGACGCTCCATCGACGAGTTTGTGATAGTGCGGCCCTACACCCGAATCAGCGCCGCAAACCCCAGGGGCTCGTCAATCCCGGTGCACTCGGATAGCTGTCGAATAGGATCCTCATATGCGGCTCGGTCGCCACCGGTGTCTGCTCCGTAGAGGCACCCCACTCGGCGGCCTGATCGCGCCTAGACCGTGCCGCCGTCCTCGCCGATCAAGAGCGTATGCTCGTTCAGGTACATGTGCTTCGGTATGACCAGGTTGGTGGGGGCCGGTACGTTCTTGAAGACCCGCGCCGCCAGATCGAACCTTGAGCCGTGGCAGGGACAGAAGAAGCCGCCCTTCCAGTCCGCGCCAAGATCGTCCGGGGCGAGCTCCGGCCGGTAGGTCGGCGCACATCCCAGGTGGGTGCAGATACCGATGGCGACCAAGTACCGCGGCTCGATCGAGCGGGTCGGGTTGCGGCAGTACTGTGGCTGCTGTGGAACCTCCGACGCCGGGTCGACCAGCTTCGGTTCGGTCTGCGCCAACGCGGCGAGCATCTCGGGCGTGCGATGCACGATCCAGACAGGCTGCCCGCGCCACTTGACGCGCAGCAGTGCGCCCGGCTCCAGCTTCGCGATATCCACCTCGACCGGCGCGCCAGCGGCCCTCGCCAGCGCGCTCGGATTCAGGGAGGCCACGAACGGGACGAGGGCGTAGCCGACGCCGACCGCACCGATCAGGGTCGTGGCCCCCGTAAGGACTCGTCGTCTCGACCTGTTTACGCGTTCGTCGTTCATGGCTGCTTGTCTCCTGCACCAAGGGTTTGAAAAGGGCTCGACTCCGGCCTGCTGGCTCGCCTGGTCCCCGCCTGAGCAGCCAAGGAATCGGATGCCTCCTGGCTTCCGTATCCCCGAGTCGCGCGGCGTCCGGAAAAGGCTCTAGTGTGCCGGTCGGCACCCGGCTGCCGAGTCTTATGCACGGTATTCTGGGCGCTTAACCGAGCAGCCCACCCTGACATTCGTCAATGCGGCAATGCACATATGTGCGTTTTAATGCCCGGACCTGGATCCGGCAATCGATCCCCGCTTCGGGCGCTGCGCCTATCTCGCGATTCTGGATACCGACTCAGGTGTCCTGGACGCCATTCCCAATCCCTTCCTGGAAGCGGCAGGCGGCGCCGGGGCCCAGGCCGACCAGTGGATTCTTGACCGAGGCGTCGAGGTCCTGCACCGGGCGCTGCGGACCCAAGGCCGCGGCAGTCCTCGGCGACTCGAGGACTCGACTGCGACGTGGAGACGCCCAACGGCCACCTCTTTCTTCGTCCGGCGATCCGCGGGAACACCCCGGTCACCGCGCGTTGCCCCAGATCGATCCGGCCTCCTGCACCCTCTGCGGCGGCTGGCGGAGGAAGAAAGGGCCAGCCTGATCCTCAACGACGGTCCGCCCGGCATCGGCCGTCCGGTCAACGCGTCCATCGCGGGGGCAGACCTGGTCCCGGCCGTTACCGAGCCGACGCCGGCCGGGATTCACGACCTGCAACGGGTCGCCGGTCTGTGCGCGCGGTTCGCCATCCCGCTCGCGGTCTGCATCAACCAGCACGACCTGGACCTCGAGAACAGCCGACAGATCCGCGCCTGGTTCGCGGACAGCGGGATCGAGGTCATGGCAGAGCTCCCGTTCGACCCCGCGGTCAATCGAGCCTTGGTGGCAGGGCGCACCGTCGTCGATGCGGACTGCGGCGCCATGTCCGCGGCGGTCGCCCGTCTGTGGCAGAAGGTTCAGTGCCGGTTGGGATTGGACTGACTCGGACGGCCCAGGACCAGCCGCCGCCCTCAACCCTGCGCGCTGTCCGCGCCGGACTCGATGGCTTAGCCGGAAGGCCTGTCGCCCGCCGTGTCGAGATCCGGAAACTCGATGGTCTTCATGTCGCCGAGCGCGTCTTCGAGCGCTTCGCGATGCGCCCGACAGAGCGAGAGGCTATGGTTGAGGGCCAGCAGGCTCGGCGTCCTCATAGCGGAATCCCGGTCTGACGAGCGATAAGAACGATCGAACGGCTGTCAAGGGGAGTCTCGAAGATAACGTCCACTTTGCGCTCCCCCAGTCGCCGCTTCAGCTCGGCAAGCAGCCGCAGCTTGGCCAGAAAGGCCTGCTCGGGGTCAGCCCCCAGCTCCGGCGGCGGCCGGACCAACAAATCGATGTCCCCTCCCCTGCGCGTATCGTCGACCCGCGAGCCGAAAAGCCAGACGGAGGCATCGTTGCCCAAGGCCGCACAGACGCTGTCGCGAATGGCCTGAATTTGCTCCGCTGTCAAACGCATGGCGTGCAAAAAAAGGGCGGACGTCCGCGCATCGAGGTACTGGTCGGCAGGGCGGATCGGCGAAGCTCTTGGCTTGGTCCGCTCCCTCCCAGCCGCTCCCGATCCCGTATTGTCGGAACGGCGGTATGCCGATCGGTTATGTGGACGGACATTCCGGACCTCCAAAGGAAACGGACACGAGCTTTGAGCTGAACGAGCGCACAAGCTGGACGACTTGGGCCGAAGAGTCGAGCAGGCGCAGCGTCTCTATCGAGCTGCCGAGCGATCGTAAGATCCAACGCCGCCTTCAGGCTATTCCGTGCATCGGCGAGAGTGCCAGTGCCAATCGTACGTACCTGTTTCTTTCGCTGCGCAACTATAGGCCAACTCCCCAGCGGCGACGCGGGCAGAAATCCAACCTCAACGCCCAATCGCCAAGACGATTTCGAGACAATCGAAGAGACCTAGGGCGTCCAACGCCTCCTCGAAGGCCAGCTGCTCGGCGTAGCCGGGAAACTCCTCGTTCACATAGCGCGACTTGCGGAACAGGTAGGGCGGCGGATAAGCGGTGCCATCCCCGTAGGCGAACCAGTCGATGTCCTGCTCGCGCAGCTTGATCTTCACCCGATCGACCATCCGCGGCAGGGCGCGGCCGGCGAAGTCGTCGCAGCGCATCAGGCTCAGCTTGCCGGAGCCGACGTGGATCTTTACCAAATCCGCGTGGCGCAGACGCCGTAGAGTACGGCCGCGCAGCCGACATAGACCCGCAGCACGGGCGGTAAGTGCGCGATGAGGCTGGTATGCAGCTGGGGCGATTCGCCCGGCTCCAGCCAGCCGAGCCCATGCTCGGCGGCGGTACGGCAGGCATCCGCGATGACCTGGGTGTCGCCGATGCGGAACAGCAGCTCCCGCGCCTCCATCTGGGCCGCGCCGTAGTCGCCGAAGAACGCCTTGATGTCCCGCTGCAGGCCGGGTTCCAGGTGCCGATAGGCGCGGCGGCGCTCGAACTGGGTCAGGGCTAGATAGACGTTGAGATCCGCCAGGCGTCCGGCCGCGGCAGACTCCAGCTCCTCCGGGTTATGCCGCTCGGCGAGAAACCGCAACGCCTTGGGCAAGGAGCCGAAGCCCTTGGTCAGGGCCACCAGGTCCGCCACTTCGCTCGGCTCCGGCCGCCGGCCGAGCCCAAGCCACAGCTCCCACAGCCGGTCCAGCGGTTCCCGAAAGGCCGCGTAGCGCTCCGCCGCCCGGT
>JBGSOR010000326.1:0-9350 GCA_041738985.1 Chromatiaceae bacterium | reverse complement strand
GCCGCGGCGGCGATGGCCCCGGCGTCGACCGCGGCCCCTGCTTCCTGCACCCGGCGCAGGATCTCGCCCTGGGGGTAGGGGCGATCCGCGTAGCCGGTACGCCCGAGGAAATCGGCCTCGCAGGCCAGAAGCATCTGGCGGAAGCGCTCCGGGCGCCGAAAGGCGTCCACCCCCTCTAACAGATTCAGGATCGTCGCCGGGCGCAGCTCGTCGACTTTGTGGACGAGACCGTGATAGCGGGCAACGATGCGGGCCAGCTCCCGGCTCCGGTTGGGCACTCGGAAGCGATCGCACAGGGCCTCCAGCAGGGCGACGCTGCGCTCCTCGTGGCCCCAGTGGCTGGGCAGGACGTCTGCCGGGGTGGTGCCCTTGCCGAGATCGTGGCACAGGGCGGCGAAGCGCACCTCAAGCTCCGGGGAGATCCGGGCGGCCATGTCGGTCACCATCATGGCATGGACGCCGGTGTCGATCTCCGGGTGCCATTTCATCGGTTGGGGCACACCCCAGAGCCGGTCCAGCTCCGGTATCAGGCGGGCCAGTGCCCCGCACGCCCGCAGGACCTCGAAGAAGGGCGAGGGTCGGGCTTCGCTCAGCGCCTTGGCGAGCTCGGCCCAGACCCGCTCCGGGACCAGGGCGTCGACCTCGCCAGCGGCGACCATGTCGCGCATGAGCCCCAGGGTCTCGTACGCCACCCGGAAACCCAGGTTGGCGAAACGGGCAGCGAAGCGCGCCACCCGCAGGATGCGCACGGGGTCCTCGGCGAAGGCGGGCGAGACGTGTCGCAGCACCCGGTGTTCGAGATCCTTGAGTCCGCCGAAGGGGTCCATGAGGGTCCCGTCCGGCGACTCGGCCAGGGCATTGATGGTGAGGTCCCGACGTAGCAGATCCTCTTCCAGGGTCACGCCCGCATCCGCGTGGACCGCGAATCCGCGATAACCCGGGGCGGTCTTGCGCTCGGTTCGGGCCAGGGCGTACTCGTCCTTGGAGATTGGGTGCAGGAAGACCGGGAAGTCGCGGCCCACCTGCTGGAAGCCCCGGCGGATCAGGTCCTCGGCGGTCGCGCCCACGACGACGAAGTCCCGCTCCAGCACCGGATGTCCCAGAAGCCGGTCGCGTACCGCACCGCCCACCAGATAGGTTTCAAGCCCTGCGGTAGGGTCCTTGCCGCCGTGCGGCGATGCGGTGTCGCTCCGGGTCACGTGGTTAGTGCCGCCGCTCCGAGCCGGGGCCCGGGTCAGTGGGGGGGGCATCCAGGAGCGCGGGCCCTGAGCCGGTCAGGGACATGGGAGGTCGCTGATGCTCCAGCAGCGCGGGCTCCGGCTCGCCCTTACCCGCGCCGAAGAGCCGCCCGATGGCGCCGAAGACCCGCTTGATCCCCTTCCATAATTTGGGCAACAGCCAGATCAGGAGCAGGAAGAAGATGGCCAGGGCTACTAAGAAGACCGCTGGGTGCTTGAGGGCAAGCAGCAGCCCCCCGATCACCCCGATGTCCTCGGCGATGGAGGCAGCCCAGTTGGAGAAAGGCTCCGGGGAGGTGTTGATGAGGACCCTGGTCCCGGACTTGGCCGCGTGGGACGCCGCTGCCACGCTACCCCCCACCAGGGCCATCGCCAGGTCTCCCGCCGCACCCAGGTCACCCGCCGCGCCCATCGCCATCAGGGCGCCAGCCGGGATGCGGATGAATGTGTGGATCCCGTCCCAGGCGGTGTCCACCCCCGGGATCTTGTCCGCGAAGAACTCGGCGAGGAACATGGCCGCGGCAGCGATCAGCACCGGAGGCTCCGTGAGTAGATCGAGGCCGGGCGGGAGGTCCACGGCCCCGGAAGCCCCCATGAGCCCGAGTACCAGGACCGCCGCATAGAGGTTGATGCCGCTCGCCCAGCTGGCACCGAGGATCAAGGCAATGTTCTGCGTCAACTCGTCCACGATCGCCTCCGAGCAGTGGTCAGTCTTCTTAAGGATTATAGCGAGCCCTGGCTTCGCGCTAGAATTCGACGACTCGTTAACCCCGGCAGGAGCTCGCGATGCGGTTCATCGGTTATCTGGTGGTGTTCGCCCTGATCGCCTTCGGCGTCTGGCCTTATTACTCTGTGTTCCGTCTGGACGACGCGCTCAGCAAGGACGAAACGGCGGATCTCGCGCCCCTCGTGGATCTGCCGGCCATCCGGGCCAACTACAAGTCCCGGGTCGTTGCCGGGGCGGGGCAGATCCTGCCCCCCGCCGACCCCGGTACCGCGCTCGGCTGGATCCGCCAGAACCTGGAGCGTCTCGGGGACTCGGCCCTGGACCAGGCGATCACCCTGGAGTGGGTGCGCGACACGCTCCGGGAGGCGACGGTGCGGGCTACCAACCAGACGCCGCCCTACCTGCTGGCCGGGGTCGATTACGCCTTTTTCGAATCCTACAACCGCTTCCTGATCCGGATCGGGGACCTGGGCCGGGCACCGACCCATGTGCGTCTGTCACTCGAGGGGACGGACTGGCGCGTCACCGACATCATCCCGTAGTCGCCGGTACCGCCCGGAAGCGGCCGAGGCGGGGGGAGCGGAGCTGGGCGCCAGCCGTGCAAGCTCGGTCCCGCGCCGGAGGGACCCGATGACAGCCCCTTCGCTTGCTGGCGTCGCGGGGTCGAGCGGGTAGCTGTGTCCGTCCATCCACAGGCGATAGGGTCCGGCGCGGTCGCTCGTAACCGAGAAGACGTGCTCCAGGGTGAGCCCGTCATCCGCGAGACGACTCCGAGTCAGGATGGGCGTGCGCTGCTGTCCGTCTGCCGGACCGAGAAGCCGGGTGTCGTTGGGCAGCGCGGGATCGCCTTCCATCCGGGCGGCTTGTATCTCTTCCTGCGTCAGCGCGTGACGGATGGTCACGACGAGGAGCTGCGAGTCCGGGGATAAAGCCTCGTAGACGGCGTGCTCTCCCGAGATCGCCGACCGGTACCGCGGCCTGAGCTCTGCGGATGAAACCAGTATCCGGCTCGGCGCGCTTTCCGTCGGCAGCTCTTGCGCCGAAACGGCATGCCCTGGGGCAGGCACGAGATCGTGGTGGATGCGCTCGGTCGGCAGTCCGGAGGCATCGCGGAGGTGGCGGATCGGGCCGGGGGCGTAACCGTCGAGTGTTACATGGACGTACTTGCCTCTCAGCTCGTCAGCGGGTTCGCGGCTGAGGTACGGGGTCTTTGCGATCGATCGGTCCGCACAGGTGCGGCAGTCGCGTACCAGGACGTAGGCTCCCGCTGGATTCGATGTGATCACGAATCCCCCCGTGTGGGACGTATCGGGGGGCGCGGAAGCGCAACCTGACAAGACAAGGGTTGCGGCGTGAACGAGGCGCGGGGCGGTACGCATGGGCACGGTCTCCTGGTTGCGCGCCTTCGACAACGGCGCATGGGCGCACACGAAGGCGGCGTAAGGTCGATGGATGTCGAGCCGGCTCAGCCCTCTCGGGCCGATGTCCGGACGTGCCAGGATTCTAAGGAGCGGTGTCTGAAAGGCGCCTGAACGCGGCTGTCAGCGATTCGACAGCTCGGGTCGACCCGCTGGTCGATCCTCGCTAGCATGGAGCGGTGCGCTACTGCAATCGAGGCCAGACATGACTCCCAGCAATCCGCCCCGCCACGGCAAGACCGGCAAACCCATCGACACCGCCAAGCTCGATCAGGTGGTGGCCGATGCCCGCAAGGCCAGCGACGACCGGGCTGCCGGTTACCGGGAGCAGACGCTCAAGCTCTATGCCTGGGTCTGCGGGCGGTGCGGGCGCGCCTTCGACCGCACCAACCTGCGGGAGCTCACCGTTCACCACAAGGACATGAACCACGACAACAACCCTCCGGACGGCAGCAACTGGGAGCTGCTCTGTCTCTACTGCCACGACAACGAGCATCAGAAGTACGAGGAGCACCTGGCCGGACTCGCCGCCGGGCGCGGGGGCAAGGTCCCGGGGGGCGGCAGCCAAACCACCCACAAGGGTCTGGAGGGACTTGCGGAGCTGTTGAAGCGGCGCGAGTGAGCCGGGCCGGTCTCCGGCCGGTTCGCCGCTATCCCATGTCCAACTACAGCTTTTTCGCCACCGCCCCGAAGCACATGGGCAGCCTGCTCGCGGAGGAGCTGGATCGGCTCGGTATGCGGGGTGCCGTGGAGTCCCGGGGCGGGGCGCGCTTCGAAGGGACCCTGGAGGACGGCTATCGGGCCTGTCTGTGGTCCCGGGTAGCCAATCGCATCCTACTGCCGCTGGGCCAGATCCCCGCCACCGGACCGGACTGCCTCTACGCCGGTGTCCTGGAGATTCCTTGGGAGGACCACCTGGACCTCTCGCGCACCTTTGCCGTGGGCTTCGACGGGAGCCTGGCCGGGGCGAGCAATAGCCAGTACGCCACCCTAAAGGTTAAGGACGCCATTGCCGACCGCTTCACCCGCCGTCTGGGCCGGCGGCCCGACGTGGACACGGAGCGACCGGATCTCCTGATCCACTGCTACGTCCATCGGGAGGTAGCGACCCTTGCCTTGGACCTCTCCGGGGCCTCCCTGCACCGTCGCGGCTACCGGGAGGAGGGCTCCGCCGCCCCGCTCAAGGAGAACCTGGCGGCCGCTATCCTGCTACGCGCCGGCTGGCCCGGCATCGCGGCCCAGGGCGGGGCGCTCCTGGACCCCATGTGCGGCTCCGGAACCCTCCCGATCGAAGGGGCACTCATGGCCGCAGATATCGCCCCTGGTCTCCTCACCCCGCGTTTCGGTTTCCAGGGCTGGTCCGGTCATGACCCGGCGGTCTGGGATCGGCTGCTAGCGGAGGCGGAGATTCGCCGCAACGCGGGGCTCCATCGACTCGGCTCGATCCGTGGCTACGACGAGAACCCGGCCGCCATCCGGGTTGCCCTCGCCAACCTGGCGCGGGCGGGCCTGGCCGGGCGGGTTCACTTCGAGCGCCGGGAGCTCGAGGATTGCCATCCCGGTCGGCACGAGGACCGGGGGCTCGTGGTCGTGAATCCGCCTTATGGGGAGCGATTGGGTGCAGGCACGGATCTGTCGGGGCTCTACGGTCGTTTGGGCCGCGTGCTCAAGGAGCGCTTCGAGGGCTGGAGCGCATCCGTCTTCACCGGGGATCCGGAGCTCGGCAAACACATGGGGCTGCGCGCCCAGCGCATGCACGCACTCTATAACGGCCCCATCGAGTGCCGGCTGCTGCACTTTCGGGTCGACCCCCAATTTTTCGTTTCCAATCGGCCACGGCCCCTGGGGCCCGAGCAGCGCGGGGAGGGCGCGGCGATGCTCGCTAACCGGCTGGAAAAGAACCTCAAAGCGCTGCGCCGCTGGCGGGAAGCCGGCGGGATCTCCTGCTATCGGCTCTACGATGCAGATTTGCCGGAGTACGCGCTCGCGCTGGACATCTACGAGGGGGAGCGACGCTGGGTCGTGGTCCAGGAATACGCGGCGCCGGCCACGGTGGACCCGGCCCGGGCGCGCCGCCGGCTGCGGGAGGCCCTGAGCGTGATCCCGGAGGTGCTGGAGATCCCGGATACGCAGCTCTTCCTCAAAGTCCGGCGTCAGCAGAAGGGCGCGCGCCAATACGAGCGCCAAGGAGAAAGCGGGCGCTTCCACGAGGTCTCGGAGGGCGGACACGGGTTCCTGGTCAACTTCGAGGACTATCTGGATACCGGACTCTTTCTGGACCACCGGGACACCCGCCGCCTGGTGGGCGAGCTGGCCGCCGGCAAGCGCTTCCTGAACCTCTTCGCCTACACCGGTACCGCGACCGTCTATGCCGCGCGGGGCGGAGCGGCGAGCACCGTCACGGTCGATATGTCCCGGACCTACTTGGACTGGGCGCGCCGGAACCTGGAGCTGAACGGCATCGCCGGCCGCGAGCACGAGCTGATTCAGGCCGATTGTCTGGACTGGCTGGCCCGGATGGAGGGCCGGCGCCAGTTCGGCCTGATCTTCCTCGATCCCCCAACCTTCTCCGCCTCCAAGCGTATGGAGGGCACCCTCGATATTCAGCGGGACCATGCCGACTTGATTCGTGCCACGGCCCGGTTGCTGGAGCCGGACGGGGTGCTCATCTTCTCGAACAACCTGAGACGCTTCCGGATGGACTTCGAGGCCCTACCGGAGCTGGAGATCCAGGACATCGGTGCCCAGACACTGCCCAAGGACTTCGCCCGCAACCCGCGCATCCACAACTGCTGGAGGATCGTTCGGCGGGCCTAGCGGTGGAATCCCTGGATATCGCCGGCCTGCTGTTCCTCGCCGCCCTGCTCGCGGGGTTCGTGGATTCCATCGCGGGTGGCGGCGGGCTGATCTCGATCCCGGCGCTCCTGTGGGCCGGACTGGGACCCGTGGAGACCCTGGCCACCAATAAGGCCCAAGCGGTCTTCGGCAGCGGCACCGCAACCCTGCGTTTTGCCCGGCAAGGCGCTATCGATCTCCCTAGCGCCGCCATCCCGGCGGCCTGTACCTTCAGCGGTGCCGCCGCCGGGGCGCTGGCCGTTCAACACCTGGATGCGGGCCTGCTCACCCGGCTGATCCCTGCGCTCCTGATCGGCTTCGCCCTGTATTTTCTTTTCTCCCCGCGGGTCGCGGACCTGGACAGCCACCAGCGCATGAGACCCGGTGTCTTCGCCCTGACGGTGGGCCTGGGGGTGGGTTTCTACGACGGGTTCTTCGGACCCGGCACCGGCACCTTCTTCGCCATCGGCCATGTGGCCCTCTTGGGCTACAACCTGCGCCGTGCCACCGGGCACAGCAAGCTGCTCAATTTCGCGAGCAACCTGGCGGCCCTGCTGGTCTTTCTTCCGGGCGGGCACATCGCCTGGGGTCTGGCCGCGACCATGGCCGGCGGTCAGGCGCTGGGGGCCTGGCTCGGTTCCCATCTGGTGCTGCGTCATGGCACTGCCCTGATCCGGCCGGTTCTGGTGCTGTCTTCCCTGGCTATTTCGGCCAAGCTCCTGCTCGATCGACTCGGGACCGGCTGATCGATTTCAGTGCCCTGAGCTTTCCGGCGCCGCGCCCAGCCAGAACAGCGCTGGCTCGTCCGATCTTCCGAGCGGCCCGTCCTTCATGACCAGGAGCCCTTCCGCGACCGGCCAGCTCGCCACCCCCTGATCCAGGCCCGGACCCGTTGGGGCAGCGTCTGCGTGCACCCGCCCCGGACGGCGCTCGACCCAAGCGCGGATCTCCCGGTGATAGGCCGGCTGGTAGAGAACCTTGAGTGCGGCGAGCGACCCGCCCCGAAAGTAGAGTGTCAACCCCTGGGCCGGGTATTGGTTAAAGGAGCCGAGGACGGCGGTGCAGAGTCGGTCGCCGAACGGGCTCTGCGTGTCCGCACAGCGCAGGTCCAGGGCCGGGAAGCGCTCTCGCAGGCGCGGCTCGTCGAGCCGGGGGCTGAAGCGGTCCAGGGCGGCGTCGAAGGCCGGACGCCCGAGCAGGGCCATCAGGGCCATGTCCGTGCGCCGCTGGCCGTCCGGGGTGGCCAGCAGCCAGTAGATGGGGCCCACCACGGCGGCGATGGCGAGCAGGGTCTTGTAGGCTCGGGGGATACGGAAGTCGCGGGCCATGGGGACTCCAGTTGCTCGGTGCGATTCAGCCCGCGCCTGGGGTCCGGGCGGGGATCTCCGGAAGAGCCTCCGCATCGGTGTCGCCGTCGGTCTCGGGCTTGGGCTCGGTGCCCTCCTCGGGGGTCTGGGCGGACTCGCCGTCCGCCACGCGGGAGGCGAGGACCTTGTCGATTCGCCGCCCGTCCATGTCCACGATCTCCAGTCTCCATCCCTCCCAGTCCGCCCAGTCCCCGGTCTGGGGCAGTCGGCCCAGGAGCCATAGGATCATGCCGCTTAGCGTGTGGTAGCGGCCCTTGTCCTCTTCCGGGACAGACTTGAGACCCAGCCGGTCTTTGAGCTCCGGTACCGGGATCAGCCCATCCAGGAGCCAGGAGCCGTCCTCCCGAGCCACTGCCCAGGAGTCTGCCGGGTCGTTGGTCTGGAACTCGCCGGTGACGGCCTCCAGCACATCCTGCATAGTCACCAGGCCCAACAGCTCTCCGTACTCGTCGATGACGAAGACCATGTGGGTCCCGGTCTCCCGGAACTGCTCCAGGAGCTCGATGCCATCCAGCGACTCGGGCACATAGACCGCGGCCTCCAGACCGGCGGCCAGGTCGATGCCGTTCCCGGACAGGGATTGCCCGAACAACTGCTTCATGGCTGCCACGCCGACGATGTCGTCCAGCCCACCCCGGCCCACCGGGAAGCGCGAGTGGGAGCAGCCGGCGATGCGCTTGAGGTTTTCCTCTAGGGGCAGATTCAGGTCAAGCCAGGCGATCTCGCCCCGGGGCACCATGAGCGAGCCGATCTGGCGGTCGTCCAGGCGGAAGACATTGCGTACCAGATCGTGCTCGCTGCGCTCGATCACCCCCGCATCGGACCCCTCCTGGAGCAGGGCATGGATCTCGTCCTCTGTGACACGGGGTGCGCCTTGCTCCTGCTGGCCGAGCAGCCGCAGTAGGGCGCCGGTGGACCAGGTGAGCAACATAACGAAGGGGCGGGTGGCGACCGCCAGGGCACTCATGGGCCGGGCAACCAGGCGTGCGATCCCCTCCGGGTCGATCTGACCCAGCCGCTTGGGCACCAGCTCGCCCACCACAATGGCGAAGTAGGTGATGGCGACCACCACCAGCAGGGTGGCCGTGAGCACGCTCGTCTCGTGCGCCAGCCCCAGCGCCTCGAGCCAGCGGGCCACCGGCACGGCCAGGGCGGACTCGCCCACGATGCCGCTCAGGATGCCGATGGAGGTGATCCCGATCTGGATGGCCGAGAGGAACCGCGTGGGGTCCTCCCCGAGCCTGATCGCCAGGACGGCGGCCCTGTCTCCCTCGTCCGCCAGCTTGGTCAGGCGGGCGCGCCGGGCCGTGACCAGGGCGATCTCGGACATGGCCAGGGCGCCGTTGAGGAGGATCAAGAGGATTAGGAGCAGGAGGTCCATGGGTCGGATTACTCTACAGCCTTAAGCGATGGCGGATGGATGGAGGCGAAGTCGAGACGGTCGGGACTTGGGGAGCGGGCCCCTATTGCGTTCGGGCCTGGAAACGACCCGCTGGATCCGAGCCGGGTCGGGCGAGACGCTCCGGGGGCGCCGGTGGGGGCCGAAAGTCCGCATTGTATATCGGGAAGATGCCGTGGCTTCGGACAGACATCAAGCGCGGGGTGGCCACCCGCCGGGGGCCGGCGTTCGCCGTCAGTGCCCAGGGTGGTCCAGGACGCCGCTGCGGCGTCGGCGGCTGGACAAGCAAGGGCGGCGACTAGCCGGACGCCTTCAATCCGTCCGGATCGGCGCGACCTTGAGCACCTCCGCCAGGCTGGTCACGCC
>JBGSOR010000241.1:0-11246 GCA_041738985.1 Chromatiaceae bacterium | reverse complement strand
GCTCGTGCTGCGAGACTACCAGGGCGTCCTCGAAGACCTGCTACAGACGATCGGGGCGCCAGATCAATGGGTAGCGAACGACCATGCGGCGACCCTGGCCGACTGACCCGGGCGGCGAAATTCGTGGGGATACCCCAGGGTACGTCCCCTATTTCTCCTCGTCCCCTATTTCTCCTCGCAGCCGACCGAGGCGCTGCCGCCGCTGGCGCTCCAAGCGATTGCGTTGCCCAGCGCGCCGCCCTTTCGGTCGTCCCCTTGATCAACTCCTGCTTCGCCCCTTCAACCCGGCCCTTCGTGCTTATCGCACAGCTACCGGCGCAGCCGCTCGCTCGCGCGGGTATCGATCACTTTCGAGCAGATCTTGCGAAGCCGCGTCGCTCGCCGTCGCCCTGGTGCTACGGGGGAAGGAGTTCGCGGCGCCCGTGAACGATTCGCGTAACCAGGCGCATCGCATCAACCTCCACAAATGTTCGGCTTAGCCGATCAAGTTCTTCTGAGCCACGCTCATCCTCACAGGCGAACATCTGGACGCCGTGCTACTCTGGCGGCTAAGACATCGCGACGTCCATTTCGAAAACTCCGCATAAACAAGCGCTTTTTGGGAAAAGGGTAAGGAGTTCGCTGGTCACTAACGGATGATACCTGTGAAGGTTACCATCTGCGATGAAATCGTTTTCAAGTAGAAGACCGATACAGTACTGTAGGAGGGTCAAGCTCCGCGGGGGCTCCAACTCGCTTTTTGGCGGTAATGCGCTGTCGACGACTTCCAGGCTGGTTTGGACCAAGTCGATTTTCTCCCGATCACGCAAGAAGCGCTTGCCGGTGCTAAGCACAAGAGCATAATAGTTGTCGCAGAACCTTCCCCAGCTATGCGGTTTAAGCTCTTCCGGTAAGTGTCCGGAGGCAAACCGATTCTGGAACAAGCGAAAAATCTGTTCTTTGGCCTCGAATTCTGGCCATTTTTGCGGTGGGATAGTTTCGATTGCGCTGTCCATGGAGGCGACCAAATGGTCAAGCTGCTCGACATTCGCTTTCATTTGAGCGGCAAGTCGACTGCGGCGCCAATCTATAGCGTCGGCCTTGTAGGCGAAATCGTGCGTCGCTACGCACCACGCATGTTCGAACGCTGTTCTTATTTGTATTTCGAAACAAACTTCAAGAGCTGGGCTGCCGGCAGTCCTCAACGGATCGCTTCTTAGACGTCCAACGAACCTAGTCGCATCGAAGCGAAAAACCGCAGGGTCTTTTAGAGCAGCTCCCCGTGCTCGCACTTTAATCCGATCAAATCTACTCTCAAGAAAACTCAAAACATGCTCTTCATGGTCCAGTCCGGGAGTAACGAGCGAGCACGCATACAGGTCCTCAATGTCCTCCCATCTCTCGTATCTCCCGCTTTCTATCTTTTCGGTTAACGACTCGGCCTGCTTTCTTCTTCCCAGGAATGCATAGCCCTGGCTTTCGCAGTACTGAGAAAGTATGTCTCGTACGCGATCAGATACGTAGCTGACGTATCTTTCGATGCTGTCGGTCTTTTGGGCAAGCGCCGCGGGCACTATCATGACTTGCGTCCAGATAAATAGGTTGTGCTTCTCCAGATAGCCCAGCCGATGAAGTCAACCGCTTGCAGTTATTTCGGTCGCAATTGTTTGAGTTGGCATGCTCAAGGTGCTATAAAACCAGCGAGGCTCCCTAGATCCTCAGACGGACTATTGGTGAGCACCTCTGCAAGGATGCGAATCCGAGTCTTTCTGGGGGTTAGGTCGCTGGACGCCGATCTGGCGGCGGCGTAATACTCGGCGAGGGTACGGTCGTCCTTCCTCTCGTTCTCGTCCTCCACCCTGCCGACGAAATCCAAAAGGGCAGCGTTGGCCCGTCTGTAATCGATTCGTGCATCCGACTCCAGTGTAAAGTCTATCGCTCCAAAGAACGAGTAGAAGTCCGCCTGGTTCCTCAAGCGGCTATTGATTAGTGCCTCCGGTTGATTGTCGGCATCGATAATCGCTAACATCGTTTCTATGTTCCTTTTGAAGCGGAGTACGAGCAGATCTTTATGTTCCCAGTCTTCGTCACGGCTCGAGAAGCTTTCGTCCAGCTCGATTTGTGAGTAGCTGCGAGGGCCTACCTCCATCAGCAGCACAAGCAGAGCAACCAACTCCACGACTTTCATTTGTCGACGCGACTGCCGAGCGATTCGCGGAAACTCGTTGGGCAGCGTGGTCACCATCCATTGAGTCAAATTTTCGACTTCGGTTATAAACTCGCCATCGTATTTTGCGTGCCTCAATTCTTGAGGAGACAGTTTGGCGACGTTGCGATTGATCCTGTCGAAGATACCGTTGATGATGGCTTCTTCTGCCGTAGGAATGTATTCGACCAGAAATTGATAGCCCCAGATCTCCTTTTTTTCTTCGCTGCTTAAGGTTGAAAAATACCTTCCCTGAATCGAGGTAATCACGGACTTCTCGTTGACTGGGAATCGGTTGCCGACAAATTCGAAAAGCGTTGTGAGTCTTTGTTTTCCGTCGACCACATGGTAGTGAGACATGCCGTCCTCGCCGATGTCTTCGAAGAGAAAGATTGCGGGTGACGGGTAATTTAGAAGTACCGTTTCTATAAAATAGTCCTTGAAATTCTGATTCCAGACACTCCGTCTTTGATACGGCGGATCAAGGTCGAGTAGTTCTCTTGTATAAAGATCGTAAAACCAGCTAAACGTTTGAAAGTTGTGTCGGCGATTCATTGCTCTTGCCTGTTCGAGATCGGGATTCCCACTCGTCGCAAACGATATTGGGGTTGTCCCGGATTGGCTAATGCGCTTCCTTTCTTCAGGTTTTCCGGTTCGCGGCTCGCCTGCGGCGGGGAGATGCCACGGTTACGTCTAGTATGGGGCCAAGTCTGGACCGGTTTTCATCGAAGGTCCAGGCATAAGACTCAGAGATTGTCGTTGCTGCAGCAACGAAAAGGCGCGGGATTATGACTGGACGTTTGCCCTGGTGCTGTGCGCTGGAATGCCGAATAACTTGCATGTGCGCCTGGGACGGATCCCTAATAGCTCCGTGCGGAATGGACCAGCAACATGAGCCGCATAGGCCGAGCGTTGCTCAGGGGCGCGGGCGTCCGATTATTTGCAGGAAACAAGTGGAAACCGCTCCGGGTGCTCGATGGTTTCCAGGCCAAGATCCACGTCCAGGTCGGGCCAGTAGAAGTGGCCGGGAGTCGGCTCCTCGACATTGAGGAGGGCCGACAGTGTCGCTTCCCTGAACCAGGGGAGCTCAGTGAAGGGTAGAAAAAGCTCACGGTCGTCGGCGAGCAGCCAGAAACCGTGCTTCGATACGTTGGTGACCTCAACGCCCGAATTGGTCGCGCCACGCGCGGCAGAGGTTTTCATGTTGGGCCTCCAGTATGGATTCGATCTCTCGCAACTGCGTTCGGGTCAGGCCGATGTTCCTGGCCAACTCGATTTGTGGGTCCAGCCAAAAACTTCGCCTCGCCGTTGCCGCATGCAACGTGGACGTGCGTCCGAGGTTTCTCGCGGGAGAAGAAGTGGAAGCGGAATCCCCGCTCGCGTAAGACAGTAGTGCTCATCCGGTTCGTTCGGTTGGGGGTCGGAGAGCAAGAGTAGGCTGCCGATCGGGGCGCCGCAATATCTGCGAGGCGGGGTGCCCGGGATCCTCTTGTTCCGTTGCCCTGAGGATGTCGGTCGGCATGGCTTGGACGCTTAGTCGGTTTCGGGGCCGACGCTGACTTCGTCCGAGTCCAGCACCGCCTTCAGCCGCGCCAGGGTCCTCATGTCCGTGTCCGCCTCGAAGTCCGGGTAGGCCGGATTGGCGGCCTTGAGGATATAGCGGCCGTCCGGGGTTTTGGTAGCGGTGCGGAGCACGTATTGGTCCTCGCCGGCTCCCTGGCGTTCGACGACCAGGGTGTCGCCGGTGATGGAGCCGGCCGACTCGGGGTCCATCAGCTCCAGGAGCAGGTAATCGCCGTCGCGGACCGGGCGCTTGCCGCCGTCCATGGAGTCGCCGACGGCGCGGGCGACGAAGTGCCGCTCAGGGTCGAGGCGGCCGTGTCCGGGGGAGACCGCGCAGAAGGATTCCACATCGGTGCGCCCGGCACGAAAGTGCCCGCAGGCGATGCGCAGATCCGGGAAGTAAGGGATGCGCTCCCAGTCGTGCGGCGGGGCGGCCGGTCGGCGGAACGGGATGGCGGTGGGCTCGGAGGTCTCGGACTCCGGTTGGGCCGGCTCGGCGTCGGGTGAGCGCCGCGCCTCGGAGTTCCGGTGCGGAGTTCCGGTGACAGTTTACATATCTCCGCTCCGAGCCGCGCAGTCGCGGGACCGGAAGATAAGGACAATCCAGCGCGCGCCAGGGGGTGGACTGGGATGCAGAGAACAGTCGCGCGGGGGAGTCCAGCGGGCGCTTTCACAAGGGCAAGAAAAGAATCCGGTTCACCCACTCGGGCTCGTCCGATATCGAAGCGATGAGCAGCAGGTCGTCGGCTGCCTGGGCGGGTCGCATCGATTGGGGCAGGACGATGACGCCGGGACTGTCGTGCCCTTGGATGAAGCTCGCGAAGTGACGCGGCATGGTGCGCATGTCGTGGGTGACGAGGATTCGGCCCTGGTCTGAAGCAAGGGCAAGGACCTCGGGGTCGGTTAGGCCGGCCAGATGTGCCTCGCGGGCGGACTGGAAGTCGATGTTGGGCAGCCGTCGGACCACGGCGAGGACGATGCCCTGGTTGAGATCGGCGTCGGCCTGATAGCGAATCATGGGCGCAGCGGGCTCATGCGGCCGAGCGCCGTGCTTCGTCGAGCTTGTAGTAAAACATTGGGTCCGCGTCGCGGGCGTTCATGCGCAGTCGTTCGAGCTCCTGGCTGCCTTCGGCCAGATAGGCGTCGATCCTGTCCCGATGCGCGAGGTAGTAGGCCAGTGCGCCGTAAACCTGCTCCAGGGTCAGCAGGGGAAATGCCTGGGCGATGGCTTCCGCGGTTTGGCCATTGAGGTAGGCGTATACCAGCGAATCCAGCGACACTCGGGTCCCCGATATCCGGTAGGCGCCGTTTCGGTGCTCGACGTAGGTGGACTCCACAGTTTCGACTCCGCTGTCTTGGGGTATCGCGCAGGTTTCGTTCGCATCGCGGGGCTGCCGCGGTAGGCAGCAATGACACCGGCGGTGTCAAGACGATGGCGGTCAGACTGTGCGGTGCCCCGGGCGATGGGACTGTCGTGCCGCTAGTCTAGGCGGTTTCGCTCCGATCCGTCGCAAAGCATCGGTCCACGGCCTGACTTGAGCCCTCGCTCGGTTGCTGCCGGTCCCGATCCGCAGGAAAGCGGGGCCACAAGAAGCCGAACCGGAAGCGGAACCGGAATCGGACCACAGAACACGGTCGGTTCGGTCTAGGAGACCGGCGTGCCCTCGCACATCAACCGGCAGGCTCGCCGATCTGTAGATCGTCCGGATCCAGCACGCCCTTCAGGCGTGCCAGTGTGCGCATCCCGGTGTCCGCCGCGTAGTCGGGGTAGTCGGGGTTCGCGGCCTTGAGGATGTAGCGGCCGTCGGGGGTCTTGGTGACGGTGCGCAGCACATATTGGTCCTCGCCGGATCCCTGGCGCTCGACGACCAGGGTGTCGCCGGTAACGGAGCCGGCGGATTCGGGATCGATCAGCTCCAGGAGCAAGTAGTCGCCGTCGCGGACCGGGCGTTTGCCGCCGTCCATGGAATTGCCGATGGCACGGGCGACGAAGTGGCGCTCGGGGTCGAGTCGACCATGTCCAGGGGCGACGGCGCAGAAGGATTCCACATCGGTGCGCCCGGCGCGGAAGTGCCCGCAGGCAATGCGCAGATCCGGGAAGTAGGGGACGCGCTCCCAGTCGTCTGGCGGGGCGGCCGGTCGGCGAAACGGGATGATGGTGGCCGTGGGCTCGGCGGTGTCGGGCTCCGGTTGGGACGGGTCGGCGTCGGGCGAGCGCCTCGCCTCGTAGGCGGCGAGCCGGTAGTCTACCAGCTCCTGGACCATTTGCTGAAAGGTGGCGTGCTCGGTGTCGGTGACCTCGAAGGTGGGTGCGAAGCGGCTGTCCCGAAGCTCGAACCAGACTCGATCTGCACCCTTGCGGTTCTCGCCGAGCAATGCCTTGATGGGGTTGCCGCGCCAGTAGCGCAGCCACTTCGTCGGCGGAATCGAGTCGATGTCCCTGTGGTCCTCGGCGATGTCCGAGACGAACCGGCGTCGGCGTCTGAAGACCGCGAGGGCCTGGTTAGCCAGATCTTCGATCCGAGGGGGATTCCGCAGGCCGTCCAGCTCCAGAAGCGATTCGAGCAGGATGGCCTTGAAGCTCTTGGTCATCGCCGTGCTCTCCACCTCCTTGAAGAATCCGCCATGCCGATCCAGGCACTCGGCCTCGGCGGGCTCGAGGTCGCCTCGGTCGTGCACTAGCTCCCACCAATGGGTGCCGCGTCGGCGTAGCTCGGCGAGCCGCGCGCCGGAGCGATAAAGCTCGGCCAGGGTCGGGCGCCGTCCGAGCGACTCCTTCAGCGCCTCGTAGTCGGCCGCGAGATCGTCGCCTTTGAGCCGGAGGAGGAAATCGACGATGGCGAGGTCGTAGTTGGCGAAGCAGCCGGCCGGGAGTGCGAGACTGCCGTCCCGCACGCGTCCGGCGAAGGCGGCGAGGTCGCCGTACCGCTTGCCGCAGTCGAAGAGCGCATCGGGCTTGTTGAGGAAGCCCTTGTGGTTGCCGATGAAGTCGAGTACGACCAGACGCTGCTTGTCCGGGTGGCGCCGCAGGCCCCGGCCGAGCTGTTGCAGGAAAAGGATTTTTGACTCGGTGGGGCGAAGCATCATCATGGTGTCGATGCCCGGCAGGTCCACGCCCTCGTTGAATAGGTCCACCGAGAAGAGCACCTGAAGGTCGCCGCGCCCGAGCCGATCCAGGGCCTCGCCTCGGTCGAGGGCGGACCCGCGATAGACGGCGGCACAACGAATGCCTTCCCGCTGGAACCGCTCGGCCATGAAGTCCGCATGGGCGGTGGAGACGCAGAAGGCGAGGGTGCGCTGCTGGGCCTTGTCGCGCCAGTGCTTGAGCGCGTGGCGGGCGCGCGCGAGGGTGGCGAGCCTGGCCGAGAGTGCATTGGGGTCGAAGCGGCCGTTGCGCCAGGGGATCTCCCGGTAATCCACGGTCTCGTCGTAGATGCCGTAGTAGGCGAAGGGCGAGAGGAGCCCCAGCTCAACCCCATCGAAGAGATGCCGCGTGTAGACCAGGTTGTCGTCGCACAGGCTCAGGAGGTCCGACTGATCGGTGCGCTCCGGGGTGGCGGTGAGCCCGAGCAGGAAGCGAGGCTTGAAGTGGGCGAGGAGTCCGCGGTAGGTAGGGGCGGCGGCGTGGTGGAACTCGTCCACCACCACATAATCGAACCGGTGCGGCGCGAACTGGGCCAGGTGCTCGTCGCGGCCGAGGGTCTGGACGGAGGCGAAGACCAGGTCCGTATCGGTGTCCTTGCGGCTGGCGTCGTACCGGCCGATGCGGGCGCTCGGGCGCACGCGCTGAAAGCTCGACTCGGCCTGCAGCAGGATCTCTTCCCGGTGGGCGACGAAGAGTACGCGCTTCGCCCCTATGCGCTCGCTGTCGAAGGCGGCGAGATAGGTCTTGCCGAGACCCGTGGCCATGACCACCAGCCCCCGCGTGAAGCCCTCCGCCCGGGTGGCGGCGAGTGCGACCAGTGCCTCGGTCTGGACCTGGGTCGGCTCCGGCTTGGGCTCGTCGGGCTCGTCCCAAATCCGCGGGATCGGTAGCCGCTGCACCCGGCGGCGGAGCTCGTAGGCATCAATCCAGTCGTGGTCCAGGTGCCGCGCGTTCTCGTGCTCGAAGAGGTGCTGGAATTCCTGGCGGATCTCCTCGAAGTGCCGGGCGGCCGCGTCGCCAGGGTCCTCCGGATGATCGACCCGGACGTTCCATTCCAGACCGTCTGTGAGTGCGGTCTTGGTGATGTTGCTGGAGCCGATGAAGGCCGATCCCCAGAGCGCGCGACCCCGGTCCGTGCGCACGCAGATGTACGCCTTGAGATGGAAGCTGTGGTTTCCCGCCTCGAACAGGCGGATCTCCGCACCCCGCTCGGCGAGTAGCAGGAGCTGGCGCAGCGCCTGGGGTCGGTCACGTCCAGGTAGTCGCTAGTCAGCACCCGAAGCTGGGCGCCTCGAAGCTCCATGGCGTCCGAGAGTGCCGCGAAGAGCATGTCGAGCCCGCTCGGCTTGACGAAGGCCACTGCCAGGTCGATCTCGTTCGCCTGCCGGAGGGCGCCGAGCAGCCGGGGCAGGAATGGGTCCCGATCGCCGCCCGTGACGAGTCTTTCGGCCACTGGGGTCACTCGGCCCGCAGGAGGGCGTTGAGCCAGGGCTCGGCCGCCCGGCCGGGGCGCAGGTCTCCGGTCACCCAGGTCTCGATCGGGTTGAGTCCAGGCACCTCGCCGAGGAAGGCCGCGAGACCCGCCTCGTCCAGGTCGGTGAATCGCCGGCCCTTGTGCTCCCGCTCGCCCTGGCCGTGCTTGAAGGAGGCGTAGAGGGTTCCGCCCGGCTTAAGCGCCCCGGCAAGTCGTGCCATGACCTCGGGGAGCCGACCAGCCGGGACGTGGAGTAGGCTGGCGCAGGCCCAGATGCCGTCGAAGGTCCGCTGCCAATCGATGTCTTCGAAGCGCATGACCAGCACCTCCTGCCCGGCGTGCCGGCTCGCGAGTCTGGCGAGCTCAGTTGACGCATCGAAAGCGGTGATCCGATACCCTCGATCGATAAAGGCCCGGGCGTCGCGCCCGAGCCGCAGCCGGCATCGAGGATGTGTCCGCCCGCGGGTATCCAGGGCAGGAACCGTTCATAGAGCGGGTCCATCCCAACCGCCACCGTGTCGGCGTAGAACGCTTCGGCGTTCTGTCTGTAGTAGGCGGTCGTCGGATCGTCCATTCAGGGCCTCCAGGAGCAGGAAAGCGCTATTGTCTCCGAATGACGCACCCAGCGAACGAACGTCTGCAGCGCTGCACTCGGCGACGGTGGAGCGCCTGCCGCCGCTCCTGCGGGTCTACGTCGGCTGCGCGGCGGCGCTCTACGGCGACTATCGGCATGCCGATCTGGTGAAGATCCACATCGGCTCGGGCAAGCTCTCCCTGATGCGCTACGACGACTTCGAGGGCAGCCCGCTGCCGCGGATGGTCGAGCGGGTGAAGATCAAGCTCCGGGAGCAGGACATCGAGTACTTTGCTTACGGGGAGGACTACGAGCCGCCGTACCTGTTCCGCAAGTCCCGTTTCGTCAACGAAGAATTCCCGAGCTTCCCGGAGCAGCTCGCCTTCGAGGAGGCGCTGGAGGGCTTGGGACTCTTCGACCTCTCGGGCTACGGGCCGCCGCCGCGGGTGTTCGCCGAGACGCTGGCGCGGGCGCGCTGGGAGATCGACGGCTTCGAGCTGAAGCGGGCCCGGACCGTCCCCGACCTCGACGCGCCCTGCGGACGCTTTCTCACCTATTCGACCGGCTGTATGTCTACGGCAACGATCTGCCGATCCACGTGAGCTACGGACCGGAAAACACCCGGCAGGTGGTGCGGATGATCCCCGGGAAGTCCGGCAGGCTGGTTCCCAGGGTCACGTCGGTGGAGGATTTCCTGGGGGAGCGGTAGGGGCGTTCGATCACGGCCGGTTCGTTGTCGGGGCGCAGATCGCCCGGGCCCGCCAGGTCGTCTGTTGGCTCGCCCACGATGGGGCGCTCAAGGGCCGGTTTCTGCGCAGACCGAGCTTGTGTAACGCTCGCCTCCGTCGACCAGGCCGACCGCCGAGCGGATACCCTGGGGTCGGAGGCCCTTGCATACTCAAAGCAAACGAGCTCTGGGATTCGGCTCTGCCCCCTTTCCTTGGGCACGAACCTCCCGGAAATTAGGAACGCTCGACCGGCACTGATCGTCGGGCACTCCGCTATGGCGGAGGCTGCCATGAATTCCGTAGGCTTTCGAGATCCGTGACCAGAAGTGTCATGACTGGATCGTCCTCGCAAGGCTCTGCCACCCGAACGAAGCCGAGCTGCGCGCGCCACCCCTCATGGATCGGTCCGGCTCGATCCAGCTCGGCGGCGACCTCAGGTGGGATCGCCAGCGTGCCGTAGAGCGTTTGCAGCAGGTGCGCCTTGCCGATCTTCAGCAAAGACGACAGCGGCGTGGTGTTGGAAACGATCAAACGGGGTCTGAGCGAACCGCGGCGCGCGCGGTCGCGAGGTCATCGAGCGCGTCGTCGGGCGAGCCGCCCCACTCGACCTTGCGTCGGGCCAGCAGCGCTTGAAACTCCACGCGCTCCATGTTGGCGACGGTTCTCGCCTGTGCAGGGTGAAGCAGTCCTTCCTTGACGAGAAACACGGCAAACTCGTGCTGGAGCTCCTCCTCGGCGCGACCGGGGGGCAGCTTGAGGGCCGCGTAGGCTTCATCGGGTATTTGCAGGCAGAGCATCGTCACGGTACACGTCCAACGATCGGTCGGCTCGGTTGGAGAATAGCACGGCGGCGGGCTGCGTCCTGGACTCCCGAATCAGGCTGCAGGTAAGGCGACAACCTTCAGGGTCGCCCGTTGGGACCAGCATCACAGCGCCTTTCGCCCAAGCGGCGGGAAACTCTCGGGAACCTAGACCTTGCAGATGGTCGGGCGCCCCGGAGACGACCGCCGGCTTTCGCCGCTTGGCGCGGCGCCCTGTCTGCCGCCGGGGGTCGCAGTTGAGGCTGCCGACAACGGGATCCGGCGCGCACGCGCCCGGAGGACGGATCTTGGCCCACATCGTCCCGGACGATCTTACGCGCCTCGCGCTCGCCGGTGCCCGGGAGCCGGAGCTGGCCACCCTGGCGCTGCTGCGCGACACCCTGCCCGACGACTACACGGTCTTTCACGGCGTGCACTGGACCCGCCAGTACCAGGGCCGCACCCTCTTCGGCGAGATCGACTTCGTGGTCCTAAACGGCGCGGGACGCGTGCTGTGCATCGAGCAGAAGAACGGCCCGCTCGAGGAGCGCGAGGGACAGATCTACAAACGCTACGGCGCGATGGCGAAGAACGTCGCGGCTCAGGTGATGCGCTCGCTCGACTCGATCCGCGAGAAGTTCGCCCATCAGATGGGCGCCGAGGCGCCGCTCGAGCTCGACTACCTGATCTATTGCCCCGATCACGCCGTGCGCCGCCTCGCGGCGGCCGGGATCGACGCCGAGCGGGTGGTCGATGCCGGCGCGCGCGAGGGCCTCG
>JBGSOR010000234.1:0-6317 GCA_041738985.1 Chromatiaceae bacterium | reverse complement strand
GAGTCTTCTTCGGCCTGTTGTTTGAGGGCGGCGATCTGCGCCCGCGCCTGCTCCAGGCACTGCTCGAGGGTCTCCCCGCGCCGAAACGAGGCGGCGCCGGCACTGGCGCGGATACGCACACCGTCCTGCGCGACCCGCTTGAGGGTGACCGCCCCCACGGCCATAAAGGCGGCCACACTGTCGGTCAGCAAGGCGTCGAAGGCCTCGCCATGGGCGCTGCGGAAATCCGACAGGGTGTGGTAGTTGACCGGCACCCCGCCGCAGATCCAGCGGTAGGCGTCGTGCGCTTGGGTCAGGCGCGCCAGGGTTCGCGCGGTGCCCACGCCATCGAGCGTGGCGTACAGCCACAGGGCGAACAGGATCTCGGGGGCAATCGCGGTGCGCCCGCTGCCGCCTTCCACCGCGCGGATGCCGGCGTACATCCGGCTCAAGTCGGCCTGCTCGACCCAGGCCCAGACGACCCGCGCCCGGTGCCCTTCGGGCAACAGCGAGTCCAGGTCGCTCGGGCGCAGCTCCAGTTGCGCTCGATTGGGCATCCGCACGCGCGCCACGCCGGGGACCGGCTCCTCAGGCGCCACGGCGAGCGCCGGTAGGTCCGGGTCGTGGTCGAACAGGCCGGGTTGGAGATCGTCCGCCATCGCGTGCTCGCTAGGGTCTGCCGCTTCGATGGGGCCATTATACGGCTCCATCGGGGCGGCAGCCAGGGCGCGAGGTTTTTTCACCGGCATGCGCCGAGAAGAGATGCTGGGACTCGAGTGGTCACGGGTTGATCTGTCCCAAGGGCTCGTTTATTTGGAAGCGTCTCACACGAAAGCCGGACGTCGTCGTAGGGTGGCACTGAACCGCATAACCCGCGACGCGATTCTACTGCAGGCACGCTATCGTGCGGAACACTGCCCGGATGCACGTTGGGTAATCTGCCCGGCGAGCGGATTCGGAGCGTCGCGACGGGCTTTCGCCGCGCGTGCCAGCGGGCGGAGATCGAGGATTTTCGGTTTCACGACCTCCGGCACACATGCGCGGCCTGGCTTGCGCAGGCGGGGGTTCCGCTGGCGCAGGTTCGGGATGTCCTCGGGCACTCGACGATCAAGATGACCGAGCGATACGCGCACTTGGCGCCGGAAAACGTGAGGCAGTCGGTAGAGACACTCGACGTAGACGTGACGGTCGAGTCACGATCCGGTCACGGTGGGTCTAGGAGGTAGCGGCACGGTGCCGCAAAAAGTCACGTAAGTAATTGAAAATGGCGGAGAGGGTGGGATTCGAACCCACGGTACGCTCGCGCGTACACCTGATTTCGAGTCAGGCCCGTTCGGCCACTCCGGCACCTCTCCGGTATTCGAGGGTCGCCGCCTAGCGGCGGCGAGCTGATTAGTCTAGGCGTCGCTTTGGGCTTTGTCCACGTCGATCGGCACTTAGCGTCGGGCGCGGAAGAAGGCGCGTAGGGTCTCGCTGCAGGTATCCGCGAGCACACCGCCCGAGCAGGCGGTGCGGTGGTTGAAGCGGGCGTCGGATGGGAGTAAGTCGAAAACGCTGCCGCACGCGCCGGCCTTAGGATCCGCGGCGCCGTAGACCACCCGTTCCACCCGGGCCTGGATGACGGCCCCGGCGCACATGACGCAGGGCTCCAGGGTCACGTAGAGGATAGAGCCGGGCAGCCGATAATTGCCGACCCGCTGGGCCGCGTCGCGCAGGGCCTGGATCTCGGCGTGGGCGGTTGGATCGGCGGCGGCGATGGGGCGGTTCCAGCCTTCGCCGACGATTGTGCCGTCCCGGACCAGGACCGCGCCCACCGGGACCTCGCCTTCCTCCGCTGCCCGTTGGGCCAGCACGAGGGCCCGGGCCATATAGGCCTCCTCGTCCGGGCCGGGGGCGGCGTCTATCCCCATTTGGCTATCCCCGCTCGCCTATTCCCACTCGATCGTTCCCGGCGGCTTTCCAGTGATGTCGTAGACGACCCGGGAGACTCCGGGGACCTCGTTGACGATGCGTCGGCAGACGAGATCCAGGAAATCGTAGGGTAGATGTGCCCAGCGGGCGGTCATGAAGTCGATGGTCTCGACCGCGCGAAGCGCGATGACATGTGCGTACTGGCGATTGTCCCCGACCACGCCGACCGAGCGGACCGGGAGGAACACGGCGAATGCCTGGGAGACCTTGTCGTAGAGATCCGCGCGACAGAGTTCTTCGATGAATATGTGGTCGGCACGTCGGAGGGTTTCGGCATCTTCCCGATGGACTTCACCCAGGATGCGCACCCCGAGCCCTGGACCGGGAAAGGGGTGACGCTTGACCATCTCGGAGGGCAGACCCAGCTCGATGCCGATGCGCCGCACCTCGTCCTTGAAGAGCTCGCGAAGGGGCTCGACCAGTCCGAGCTTCATGTGCTCCGGCAATCCGCCAACGTTGTGATGGGACTTGATGACCTTGGCCTTCCCGGTCTTGGCCCCAGCGGATTCGATGACGTCCGGGTAGATGGTGCCCTGGGCAAGCCAGCGAACCTCCGTCAGCTTAGCGGCCTCGTCGTCGAAGACCTCGATGAAGGTGGCCCCGATGATCTTGCGCTTCTCCTCCGGGTCCGCGATGCCCTTGAGCCGGCTCAGGAACCGCTCGGAGGCGTCCACCCGGATGACCTTGACCCCCATGTGACGGGCGAAGGTGGCCATGACCTGATCGCCTTCACCCCGCCGCAGGAGTCCGTTGTCGACGAAGACGCAGGTGAGCCGCTCGCCGATGGCTCGGTGGAGCAGGGCCGCGACCACGCTGGAGTCGACCCCGCCGGAGAGACCGAGCAGCACCTGGTCTTGGCCGACCTGGTCGCGGACCGAGGCAATGCTGTCCTCGATGATCCGCTCCGGGGTCCAGAGTCGGCCGCAGCCGCAGATCTCGTGGACGAAGCGCTCCAGGATGCGGTTGCCCTGGCGCGTGTGGGTGACCTCCGGGTGGAATTGGAGCCCGTAGAATCGACGGTTCTCGTCGGCGATGCCGGCGAGCGGCGCGTTGGCCGTCTCCGCGATGACCGAGAAGCCAGGGGGCGGGGTTTCCACCCGGTCTCCGTGGCTCATCCAGACATCGAGCAACCCATAGCCTTCCGGGCTCGTGTGATCCTCGATTTCCCGCAGGAGCCGGGAGTGTCCGCGGGCGCGTACCTGGGCATAGCCGTATTCCCGATGGTCAGCCGGCGCGACGGTGCCGCCGAGCTGCTGCGCCATGGTCTGAAGGCCATAGCAAATCCCGAGCACCGGGACCCCAAGATCGAAGATCGCCAGGTCCGCGCGTGGGGTCTGGGCTTCGTGGACCGACTCGGGGCCGCCGGAGAGGATGACGCCCCGAGGCTCGAAGGCCCGGATCGCATCGGGACCCAAATCCCAAGGATGAAGCTCGCAGTAGACCCCGGCCTCGCGCACCCGCCGGGCGATGAGCTGGGTGTACTGGGAGCCGAAGTCCAGGATGAGAATACGGTCGGCGTGAATATTCGCCATGGCTTCAGAATGGCTCCGGCACCGGAAATGGAAACACAACGGATTGTCGGAGCACGCAACGCCCTTCGACGCGTCCAAAAAAAAGCGTATCGATTGCTTGCCGCGGATCTTGCCTCAAGCAGAATCCGGGGCAGGCAATCAATTTTCGATGCGGTAGTTGGGCGCTTCCTTGGTGATCTGTACGTCATGGACATGGGATTCCCGCATCCCAGCCATGCTCACCCGCACGAACTGCGGCTTGGTGCGCATCTCTTCGATGGTCGCGCAACCGGTGTATCCCATCCCCGATCCCAGACCGCCGACCAACTGATGGATGACGTTGAGAACGCTGCCCTTGTAGGGGACACGGCCCTCGATCCCTTCCGGGACCAGCTTGTCCTTTTCCGCGTCTTCCTGGAAATAGCGGTCGCTGGACCCCTCTTTGCCCCCCATGGCACCCAGGGAGCCCATGCCCCGATAAGACTTATAAGAGCGGCCCTGGTAGATCTCGACATCGCCGGGTGCCTCGTCGGTGCCGGCAAAGAGCCCGCCGATCATGACGCTGTGGGCCCCGGCCGCAATGACTTTGGCGACGTCTCCCGAGTAGCGCAGACCGCCGTCGGCGATGACCGGAATACCGGTGCCCTCCAATGCCTGCGTGACATTGGCCACCGCCGTGATCTGGGGTACTCCGACCCCGGCAACGATCCGAGTTGTGCAAATGGAGCCGGGACCGATGCCGACCTTGACCGCGTCTGCGCCGGCCTCCATCAGCGCATGGGCGGCATCCGCTGTGGCAATGTTGCCGCCGATGACCTGGACATCGGGGTAATGACGCTTGACCCAGGCCACCCGGTCCAGCACGCCCTGGGCGTGGCCGTGTGCAGTGTCCACCACGATGACGTCCACCCCGGCCTCAACCAGGGCAGCGACACGCTCGTCCGTGCCCTTGCCAACGCTCACGGCGGCCCCGCAGCGCAGGCGCTCGTGATGGTCTCGGGATGCCTTCGGGAAGTCCTTGGCCTTCTGGATGTCCTTTACGGTGATGAGTCCGCGCAGCTCGAAGCGGTCGTTCACGACCAGGACCTTCTCGATCCGGTGCTGGTGCAGCAGGGCCACGACTTCTTCCCGGCTCGCCCCCTCGACGACCGTCACCAGTCGATCCTTCGGGGTCATGATGGCGGAGACCGGCTCGCCCATGCGGGTCTCGAAGCGCAGATCGCGCCCCGTGACGATGCCCACCAGCTTGCCGCGGTCCGTGATGGGGACGCCGGAGATGTTGTTGGCGTGGGTGAGCTTCACGACTTCCCCGATGCTCGTCTCCGGTGTGACGGTGATGGGATTGCGAATGATCCCGCTCTCGTATTTCTTGACCGTCAGGACCTCGCGCGCCTGGCGCTCGAGGCTCATGTTCTTATGAACGATGCCGATGCCGCCCTCCAGGGCCATAGCGATGGCCAAGCGCGACTCGGTGACCGTATCCATGGCGGCGGAGACGAGCGGGATCTTCAACGCGATCTCCCGGGTCAGCTTGGTATGGAAGCTCACCTCGTTGGGTAGCACCCTGGAGTGGGCGGGGACAAGGAGCACGTCATCGAAGGTCAGGGCTTCCTGGATCAGACGCATGGCACAGGCACTCCGAGTGGGGCAACAGCCCCGGAAAAATAACCTGGAATTATAGATTTCCCGACTGGCTGCGTAAACTTCCCTGCCGAGGTCTAAGGCCGCGGGGCGGTGGGTACCCGGCAGCGACTTCCCGTTAGAATGGCCCGCATCCCGCCACTCGCCCCTTTGCCACTCACTTGAAGCCTGAGCCCCTCGATCAAGCCCTGGACTTCGGTCGCGACATCTACACCGTGGCCCGGCTTGCGTCCGAGGTACGGGCGGTGCTGGACGGCAGCTTCCCCCTGCTTTGGGTGCGCGGGGAAATTTCCAACCTCGCCTGGCCCGCCTCCGGGCACTTATATTTCAGTCTCAAGGACGAGGCCGCCCAAGTCCGATGCGCGATGTTCCGAGCCAAGCGCCTGCTTGTCGGATTCCGTCCGGAGAACGGTCAGCAGGTGCTGGTAAGGGCGCGGGTCACGCTCTACGAGCCCCGGGGCGACTTCCAGTTGGTTGTTGAGTACATGGAGCCGGGGGGCGAAGGTGCGCTGCGGATGGAGCTGGAGCGGCTCAAGCTACGGCTTGCCGCAGAGGGGCTGTTTGCGGAAGCGGCCAAGCGCCCACTCCCATCCTTTCCCCGCCAGGTGGGCCTCGTCACCTCGCCATCCGGGGCGGCAGTCCATGATCTGTTGACGGTCCTCGGCCGGCGTCTGCCGGGTCTGCCGGTCCTGATCTATCCGGCCCAGGTGCAGGGAGAGGGGGCAGCGGCGTCTCTGATCGCCGCGTTGGCGCTCGCGGACCGGCGTCGGGACTGCGACGTGCTGATCCTGGCCCGGGGCGGCGGCTCTCTGGAGGATCTGGCTGCCTTTAACGACGAGTCTCTCGTGCGGGCCATACGCGCCTGCACCATCCCGGTGGTTACGGGCGTGGGTCACGAGGTGGATATCACCTTGGCGGATCTTGCGGCCGATCGTCGGGCTCCGACGCCCTCGGCGGCGGCCGAGCTGGTGGCGCCCTCGGTGGAGCATCTGGCACAGCGTCTGCTCGCTTTGGAGGTGCGTCTGGCTCACCTGGAGGGTCGGTCCATCGAGGCCAGGCGACAGCGCCTGGCCGCCGTCCTGCGCCATTTGGCCATACTGCACCCCAGCGCCCGCCTGGAGCGTGGTGCACAGCGGTTTGACGAGCTGGACCGGCGTCTCGCCGAGTCCGTGCAGCGACGCCTGCAACGTCTGGCAGCCAGGCTGGCGCCCGCGC
>JBGSOR010000213.1:0-9228 GCA_041738985.1 Chromatiaceae bacterium | reverse complement strand
TGATGACCTGGCCGGCAATCGCCCCCTGGCGTGCGGACGAGCGCTGGTGGGAGGCCCTGATCGGCAGCCTGCTGGAGGAGACGGCCCCGCCCGGCTCCCGCCATTGTCCCCGACCCAAGAGGCCCTGGGAGCAGCCGGAGGCGACCCGCCGGGCGGCCCTCGCCCTGATCCTCTCCGAGCGTGACTCCTTGCCCGAGGCGGAATCCCGGGCATTCGGGCGGGCCTGGAAGACCCATGGATAGAGGCCGGACCCGGACCGGCTCTTTCGGAGCACCTGAGCGATGAACGAACGGCTCGCCTATTTCTGCGACCGCGCCGCCTCGACCAGCCACCTCTGCACCTGGGCCGGTGCGGACACTGCGGCCGAGTGCCTGTACCAGGTCTATTGCCGCGCCGCCCTGGACGACCCCTGGCCCCTGGGCGTCGGAGATGCAGTCGATCTCGATGCCCTGCGCGAGCGGATCGCCGCCGCCGGCGGTGGCCTCGTCGCCCGAACCGAGCGGACCCGCAACAGGACCGAGCTGCACCTGGACAGGGTCCCGGGGAAGGGCTACGAGCCGGCTACCGAGCTGCTGGTGCTGAGCCCCGATCAGGACCCTGAGTGCATTCCCCTGGGCGGAGAGGCCATCGCGCTGACGCCCGGTGCATTCGTCCTGCTTCCTGCGACCGCCGAGGACCAGGCGCATTTGCGTGGGCTGCTGGAGCACCTGTACCGACTTCCGGGCGACTACCGAGCCCTGCTGCTCAACGTCCTGCGCCGTCCTGGCATCGAGGCCGCGATGCGGCGGCTGGAGGACAGCCTGGAGCGGCTCCAGGGACAATTGCCCCTGACCGCTACCGATGCACGGACGGAGCCGGCGCCCGCTCCGCGGATCGGCGGCCCCTGGCCCTGGGTCGCGACCGGGTTGCTGGTCCTGAATCTCGCGGCCGTCCTGGGCAGTGCGGTCTGGCTCAAGGGCTCTGCGAAGACCCCGGACTGTCAGCCCGAATCCGTCGTCCGGGCGATCCCGGATGCCATGCTGTGGCCTAGGTCACCAGGCGCCCCCGAGGGTGCGCCGCCGCCGTCCCATGGCGTCGCCGTTCCACCCTGGCAGTCGTCGTTGTCTCCAGGCGCGATCGACAAACTGCCAGCACCGCCGAGCAACCCGTCGACGGGGACTCCCGAGACCCCAGGCGGGGGAAAATGACGGTGGACAGGGTTTCCCAGATCTCGGAGACCGTTGAGCGCCCACCATCGCCGGTCACACCGGCCTCTCAGCAGGTCTCTGCCCCGGCGACCGCACCCATCGCCTTGACCGTCATCCCCTGGGGGCGCGATGGTCCGGGGTCGGTTCGGATCGAGCCGGACGCCAAGGGCGACTGCCGCTTCACCCTCGAGTGCCTTCAGGGGGCCAGCGCCATCCATCTGGAGGTTGCACTCGGGGGACAGACCAGGCTGCGCGCCGAGGTTCGCGCCCAGGCCGGAGAGGCGGTGCGCTTCCTGCTGCACGTGGAGCCGGACCTGGGGCTCGAGCTCTCCGCTGGCAGTCACCAGATCCTGTTTCTGCCCCTGGAGCCTGAATACGGTCCTCTGCCGCCCATGCCGGCCCCCGAGCGCGGGACTGCATGGGACATCTGCCTCGTGATCGACGCCACCGCCCGGACCGCCCTAGCCCCGAGCGGCGACCCAGACCCCGTCAGCAAAGGGAACGCGGTGGGGGCCGGCGGGATGCCCCCGTCCCCACAGGGCAGCCCGGCCGGGCCGCCCCCGACCCTGGATGCCTTCCTGTTGAGCCAGCCCAAGACCTGGGGGGGCATCGTCGGACCCCTGGTGGAGCTGGTCCGTCAGCTCGATGCTCAAGGTTCGGGCTGCCGACTTGCCGTCATCGCCTTCGGCGACGAGCCCCCGCCGCAGGGCGTCTATGCTTCGGACCTCACGCCTGCCTTCCACCTGCGACACCTGCCGGACGACCGCCCCGAGCACCTCCTGATGCCCCTGGTCCCGGAGGCCCTGGCGGATCTGCTGATCAAAGGGATCGGACCCAGCCCCGGCGCCGATTTCGTCGATGCCCTGGCCGATGCCCTGGCCGCGGCGAGCCGACTCCAGTGGGGCGACGAGACCCGCCGTCTCCTGGTGCTGGTGGGCGACTCCCCCGGCCACTCCACCGCTCACCCCGTGCCCAGCGGCGGCGATGCCCTGCCGCGCCGCAACGACGTGGACGCCGAGGCGGCCCGACTGCATCGCGACCGGGTGGAGATCCTGACCCTCTACCACCCCCCGCCAGCCGCGGTGGTCGAGGCCCTCTTGGATGCCCCCAAGGCCCTGGTCCAGTTTGCCCGGGACCAATACCGGCGGCTCGCTTCTCACCCAGGGCTGGCCTTCGCCACGACGGGCTTGGACACGAAGCAGGCCATCGCGACGCTTCTGGGTCGCGAGACGCCTCTCGGACGAGGGGCCTGTTGGGGGCGGTTGGTCGATCCGAATCCGAGGTCCGGTGCACCAAGCGATTAGCCCGGCCCCGACCGTTGCCGGAGCTCCGCCACTGGGGTTGTCTTGGCCCTAATCGTGCGCACAACTACACACATAACCAGCGCAGACACATCAAGCGATTGGAGGCCGAGGGCTGGGTCCGTGTTGGCGGCAAGGGCGACCACGCCAAGCTCAAGCATCCCACGCGCACGGGTCATGTGGTGGTGCCACACCCGCGCAAAGATCTCGCGGTCGGCACTGTCCGCAACATCTATCGGCAAGCCGGCTGGGAGTGGAGGTAACGATCGTGCTGTATCCCGTGTATTCTCATCCAGGCGACGAGCGCCACGCCTATGGGGTGACGATCCCGGATTTTCCCGGGTGTTTTTCGGCAGCGGATACGTGGGAAGACCTTCCGGCGAAGATCCAGGAGGCGGTGGAGGTCTATTGCGAGGACGAGGACATGGAGATTCCGGAGCCCACACCATGGGAGACGCTGACGGGCAACCCGGATTACCGGGACGGGGTCTGGCTGTTGGTGAATATCGATCGGGCGCGGCTGCGGACGCGGGCGGTGCGGGTAAACGTGTCCATGCCGGAGGCGCTGGTGCGCCGTATCGACGCCTACGCCAAGGCCCATCACATGAGTCGCTCGGGATTCTTGGCCCAGGCAGCCTCAGAGGTCTTGGATCGGGCTTAGACGATCTTGGTCGCGCACGGAGCGCAGGTGAACTGCATCGGGTCGTCCAACTGACCGAGGACGAGCGGGGCGGCTTTTGTGCATACATTGCCGAGCATCCGAACGCCGGCGATGTCGTTCCCGAATCCGGCGGCCTGCGAAAGGTACGCTGGCGACGGGAAGGGTCCGGCAAGTCAGGCTGAGTGAGGGTGATCTATTACAACCGCACAGCCGAGGGCGAGTTGATCCTTCTGACCTTGTACGCCAAATCGAAGACTGACAACCTCACTGGCCCGAAACCTAAAGAGATTCGCCGTGCACTCGAAGACTAAGCCCTTGACCGACGCCGAACTGGATGCCTACGAGGCCGAGCGCGATCTGACAGCCGACCTGCTCCAGGCCATCGGCGAAATGAAGGCTGGCGAGGGACGCGTGGTATGGCCCCCGGCACTGGCCGCGAGACAGGAGACCGGGCTCTCCCAAGCGCAGTTCGCGGAGCTTCTCGGGGTCTCGGTTCGCACCCTGCAAGGTTGGGAGCAAGCGCGCAAGCAACCCAGCGGCGCCGCACGGACCCTACTCGCCATCGCTCGGCGTAACCCTAAGGTCCTGCGGGATCTCGCGGAGGACCTGCGCGCTGCCGACTGATTTTCGGATGGGGTTTGGTGGTCTGGCCCCGGTTTCCACTCGGGCACGAGGGATTCGATCGAGCCATTGATCGGGGTCAGCTAAATGGTGACCCCAGCTCTGATGATGACCCCAGCTCTGATGACCCCAGCTCTGACCTTGACCCAGCTCTGACCTCTTGATCGAAGTAAGGACTCCAGCCTTGCTTTTGTCAGAAAAAATAGCCAATATTTCTGACAAAACCATGAGTAAGCACGACACATCCATCGCTACAAGGATTCGAGACCGTTGCGAGCAGGCAGAGACGGGGCGAGTTTTCACACCCCGAGACTTCCTCGACCTCGGCAGCCGGGCTGCTATCGACCAAACGTTGCGTCGGCTTTGCGGCGAGGGGGTGCTGCGCAAGGCTGGCCGCGGGCTCTACACGGTCCCACGACGGCACCCACTGTTCGGCGAGCTGTCCGCTACCAGCGACGCTGTCGCCGAGGCGCTGAAGGGTCGCGACGCCCTGCGCCTCCAGCCTGCCGGCGCCCTCGCCGCTCATCGACTGGGTCTCACGGAACAAGTCCCGATGCGCCTACTGTTCCTCACAGACGGCGACAACCGCGCCATCCAGCTCGACGATGGGCGACAGATCGTCCTCAAGAAGACCAGCCCGCGCAACATGGCGACCGCCGGGCGCATCAGCGGCACAGTCATACAGGCGTTGCGCTGGCTGGGCAAGGAAACGGTCAATGACATCGTTATTCGGAAGCTCCGCCATCTATTGTCCGACGAAGACAAGTCCGAGCTACGCCGCGATGCACCCTTGGCACCCGCTTACTGGATCACGACCGCGTTGCGTCGCATCGCTGACCGAACAAGGGCGGAGACCGAGTCGCCTGAGTGACCGGTCAGTTGCCGCCTGCCCCTGGGCGCAGCTCACCGGTATCGAATAGAGAGGAGCGACGGCTTGGACGGATTTCTGACGCTGACCGCAGAGGACCGAAGACTGGCGCTCGAGCAAGCGGAGTCTCGTCTACGACTACCAGCCGCAAGCATCGAGAAGGACTTCTGGGTCTGCTTTACCCTGCGCGAGCTCTTCTCCCTGCCCGATTGGAAAGACAACCTGACCTTCAAGGGCGGCACTTCGCTTTCCAAGGCATGGGGACTCATCGAGCGATTCTCTGAGGATATCGACCTGGTAATCGACCGGGGCTTCCTCGGCATGGACGAGAGCTCGGACCCGGCAACGGCTAAAGGCAACGTGCGCCGACGGCGGCTCGAGTCGATCAGAGAACGAGCGCGCGAGCGGGTTCGAGGCAACCTCATGCCCGCGCTGGAAACGGCATTCCAGGAGCGCCTACCGGTGGAGATGACCTGGCGCCTGGAGCCCGACCCCGAAGCCTCGGAAGAGCCGACCATTCTCTTCCACTACCCCGCGGTATTAGCAGGCACCGAGTACCTGCGCTCGGTGGTCAAGATCGAGCTGGGCGCACGCTCCGATACCGAGCCGCTGGAGACGCCCGAGATTGGACCGGACATCGGCCGGATCTTCCCGGAGGCTGTGGGCCCCAGCCGGTTTCCTGTCCGGGCGGTCGCTGCGCGACGCACCTTCTTGGAGAAGGCCCTGCTACTGCACGAAGAGGCGCTCCGGTCCAAGGACAAGCCCCTGAAGCCACGCCTCTCCCGGCATTACTACGATGTCTCGCGCCTGATCGAGCGAGGCATCGCCGATCAGGCCCTCGCCGACCCTTATCTGTTCAAGAGCGTTGTCAGGCACAGATCGATCTATTTTCGGCAGACCTGGGTGGATTACGAGGCGTTGACGACCGAAACGCTGGATCTCTTGCCCAGCGACGTCTCGTTATCGAGCTGGGAAGCCGATTACGCCCAGATGAAAGAGGCGATGTTCTACGGGGAGCCACCAAGCTTCGACCAAATACTGACCAACATCGGCCGGTTTCAGGATCGACTCCGAGCCCGCTGAGAGAGGCTATCAGGGTGTGATTTCGGCGAACAGAGACTTTGCGGATTAGAAGCCGAGCCGATAGTCGGGGCTGCGATCACCGCAGGCTTCGGCAAGCTGTCCGGATCTGCGCTGGCGCCCATCGGGGTGTGCTGGCACATGCTATCAACGCCGGGGAATAAACCCCTAAGGAGTATTCGCGATGGGCAACCTCTCGTTAGACGTATCGACGACGCGACCCTGGAGCAGTTGCGGTTGAGGGTTGCTCCATGAAGAAACGGCGCCCGAAAAATTCCGGCGAGACCGGGGTTCCGGATCTCGCGCGAACCGGCAACGATCTAGCGCTCGTGCAGATCGACCCGGAAGGAACGTATCTGTTCCTTGGCGATCCGGGAAAGCTGCAAGCCGAGGTCAGTGACTTCGCTTTCTTTCCCGAGCCGCTTCGCAAGGATCTTGGGCAGATCGTTGCGACATCCGTCGGAGCCGCTAATGTCGGGGCTCAATTGGTGCACGGAATCAGCCAAGCGTGCGGTTTGGCGCGGCTCGCCCCGCAGACGTTACAGGCGCTGCAGAATGCCAGTCCCGTCGTCAAGGATGGTTGGCACCTCGGTACGTTGCAACAGGGCCGACAATTCGCTCAACAGGTGCGTTGGCTCCCAGCCGGGCCCGCGAGTGCCGCGGCCGTACTCGCGAGTATCGGACCAGCCGTGGCTCTATTGGCGATCCAATGGCAGCTCGGGAAGATCGAATCGCTCGCTCGCGAGGCGGTAGCTCTGGGTAACGATATTCTCAAGGAGATCCGAGCTCCGCAGTGGAATCGCGTCTTTGCCCATCGAAGCTTGGTCCTGGAATCGCTGGACGATGCAAGACAATTGAATGCGGTCACGCCCAAGATTTGGGAGCGGATACAAGGGCAAGGCGTGGCGCGAGACTCTCCGCGGTCGGGCAAGCGAGTATCAGCGAAACCTGCGTGGGAAATGCGGCGCAAGGGAGCGAAGCGAATGGATTGAGAAAAATGCTTCGGACATGCTCCGCGACATCGACGCCCTGATCGGGGCAAGCAGGCGCTATATCTTTATCATGCCCTGTTCATAGGGCACCTAGTCGATACCGCACATGCAGATTCACGTAATTTGGAGTACGCGAGAATCCATGGCGACCGGGCAAGGGATGACTATCTGGAAAGCTCTAGGCGCATCTTGGATTTGCTGACCCCGATTACAAGGCGTTTCGGATTGATGAGCGAATGTCCCGGCGGCATGGGGCTTGCGGTTACGGGTCGGAGCACAACCCCGCGGGCAGTCAAAGTTGCTGCGGATCGTATTCGGAGATTGTTGGGAGAATTCTCCGGCAGACTGGGACCGCTTGAAAATGAGGACCCAAACCCTCCGACCATCTCCCCGCGAGGAGACACGTGGTTAAAGGTGGCCGCCCCCTGCTTTCCTGATGGAGGTGTGACAAGCGAGCTCCGTCGGCGCTTGCGTTGGATACTGAACGACGGAGAGGATGTGCTTACGGTCGTCGCTGGAAGCATTTGCCGAACAACTGGCTTTCCCGTGGGCACAACAGGCTTTCTTGTGGGCAGTACAGAGCGAGCGCTTCTTAATTTCTGCGAGCAAGTTTGCCAAGGACGGCGAGATAATGAGGGAAGCTCCACTCGACCGACCCTGCCCCGGTCCCCCGACCGCATGAACGTATGGCGGGATTGCGTGTGCGGGGGTCGGGGCTTGAATGGTGACTCTATGCTGCCCCCGGGAACTGCGAGAGGGAATCTATTCGGCGCATCAGCCGGTCGCGAGCGAGAGTACCGGATTCAGTGGGACCTCGCGTGTTGCCGCCAAGCCTCGGCCAGCCGGGAGGTGCGGGCAATGGTCACTCCAAGGGGTCCTGGGACTTGGCCGATGCCGGCAGCCGCAACAGCCGCTCGCTGCGCCAGACACGAACGACGCGGACGCGTAGCGGTTCCCGGCGATAGACAATCCGGAAGGGCGGGTGGATCAGCTCGCGCAGGAAGGATTGGTCAAACTCCGGAACGATCCGCCCGATGTCCGGGTGGTCAGCGAGAACCTCCACGCGTTGGAAGATCTCGGCAACGAGCCGGTCGCCAACCTCCGGCACTCCTTCTGCGGTGTACCACTCCTGGATGCCCGCCAGGTCGCTGAGCGCAGACTCGGCGAAGCTCACCCTGGCCGCGGTCATGCCCCTAGGCCAGGCCGAATCTAGCCTTGGCCTCGGAGAGGGAGACCTCGCGGCCGGCGTCCAAGTCGGCCAATCCCTCGACCACCGCGCGCATGAAGGCGCGCTCCTCCGCAGCCTGCTCGTAGTCGGACACTGACTGGATGACGGCGACCCCGCGCCCCCTGCTGGTGAGCAGCACGGGCCGATGGGCCTCGACAGCGTGTTTGACAACGCGACCAGGATTGACCTTGAGGTCAGCCAACGGGACCACGTCTTCGGAGAATTTCACGCTCATGGACGCCTATCTCTGGGCTTGCTCAGCGCGGACAGTAGCACCTGTTAAGTGGTCTTCCAAGATAGCTGACGACCCGAAGGTGTCCCAAGGGAGAAGTTTGGAACGGCACCGCGGGGGTCATCCCAAATTCGGCAACTTGGAACTGCAAAGGCGCCAAGGACGCCAAGAAATACATTTTGTTGGCCGCTGCATCCCAATCGCCGCTGGAGTACATACACGGCGCTTGATAGGCCACTGAAAACCTTTGCGATCCTGGCGCCTTGGCGATTCAACTGCCCTATCTATGCCCTACCTAGGTTGAGCGACATCCGTCGCCCGAGCGGCGAGGGGGAGCTGCATGAGATCGCCCAGCCCGCCCTCCAGCTCGGGATTCCCGGTCGTTGCGAGCCAGGCGCCCATCCATTCGCGGATGTCGGTCGCCAGGGTCAGGTCCGGGCAGGCCAGGCTGTGCTCCAGCATGCGGCGCAGCGAGACGATTCCGTGGGCGGCGAGCTCGTCGCCAACCGACCTTGGATCCGCGGCCAGCGCGGCGAGCAGGGCCGGCACTGCCGGGCTGTCCGGCAGGCCGACCAGGTCCAGGCTGCGAGGGTGCGGCAGCAAGAACAGTGCAGCAGAACGGAGCTGATCGATCTTGATCCCCCAGTCGCGCCCGTCGACCCAATCCGGGCGTTGCTCGGTCAGGGTGGCGAGCCAGCCGATCAAGGGATGTCCGGCGGGGTCAGACCCGGGCTCTAGCAGGGAGTCGCGAGCGATTGCGCGAAGGTCCTCGCCCAGCAGGGCGAGGTCAAGGCGGCGCAGCGCGATCCGATCAGCGAATCGATGGAGATACGCCAGCCCGGGGGATGCAGCCGCCGCCTCCGGACGCAGGTGCATGCGCGGGTTCGGGTGGATGGGCTGGCCGGAGCTTGCCGGTGGGGAGGGTGCGTCTTCCGGAGTGCGCGGCGGGACTGGCTCGGCGAGGTCTTGGATCTGACTCGTCGGAGGTGGGGCCGATCCGCGGTCGAGTCGCCCCGGATCCCCGGCGAGCAGGGCCTCGGCCAGGACGGCGCCCCGGT
>JBGSOR010000210.1:0-9830 GCA_041738985.1 Chromatiaceae bacterium | reverse complement strand
CGAAAGGGCGATCGCCGTGCGCTTCAGCCGGTCCAGCACAACCGTCGCCTGGGACCCCAAGGCCGAATCCCTCCTCGCGCTGGCCGAGGCCCAGGGCATCCGGGTGGAGTCCGGCTGCCGGGCCGGGAGCTGCGGCGGCTGCGAGACGGCTCTGGAGTCGGGAGAGGTGACGTACATGCAGACCCCGGATGCGGACATCGCCGACGGCCATTGCCTGCTCTGTATCGGCAAGCCGGCCACCGATATAACTCTGGCCCTGTAGACAGACGCAGCGACCCCGATGAATACCTCGATCCTCAGAAAAGAAGTCCTGCCCCTGCTGGCCCTCTTCGCGTCGCTGATCGCCGCGACCGCCATCGTCGACCTGGTCCTGCACCTGCTCGGTCTGGTGTGGGTGGGTCGCTATCTGGGCATCCCCGGCACCCTCTTGATCCTGCTGTCGTTCGCCTATTCGATGCGCAAACGCAAGCTGATCCATGCCGGTCGGCCCAAGGCGTTGCTGCGGCTACATGAGGTGATGACCTGGACCGGAGCCTTGATGATCCTGGTGCATGCGGGGGTGCACGTCTACGCGATCCTGCCCTGGCTCGCACTCATCGCCCTGCTGGTGAACGTGGCGAGCGGCATGGTCGGCCAATACCTCCTGGAGCGCTCGCGCCGCCACCTGGCGGAGCGCCGAGATGCCTATACGGAGGGCGGGCTGAGTGGAGAGGCCGTCGAGCGGGAGATCTTCTGGGACGCGGTGACCCTGGACATGATGAAGCAGTGGCGGACGGTGCATTTCCCCATCAGCCTCGCATTCGCTGTCCTGGGACTCACGCACATCCTGAGCATCTTCCTTTTCTGGCAATGGAAATGAAAAAGAAAACGGTACTCTACATCGTTGGCGCGAATCTGGTTCTACTGCTGCTCCTGACTGTCTTCCTGCCTCAGCACATGGTCCAACCCGGCAGGCTCATGGAGGCCCATCGCACCCTGGAGAGCGACTGCTTTGCCTGCCATGTTCCCTTCCTGGGCAGTCGGCCGACGCGTTGCATCCAGTGCCACAAGCCAGCGGAGATCGGACTCGTCACCACCAAGGGGGTGCCCATTGCCGACGAGCAGAAGCTCATCCCGTTCCACCAGGACCTGATTGAGAAGGACTGCGTCGCCTGCCACAGCGATCACAAGGGAGTACAGGCATTCCACCCCATCGGACGCTTCTCCCACGACCTCTTGCAGGCGGGGATCGGGGAGCGTTGCGAGGGGTGCCACCGCAGTCCCGGCGACAGCCTGCACCGCCAGATCTCCGGCAACTGCGGTCAGTGCCACGCCGTGCAGGGCTGGACCCCGGCCACCTTCGACCACGACCGGTTCTTCCTGCTGGACAAGGACCATCAGGCGACCTGCAACACCTGTCATACGGACGGCGACTTCACCCGCTACACCTGCTACGGGTGTCACGCGCACTCGCGCTCCGGGATCCGGGAGGAGCACCTGGAAGAAGGGATCTATCAGTACGAAAACTGCGTAGAGTGCCACCGCAGCGGGGAGGCCGAGGAGGGCGAAGACGGCGAGCATGAGGGGAGGAGCCTAGGCGGACTCCAGGACAGGGCCGGGGAATATCTGCGCGGGTCGGGAGAGGGCGGGCGCGACGACGACCATGAGGAAGGGCACGAGAAAGACGACGATTAGAAGGTTGCGAAAAACCGCCGCGGTCAGCCCGAGCTGGAGACGCCGCGCAGCGAGCAACGAGAACGGATACGCGGGCCAAGCCGGTCGCCAGGGTCGCGGACGACCGGGAGATTCGCTCCGATCGCCCCCGATCGCTCCTGCGAACGGCGCCGAGCAAGACGGCTGAAGATCCGGGTGTATTTCGCCGATCCTCATAGCCCCTGGCAACGCGCCACCAACGAGAACACAATGGTCTGCTGCCCCAATACCTGCCCAAAGGACTACCGCTCCGGAATGTCCCAGAGGCACCAGACCCAGATCGTCGCGGTGCTCAATACGTCAATGCGGTCGTGGAGGTAAACAGCACCTCAAGCAGGCATGGCCGGGAAACAAGCCTGGGTGCGCTAGCACACAGACGCGGTTAGGGCGCAGCACCTAGTCTGCCGCTCCTTGAGCTGCCACCGCCACCGTCGTGCCCGCAATGACACGGCACGATAGCCGGCAATTGAGCGCGTTCTAAGCCAGGCTCCCCGACTTCCGGTTCCTACTGGACCTGAGCGTCTAACCGGACGCGACGCGTCCGCACACCCTTGAGGAGATCGAATCATGATCCATTCCAGCGCCGCCGTCGTCCGGAGCGGCGACACCGTGACGTTCGCGGAAGGGCCCCTGGCCGATGGACCCGAACGCGTGCGCGTTTGGGACCCCTTCGTGCGCTTTTTCCACTGGAGCCTAACGGGTGCCGTGCTGATCGCCTTCCTGACCGGGGACGCGCTCGAGGGCCTGCATGTCTTTGCCGGTTACGTCGTCATGGGGCTGATCGCCGCTCGCCTGGTGTGGGGAGTGATCGGGCCGAAGCATGCCCGTTGGTGGGACTTCGTACGCGGACCCCGCGCCATCGAGGCCTATCTCGGGGACGTCCTGCGTGGGCACCCGGCCCGCTACCTGGGCCATAGCCCGGCTGGTGGAGCCATGGCCGTCGCCCTCATCGCGGGACTTGTTCTGACGACGCTCTCTGGACTCGTCGCGCAGGGCGTCCATGGTCTGAAAGAGGTCCACGAGTTGATCGCCTACGCCACCCTGTGCCTGGTCCCCCTGCACCTGCTCGGGGTGGCGCTCGCGAGCTTCCAGCACAAAGAGAATCTGGTGCGCGCGATGATTGACGGTTACAAGCGCAAGTGAGAGACACATAGCATGGCGAACGCCACCCTGGTGCTCTTGATCACCGCCGCTATCCTGGCCCAGGTGGCCGTCCTTGGGCTGTTCGGGTGGCTGCGGCAGCGCACGCAACTCCGGGTGCTGGAACGGCAAGGACAGGGTGCAGCCGTCGGCGATGTTATGGTCGGCACGTCGGCGCCGGATCAGGACCTTGACCCCGCACCGGTCGCGCAGGTCGCACCGGCCTCGGCTTGGCAAGGCCACCGGGAGCTCGTGGTGCAGCGGCGGGTGATCGAGGACGGCAACGGCGCCGTCTGTTCCTTCTATCTGTCCCCGGCCGACGGCCAGCCGCTGCCGACCTACCGACCCGGGCAGTACCTCACCTTCAAGGTCGAAGTGCCGGACCCCGCCGGCGGACCGCCTAAGACCCTGGTGCGTTGCTACTCCCTGTCGGATCGTCCGCGCACCGACTACTACCGGGTGTCGATCAAGCGGGTCCCACCGCCCCCCGGCCAGCCGGACCTGCCGCCGGGTGTCGTTTCGAACCACTTCCATGACCAGGTCAAAGAAGGCGCCCGGGTCTGGGCACGGGCCCCGTCCGGTCACTTCTATTTGACTGAGGACAGCCCTCTGCCGGTCGTGCTGATCGGCGGCGGGATCGGTATCACCCCACTGCTGAGCATCCTCAACACCATGAGCGATCGCGCCGATCCGCGCGAGGTCTGGCTCTTTTATGGGGTGCGCAACGGCGCTGAGCACATTATGCGGGATTATCTCAAGACTCTAAGCGACGGTCAGCCGGGGTTCCATCTGCATTGCTGTTACGCCGCCCCCGCCGCCGATGACCTGTTCGGCCGGGACTATCAGCAACAGGGGTATGTGGACCTCCCATTGCTGCAACGGACCCTGGGCTTCGGCCGCCATGAATTCTATGTCTGCGGTCCGTCGGCGATGATGGAGTCACTGGTGCCGGCCCTGGCGGCGCAGGGGGTGCCGGCGGCAGACATCCATTACGAGTCATTCGGCCCCGCCTCGTTGAACAAGCGTCCGACGCCCGTGCCGATGACGCGGGGCAATGCCATGACGGTGCGCTTCAGCCGCTCCGGCAAGACGGTGCCGTGGGACGGCGCTGCCGCGTCCCTGCTCGATCTCGCCGAGGTGCAGGGGATCGCGGTGGACTCCGGCTGCCGGGCCGGCAGTTGCGGCACCTGCGAGACCCGGATCGAGTCCGGTGCGGTGGCGTATTCCCAGACGCCCGACGCGGATCTGAAGCCGGGCCATTGCCTGCTCTGTATCTCCACCCCGACGGCCGATCTGACCCTGGCGTTGTAGAGGTCCCGATGAATCGCTCCATCGTTCGCAAAGAAGTCGTTCCGTTCCTGATGCTGTTCGGGTCCTTGATCGTCGCGACCGCGATTGCCGATGCCCTGCTGCACGTCTTCGGTCTCTATTGGATCGGTCGCTATCTGGGGATCCCCGGGACCATCCTGATCCTGCTGTCGTTCTTCTATTCCATGCGCAAGCGCAAGCTGATCGCCGTCGGCAATCCCAAGACCCTGCTGCGGTTGCATGAGGTGCTGACCTGGATCGGGGCGCTGATGATCCTGGTCCACGCCGGGGTCCACGTGTTTGCGGTCCTGCCCTGGCTGGCCCTGCTGGCGATGCTGGTGACCCTGGCCAGCGGCATGACCGGTCAATACCTGCTTGGCCGCTCGCGACGCAGCCTGCTCGAGAAACGCGAGTTTCATGCCGACCACGGCGACAGCCCGGCGACCATCGACAAAGAGGTCTTCTGGGACTCGGTCACGGTGGACGCGATGAAGCAGTGGCGGGCCGTGCACTTCCCGATCACGCTGGCCTTCGGCGTCCTCGGGCTCGCGCACATTCTCAGCATCTTCCTCTTCTGGCAGTGGCAATGAACAAGCAGCTCGTCTTTATCCTCGTCGCCGCCAATCTGGTCGTCCTGGTGCTGATTGCGGTGTTCTGGCCGCAACTCATGATCGCCCCCGGGCATGTGATGCCGGCGCACCAGGCGTTCGAGACGGACTGCTTCGCCTGCCATCGGCCCTTCATCGGCAGTCGGCCTGCGCTATGCGTGAAGTGCCACAAACCCGCGGAGATCGGACTGGTCACCACCAAGGGGCTCGCGATCGCCAATGAGCGCAAGCTCACGCCTTTCCATCAGGATCTGCTCGAGCCGGACTGCATCGCCTGCCACAGCGATCATAAAGGCGTGCAGGTTTTTCGTCCCATCGGCCGGTTCTCCCACGACCTGCTCAAGGTCGCCCGCCGGGATCAGTGCAGCGGGTGTCATCGGGCGCCTTTGGACGCCATGCATCAGGGTTCCGTCGGCACCTGCGGGCAATGCCATTCCCAACAGGCCTGGACGCCAGCGACCTTCGACCACGAGTCCCTGTTCAGCCTCACCGGCGATCACTATGCGTCCTGCAACACCTGTCACGTCGGCAAGGACTACCGCACCTACACCTGTTACGGCTGCCATGAGCACACCCGCTCCGAGATCCGCGAAAAGCATGTGGAGGAGGGCATCAACGACTACGAGAATTGCATGGAGTGCCACCGCGACGGCAAGGCCGAGGAAGATGAGCATGAGGGTCGAGGCCGGGACGGCCAGACGCGTGCCGACGGGGAACCGGGCGGCGAGCGTGACGATGACAAGAAGTCCGAGGAGCACGACGATTAGCGAGGCGGCGCCTCAGGCCGCCGCCGGTAAGACCCTCTTTCTCGACCCGCGCTTCTCGGAGCACGGGACCCTGTCCTGCAACTCCTGTCACAACGTCATGGCCGCGGGCGACGATAACCGCCCCAATTCCATCGGCATGCATGACGCCCGCGGCGGACGCAGCGCCCGACGGTGTGGAATGCCGCCTTTTACTCGGTCCGGTTGCCGGAACCAAGCAACGGGGATGGCAGATGTGGAACGGGTCTCTATGGCCTGGATACCGGCCATCTTTGCCGGTAACCGGCTCACTCGACGGCATTGTGTGGTCTGACCGCGCGCCTGTCGTATGACTGCTGAGGGGCGAGCGATAATCCTGCTCTTGTTGTCAAGCGATGTTCGCCCGCTCCCAAGTCCCACGCCACCGTCCCCCAGGCTTCCAAGGATTCCCAACATGTCGTCGGGTCGCCTTCTCGTCCTCGCTGCACTCCTGTTAGTCCCGGCCGCGGCGCCGCCTGTCATCGCGACTGCGGTCCGGCGCGCGGCGATTGCGGATTCGGTGGAGGCCCTGCGGACCATGAAGGCGCGCGAATTCGTGGTGGGTAGTCATGCAATCTGGAGGATAGCCTCGAGGCAAGTTCTTGATATATCGAAACGAGTACCCCTCGGTTTGCAGAATTACCCGATACCAAAACGGCGGGGTCTCTGGCCGGGGGGCTTTGAAGTTATGCGACCGGGGGCCTGCGCCTGAAAATGACGACCTCCGAACCGAGCTCCGGCGGCAATACCAGTCGGCTCAGGTGCGGATAACGTCCGATCAAGAATGCCTTCTGGGATTCATAGTCGTCCCAGTTCCCGCTGGCGAAGCGGAAGCGACTCAGGATCGCGACGTACAACTCGACGCTGGGGGTTCGAAAAACCTCGGCTTCGAACGTGTTCTGCGCCGGCGGCCAGGAACAGATCACCATCTGAGGCTTGTAGCGGCGAAGCGCCGATCGGGCGTCCATGCGCACGACCCACGGCGGATACTGGATCTTGTGCGACCAACTGAAGTCATCGGTCGCGGTGATGTCGGCGCCGCAATCGCGCAGGAAACCCGACAGTGTGCCGTCGCCGGCAGCGATCTCCAGGCAAGTGCGTCCGTCAGCGAGGCGCGCGAGCTCCGACATCAGCGGTGCGGAATAGAAACAATAAATGCCCTTGGATTCGACCAGAGGCATCAAATAGCGCTTTTGCCAGATCATTGGCCACAGCAGCCTGAACCAGAGCATCGATACCGGTTTGCGCTCCAGTCCCTTCTTGAAGAGCAGCCATTGCGCGAGCAGCCCGTTGAATAGGTTGAAGCGAATCCTGCCGGACGTCGTTCCCGCGGCGATGGCCAGGCTGTAATGCTCGATGGCCAATGCCGCCATGCGTTGCTTGATGGCCTGTTGCGCCAGTTCGGCTTTTTCCCGTTTGCCGAGACTTCTCTTGCCGGTGAATGAGGGCGGAGACAACAGGCGATTCAGGCGCGCCGGATCACGCTCCCCGATGGCGTTCGCCAACGCCTGTTCGATGGCGTCCCATTCCGCCGGGAAGGCATCACGCAATTCCTCAGCGCCAGGCTTTTTTTGCAACCAGGCAAGGACCTTGGCAGGATCATTCAATTTCACGGCGGATCTCGTGGGCTGGTCGGTAATCCTGAAACCGAGGGGCCTCTCATTACCGTCACTTGCGGCGGAGTGGCAGGCCCTGCCCGATCAAGCCCCGTTCCCGGCGGACAATCCGCTAAACAAGGCGAGGATCCAACTGGGCACGATGGGTGCGATCGGAATCGATGTGGGGGCCCGATCGCACCCGTTTGGGCTGCTAGACTTCGCCTCTCGAAATAAACGACGACACAAAGTGGAACCGCTCTTCACCTGGACAAACCGCGATTTCGCTCGCTTATTTTCTTCTTAGAACGAGCGTCGATATTGTAGAGCTGTCGCCGCTGGCCCGATAAGTGCCAACGATTTCATCGCTGCTGTAAATTTCGCCCTGGAAGATTCCGCTCTCATCCTCGCAAACAATCGTTTTGTTGTCGCCGCCGATCTTGCAAGCAATTGCCTCTTGTTTGCTCGTTGCGGTCTTTGTTCCTTTAACAAGTCCGCCCTCTTGCTTCGTAAATGCAAATTCCATATCGCTGCTATCGAATTGCGTACGAGGCTCTTGCGATTTTGCAGTATGCGCATCGACCTTGACGATCTTCACCCACTCCCCGAGTAACTGCGGTGTGCCGGGATCTGCGAAACAAGCGCTCGCCCCGCACGCAAACCACCCCAGCGCAATGTACTTTGCACTTGCCTTCATGCCGATCATCTCAGTATTCCCCACTATTCTCGTAATGTACCGCGCGAACGTAGACTCGTTCCGTCGGACAGGGCGCCTCAAACATTGGGTAGACACCCGAATCCGAGACGGCAAGACTATCCTTTTTGGCGATGCCCGTTTTCCGCAAGGTCGTATCGGCTGCGCGGATGCGCTCAGTCCTTCCAGCCTGCGGCTCCGGGGATGGAGACCTGGTCCTCGTTAAAACTTCCCCGCTCGGCCTCGCGGTGACAGTTCTGACAATTGCTGAAGCTTTTCACTTGGGGGTTGTCCCTCACCAGGCGGGCCGGGATCTCGCTGTGTTTGCGCTGGAAATAGACGGTTTCCGTGATGCGCGGGGGGGCGTCCCCGGAGCGCGGCATCGCCGCGAAGGCACGGGAGCGGATAGAGGCGTTGCCGTCCGCCGCGTTGGCGAAGAGATAGTCGAGCAGGTCTTTCGTAACCGCGGGATCGAGGCTCGCGTCGTCCCCGAAGTGGCTATCCAAGGAGCCCATCAGCCGCCGCCAGTCATCCGCCGGCAGTAGCCCGGGCTGATAGGCGAAGTGGCAGCCGCCGCACTCGGTGAGGTACGCGGTATTCGTCGCCGCCGGCACATCCGCACCGCGGGAGGACCTGCCCTCGCGCTCGTCCTCGTCATTGTCCCCGAGGGCGATACCGGTCAGGCCGATAGCCAGTAAGGCGGCGCCCAGGACGCCTGCAACGCGCTTGTTCATGTCTGTCTCCATGTCGAATCTGTTCGGACGGGGTGCCGGTCCGGCCGCCCGGGAACCGTTATTGGCTGCGGATGTAGGCCAGGAAGTCGGCCTTCTCCTGGGGCGTGCAGTTGCGTCCCAAGGTCCAGCGGCAGTTGCGGCCGAGCCATTTCTCGACCTTGGCCGGGTCCGTCAGCCGCTGGGGGTTGACGGAGACGGCCATGGGCTCGATGGGTTTGCCGGTGTTGACCTGCTTGCCGGCCTTGGTCAGATCTGCCTGATGGCAGGTGGCGCAGCTGCGCGGTCCGTCCGCCCCCGGCGGCGTGTGCTCCTGGGTCCAGGCGCTCTTGCCGGCGGCGGCATCGCCAGCGGCCAGGACGGGGCCGGCCGCGACCAGGGTCAGGCCCGAGATCAAGCCCAGGGCGGAGAAGGAGACAAAGGATTGGCGTGGCATCGGGACTCTCACTTGCGTTTGTAACCGTCGATCATGGCGCGCACCAGGTTCTCCCGGTGCTGGAGGCTGGCGAGCGCGACGCCGAGCAGGTGCAGGGGGATCAGGAGCAGGGTGCCGTAGGCGAACGCCTCGTGGAGGTCTTCCAGCTCCTCGTTGCTCAGGGTCGCCACGCCGGTCAGCGCGGTGCCCAACAGTCCGACGATCAGCGCGATGGCCATGGCCCCGCCGGCTGGGTTGTGTCCCAGGTAGCGCGCCGGATGCCCGCGCAGGACGTCCAGCAGGTACGCCAGAACGGTGCGCGGGCCGCGCACGAAATCCCACCAGCGGGCGTGGCGGGGTCCGATCACACCCCACGCCAGGCGTGCTGCGATCAAACCCAGGACGGCATAACCCGCCTGGGTGTGCAGTCCCTGTAGCTCGTCCTCGGTGAGGAAGGCGACTAGCACCGCGAGGGCCAGGCCCCAGTGGAAGAGGCGGACGAAGGGGTCCCAGACGCGTACGCGCTGGGGCTCTGAGGTCGACGCGGCGGTCGAGCTGGCGGCAAGGTTCGTATCGGTCATCGGCGGACTCCGTAAAGCGGCTAACGTCGCCCAAGCAAACGGCTCGGCCGTCCCGAGGGGGACGGTGCCGGCAAGTCCGGCGTGGGACGGACTTTAGGGAAAGCGCGCTGAAAGTCCCCTGAAGGGCGTTGTCAGCGAATGGTCAGCGCCCTCGTTGCATGATCGACGCCATGAAACTCAGTTCCGTCTGTATCGCGGTCGCGCCGATCCTCGCCCTGACGGCCGGGCTGTCGCTGTCGCCGACGCCTCGGGCCAGCGCAATGGTGGTCGCCGACGCCGGCGAT
>JBGSOR010000373.1:0-15618 GCA_041738985.1 Chromatiaceae bacterium | reverse complement strand
CGGCGAGGTCCAGGGCCTGGCCGCCGGCCATGCCGCGGGAGCCGCTGGCCTGGGCAAGGGCCTCGACCATGGCGATCCGGGCCTGAGGGCTTAGGTCGGTCGCCTCCGCCAGGGTCTGGAAGGCCAGGGTCTGGAGTGCGTCCCCGGCGAGTATTGCGGTGGCTTCGTCGAAGGCCCGGTGACAGGTCGGACGGCCTCGGCGCAGGTCGTCGTTGTCCATGGCCGGGAGGTCGTCATGGATCAGGGAGTAGGCATGGATCAGCTCTACCGCGGCCGCCGGGCGGTCCAGCAGCGCGGGGGACACCCCAAGGGCCTCGCCGGCCGCATGGCACAGCAGGGGGCGGATGCGCTTGCCACCGCCGAGGACCGCGTAGCGCATCGCCTCGTGGAGGCGTGCCGGCTCGATCTGGGGGACGGGGAGGATCTCCTCCAGGGTGGCCTGGAGACGCGCTTGACAGCGCGCGCGAAAGGCGTCCAGCTCGGTTTCGGTCATGGTTCTTGTTGTGCGGTCTTGAAGGGTTCGGGGACGGCGTCCGCGCGGTTGTCGGTGAGGATGCGAACCCGTTGCTCGGCGGCATCCAGGGCCTTGCGACAGACGCGGGTCAGTGCCACTCCGCGCTCGAATGCATCGAGCGAGGCCTCCAGGGTCATGTCTCCGCGCTCGAGCGCGTCGACGATGGCCTCCAGCTCCTGGAGAGACTGCTCGAAGGGGGGGGCTGCGGGGTCTGGGGCCTGGGTCATGGAGTTTGCATCGGGGTTTCGAGCTACGGTAGCGTACCGGGGTTTTGCGGTCAAACCGTGGGCCCCGGTCCAGGAAACCCGGCCGCTCCGCCCGCAGGCTCAGGACCCGCCGCCAACAATCAGGACACCCTTGCCATCCATGACAGGTAGCTACGACGCCTCGGCCATCGAGGTCTTAAGCGGACTCGACCCGGTGCGCAAGCGCCCGGGTATGTACACGGATACCACCAGGCCCAATCACCTTGCCCAAGAGGTCATCGACAACGGCGTGGACGAGGCCCTGGCGGGCTTTGCGCACACCATCGAGGTCGTCCTCTACGCCGACGGGTCCCTGGAGGTGAGCGACGACGGGCGCGGTATGCCGGTGGACATGCACCCGGAGCAGGGGATTCCCGGGGTCGAGGTGATCCTAACCAAGCTCCACGCCGGCGGTAAGTTCGGCGGCGGCAGCTATACCTTTTCGGGCGGATTGCATGGGGTAGGCGTCTCGGTGGTCAACGCCCTGTCTCGCCACCTGGAGGTCTGGGTGCGCCGGGGCGGGCGCGAGTACAACATGGCCTTCGCCAACGGAGACAAGTCGAGCGAGCTGGAGGAGGTCGGTACAGTGCCCCGCGGGCGCACCGGGACCCGGCTGCGGTTCTGGCCGGATGCCAAGTACTTCGATACGCCCAAGTTCGCCACTCGGCCCCTCGTCCACCTGCTCCAGGCCAAGGCGGTCCTCTGCCCGGGACTCAGGATGCGCTTTCGCGACGAGGCGGCAGGGGAAATCCTGGAATGGTGCTACCAGGACGGGCTCAAGGACTACCTGATGCAGACCCTTGGCGGGTGCGAGACGGTCCCCGCCGAGCCCTTCGTCGGCGACATGGAGGGTAAGACCGAGGCCGCAAGCTGGGCGCTGGCCTGGCTCCCGGAGGGCGGGGACCCGGTCGCCGAGAGCTACGTCAACCTGATCCCCACCGTTCAGGGCGGCACGCATGTCAATGGGCTGCGCTCCGGGCTCACGGAGGCGGTGCGGGAGTTCTGCGAGTTTCGCAAACTCCTGCCCCGCGGCGTGAAGCTGGCCCCGGAGGATGTCTGGGGTCGGCTCTCCTACATCCTCTCGGTCAAGCTCATCGATCCCCAGTTCTCCGGCCAGACCAAGGAGCGACTGTCCTCCCGGGAGTGCGCCGCCTTCCTCTCCGGGGTGGTCAAGGACGCCTTCAGTCTTTGGCTGCACCAGCATGTGGGGGAGGGCGAGCGGATCGCCGAGCTGGCCATCGGCGCCGCCCAGGCGCGGCTGCGGGCCGGACGCACCGTCGTTCGCAAGAAGATCACCCAGGGTCCGGCCCTGCCGGGCAAGCTCGCGGATTGCACCTCGACGGACCCGGACCGCAGCGAGCTCTTTCTGGTCGAGGGCGACTCCGCCGGCGGCTCCGCCAAGCAGGCCCGCGACCGGGAGTTCCAGGCGATCCTGCCGTTGCGGGGCAAGATCCTGAACACCTGGGAGGTGGAACCCACGGAGGTGCTAAGCTCCCAGGAGGTCCACGACATCGCGGTCGCCATCGGCGTAGACCCCGGAAGCGACGACCTTTCGCGCCTGCGCTTCGGCAAGGTCTGCATCCTGGCGGATGCGGACTCCGACGGCGCGCACATCGCTACGCTCCTGTGCGCCCTGTTCCTGCGGCACTTCCGTCGGCTGGTGGCCGAAGGCCATGTCTATGTGGCCATGCCTCCGCTCTACCGGATCGACGTGGGCAAGCAGGTCTTTTATGCGCTGGACGATGGAGAGAAGAAGGGCATCCTGGACCGCATCGCGGCGGAGCACATCAAGGGCAAGGTCAACGTTCAGCGCTTCAAGGGCCTGGGCGAGATGAACCCTGCCCAGCTGCGGGAGACGACCATCCACCCGGACACGCGCCGCTTGGTTCAGCTCACGGTCGAAGCGGATGACGACAGCAATAGCCTGCTCGACATGCTGCTCGCGAAAAAGCGCGCTGCGGATCGTCGCGGATGGCTCCAAGAGAAGGGCGACCTGGCAGAGATCGCGTGAGGGCCAGGATTACAGAGGGTCCAGAAGGCCCAGGGTTGAGGAGGGTCCCCGCACCGCCGATACTCCTCCGGGAGCGTGCCACTCCCATCGCGGGCGCTCTGTCGGCCGACCGCTCGGCGGCTTATCCCGCCTTGCCGTCCATTCGCGACATTTCCCTATTCGGTTTACGATTCTTTCCGCGGCCTGGATGGCTAAGCTCTTTGCGACCGACCCAGGCTCCAATTCGCAGAGGCCCCACGCATGACCCCCTTCCGCTTTGCCCACGCCGACGGCGAGGATTGGCATCGAATCGCGAGTGCTTGCCTGACCCGGCTCGGTCCGGTCCCCGCTGCTGCCAATCTGGGATTCCTCTATGTGACCGACTCGCTCTCGGACGATCTGGGGGATCTACTTGGGCATCTCCGTCGGGCTACCGGGGTGAACGACTGGGTGGGCGCGGTCGGTATCGGGATCTGTGCCACAGGGACCGAATATTACGAGGAGCCCGCGGCGGCCCTGATGCTGGCGGAGCTGCCCCTGGATGGGTTCCGGGTCTTCCCGTCCCAGTTGAAGGACCTGGACGCCTTCGACGAGCTCAACGGGGACTGGATTCGCGCGCACCGACCCATGCTGGGACTGGTCCACGGGGACCCGGCGAGCCCGTTGACCGAGGACCTGGTCCGCCAGCTCGCGGAGCGCACCTCCTCGGGCTTCCTGGTGGGTGGACTCGCCAGCTCTCGGGACACGGCCTATACCATCGCCAATGGGTTGGGTGAGGGCGGGTTGTCCGGTGTGCTGTTTGCGGAAGACGTGGCGCTCGTCACGCGCCTGAGCCAGGGTTGCTCCCCCATCGGACCCCATCGCACCGTCACTCAGGCCCAGCGCAACATCCTGGTGACGATCGATGGCCAGCCAGCCCTGGACGTGCTCAAGGAGGACATCGGCGAGGACCTGGCGCGGGAGCCGATGCGCATCGGCGGCACCGTTTTCGTGGGCTTGCCGATCCCAGGCTCCGACACCGGCGACTATCTGGTGCGCAACCTGGTGGGTCTCGACCCCGAGGACGGCCTGGTGGCTGTGGCCGAGCTGGTCGAGCCGGGCCAGCAGATCATGTTTTGCCGTCGGGATGCGGCCACCGCCCGGGACGATCTGGAACGGATGCTCCGTGCGCTCAAGGGCCGGCTTTCCGCCGCCCCCCGGGGTGGCATCTATGTCTCCTGTCTTGGGCGCGGAATCAATCTCTTCGGTCCGGACTCCGCCGAGCTGCAGCAGATCCGGGACACCTTAGGGGACTTCCCGCTGGTCGGGTTCTATGCCAATGGGGAGATCTCCCAAGACCGGCTGTACGGCTACACGGGTGTGCTGACTCTCTTTACCTAATGGGCTGGAGCCCGTCTTCGGTAGGCAGCGCGAGCGGTCTCATGGGGTCGGCGCGGGGACCGGGTGCATCGGCACGAAGGACACGACCGGGCTTCGGGGACTGAGCAGCGCCTCCCCCTGACCCCGTGAGGTGGCGTACCGAACCCGCACCCGCTCCAAGGCGGGGAACCCCAGGAAGAGCGCCACCGCGGCGGAGGAGAGCTCACCCGGCTGGTCGCAGGCGAATCGATAGGTCGCCCCGAGGTCCGGCGTCCGGCCCTTTGGGGCCTTCGGGTCCCCGTCCACCTGGGCGTTCTCCAAACGGCAGAACGCCTGGGTATTGAAGCGAATCAGGCCGTCTCCGGCTTTCAGGTTCTCTACCGCCAACGCCAGAGTCTCCCGTTGGTCCTGGTTGCCTGGCTTGCCCTCGAAACCGATCAGGGTTGCCGCGGGGGCCAAAATCTCCACCCGCACCGCGTCCGGTCCGGCGGCGATCGTCAGATCAGCGGTCCCGGCTGGCGGAGTCTCGGACCAGGCAGGGTCGCCAAGGGCGAGCCCCAGGCCGAACGCCACCCACCGACGCAACGAGAGTCTCGATCGAACCACGATGGCGCTCCGGGGTCTGGGAAGAGGACGATGGATCGGCCGACACCGACGCTCGGGCTCGCGTCGGCGCTCGCGCCGTCGACATCCGATCGGCGACAGCGGGAAGAGCGACCCATTATACGGCGCTCCACTGCGGGGACAGACGCTTGATCGGTCAGGCGTTGCGCGCCGACGCCCGCTTGAAACCCGAGCCCCAGTCGATTGCCCTCCGGCTGGGCCTGTCCTTTCCCTATCGACCGCCGGAGCGAGACCCATGCAGCTTTCCGACCCCAGCCTGTTACGCCACGAAACCCCGATCGACGGTTGCTGGATCGGTGCCGACGACGGTAGCACCTTCCCGGTGACGGATCCGGCCAGCTGGGAGACCATTGCCCGGGTACCCGCCATGGGCGCCGCGGAGACCCGCCGGGCCGTCGAGGCTGCGGACCGGGCCTGGCCAGCCTGGCGAGCGCTCACCGCCGGGGAGCGTTCTGCAATCCTGCGACGCTGGCATGCGCTGGTGCTCGCGGCCCAGGAGGACCTGGCCCAGATCATGACCGCTGAGCAGGGCAAGCCGCTGATGGAGGCGCGTGGCGAGATCGCCTATGGGGCGTCCTTCTTGGACTGGTTTGCGGAGGAGGGGCGGCGGGTCTACGGGGAGCTGATCCCAGCCCACCAGACGGACCGACGGCTGCTGGTCATGAAGCAGCCGGTCGGCGTCTGCGCCCTCATCACGCCCTGGAACTTTCCGATGGCGATGATCGCCCGCAAGGCCGCTGCGGCCCTTGCGGCGGGCTGCACCCTGGTGGTCAAGCCCGCGGAAGACACGCCCCTCTCGGCTCTCGCCCTTGCGGCGCTGGGGGAGCGGGCGGGGTTGCCGCCCGGGGTGCTCAACATCGTCACGGGGGCGCCAGAGGCAATCGGGGCGGAGCTGACTCGCAATCCCACCGTCCGCAAGCTGAGCTTTACGGGCTCGACGGAGGTGGGCCGGCTGCTCATGCGGCAGTGTGCGGACACGGTCAAGCGTCTGTCCCTGGAGCTGGGCGGCAATGCACCCTTTATCGTGTTCGATGACGCGGACCTGGAGGCCGCGGTGGAGGGGGCCATCCAGTCCAAGTACCGCAACAGTGGCCAGACCTGCGTCTGTGCAAATCGGCTGTTGATCCAGTCGGGCATCCACGATCTCTTCGCCGAGCGCCTCGCCGCGCGGGTCCGAGGGCTTAAGGTCGGACCGGGTGCGGAGCCTGGGGTGGTCCAGGGGCCGCTCATCAACGATGCGGCCCTCGCCAAGGTGGAGGCCCAGATCGCCGACGCCCTGGCTGGGGGTGCCCGGTTGCTGGCGGGCGGGCACAGGCACGCCCTGGGCGGGACCTTCTTCGAGCCCACCGTGATCGCCGGCGCGACGCCGGCCATGCGGGTAGCCAGGGAAGAGACCTTCGGCCCCCTGGCCCCGCTCTTCCGGTTCGAAACCGAGGCGGAGGCCATCGCCATGGCCAACGATACGGAATTCGGCCTTGCCGCCTATTTCTACACCCGGGATCTTGCCCGAGCCTTCCGGGTCTCCGAGGCGCTGGAGTACGGCATGGTGGGGCTCAACACCGGTCTGATCTCCACCGCGATCGCCCCCTTCGGCGGGATCAAACAGTCCGGATTCGGTCGGGAGGGCTCCCGTCACGGGATCGACGAGTATCTGGAGATCAAGTACCTGTGTCTGGGGCTTTGAGCCCCGTTCGCAGACTCGGATGCGCGCGGCGGTCCCGGCACTGCGGTCGGACGCGCCCTTCCCGGGGGCTAGAGAGGCCGGCCTGGTGTATCCTTGCGCACCCTGCCGTTTCCCATTCGCTTAACCCCAGACCCGGAATCCCTGCACCGTGACCCAGCTCAAGAACGATACCTTCCTGCGCGCCCTGCTGCGCGAGCCCGTGGACTACACCCCCGTCTGGATGATGCGCCAGGCCGGGCGTTACCTGCCCGAGTACCGCGCGACCCGCGCCAAGGCCGGGAGCTTCATGGACCTGTGCAAGAACCCGGAGCTGGCCTGCGAGGTCACTATCCAGCCCTTAGAGCGCTTCCCGCTCGATGCAGCCATCCTGTTCTCCGACATCCTGACCATCCCCGACGCCATGGGCCTGGGTCTCTATTTCAGCGAGGGCGAAGGGCCCCACTTCGAGCGTCCGGTGCGCACCGCGGCGGACGTCGAGCGCATTGGCGTCCCGGACCCGGAGGACGGGCTGCGTTATGTGATGGACGCCGTGAGCACCATCCGCCGGGAGCTGGCGGGGCGCGTGCCCCTGATCGGCTTCTCGGGTAGCCCCTGGACGCTCGCGACCTACATGGTGGAGGGGGGCGGGGCCAAGGCATTCCGCCACACCAAGGGCATGATGTTCGACCGCCCGGCACTGCTGCATGACCTGCTCGCGAAGGTGGCGGACTCGGTCGCTTCCTACCTCAACGCCCAGATCGCCCGCGGCGCCCAGGCCGCGATGATCTTCGATACCTGGGGAGGTGCCCTGGCCCCGGACAATTATCGGGAGTTCTCGTTGGAGTATATGCAGCGGGTGGTGTCCGGCCTGACCCGGGAGTCCGAGGGTCGCCGGGTGCCGGTAATCCTGTTCACCAAGAACGGCGGCCAGTGGCTGGACCGGATGGCCGATACGGGCTGCGACGCCCTGGGCGTGGATTGGACCACGGATCTGGCGGACGCCCGGCGTGCAGTCAAGGATCGCGTGGCCCTTCAGGGCAATCTGGACCCCTGCGCGCTCTACGCCTCCCCCGAGCGCATCCGTGCCGAGGTGGCCCGGGTGCTCGCCAGCTACGGACACGGCAACGGCCATGTCTTCAATCTCGGCCACGGGATCAATCCGGACGTGGACCCCGAGCACGCCGCGGCCATGGTCGCCGCGGTCCATGAGCTGAGTCCGCCCTACCACGCTCAGGGCTGATTGCGGGGGCCCGCGACGGCCGCGGCCGAGGTGCCGGAGGTGGATCGGCTTTCGTACCAGCCGATGGTCTACCGATGGTGCGGCCAACCGCGAGCGCTGGCGCGGGCGGTCCACACCCAGACATATTCCACGCCGCTGACCGTCACCGTGAGCAAACAGCTCCAGATCAAGACGTCGATCAGGGCGTCCGGAAGGGGGACGGGGCCGGCATGCATGATGACCGCGACGATCAGGACGAGCTGGATTAGGGTGTTGAGCTTGCTGGTGAGCGTGGGGGATGCCTCCACCTCCTCGACCAGGTAGTTGTAGATCAGCGCGCCGCAGACGATCACCAGGTCCCGGAGCACGGCCGCCACCACCAGCCAGACCGGGATTAGGTCCAGATGGCCGAGCACCAGGAAGGCGCTCACCAGCAGTGCCTTGTCTGCCAGGGGGTCCAGGATGCCGCCCAGCCGGCTCTGCCAGCCGTAGTGCTTGGCCAGGAATCCGTCCACGCCGTCCGACACCCCCGCGACCGCAAACAGCACCAGCGCCCAGCCGAGCTCCTGCGACAGGATCAGCCAGACGAATGGGACCACGGCGAGCAGCCGCAGAGCGCTGATGACGTTCGGGATGTCCTGCTTCCTCACGTGAGCTGGCCTCGGGCGCCGACGTTCTTGCCTTCGGGCACCGATGCTACGCCCTGGGACGCCATGCTCCAAGCCTGTACGCGCGCGGATTCGCAGTCCGGCTCGGGGGTGCCTGGGTCAAGGCGGGCTACTTCCACGGACTCTCCCGAGACCGTCAGCCTCGCGGAACGGCCGGGACCTGTCCTGACTGCTAGAATCGCGCAACGCCACCCCATCGGAGCCCCCGCGTGACCCCGGATACCGACCGACCCCAGCCCCCCTCGTTGACCTACCGCGACGCCGGCGTCGACATCGACGCGGGGGCTGCCCTGGTGGAGCGCATCAAGCCCATGGCCGCAGCCACCTTCCGCCCCGGCGTGGTCACCGGGCTCGGAGGCTTTGGGGCGCTCTTCGAGCTGCCGCTCGCGGCTTACCGGGAGCCGGTCCTGGTCTCCGGCACGGACGGTGTGGGGACCAAGCTCCGGCTGGCGATGGCCCTTGCGCGTCACGACACCATCGGCATCGATCTCGTGGCTATGTGCGCCAACGATATCCTGGTGAGCGGGGCCGAGCCGCTGTTTTTTCTGGACTACTATGCCAGCGGTCGGCTTGACCTGGAGACCGCCACGGCCGTGATCTCCGGCATCGCCCGCGGCTGCGAGCTGGCGGGTTGTGCACTCACCGGCGGCGAGACCGCAGAGATGCCCGGGATGTACGCGGAGGGGGATTACGATCTTGCGGGATTCTGCGTCGGGATTGCGGAGAAGGCCGAGCTGATCCTGCCCGAGCGGGTGCGGCCGGGGGACCGACTGATCGGGCTCGCCTCGTCGGGACCCCACTCCAACGGCTACTCCCTAATCCGCAAGGTCCTGGAGCTGTCCGCCAGCGATCTGGGGGGCGACCTGGACGGTGCCCCCCTGGGCGAGCGGCTGCTGACCCCCACGCGGATCTACGTGAAATCCGTCCTACCCCTGATCCGCGCTATCCGGATCCACGCCCTGGCCCACATCACGGGTGGCGGCATCACGGAGAACCTGCCCCGCGTCCTGCCGGAGGGTACCAAGGCCCGAGTGGACATGGGGAGCTGGACGCGTCCGGCGGTCTTTCGCTGGCTCCAAGAGAAAGGCGGGATCGGCGAGCCCGAGATGCGCCGCACCTTCAACTGTGGGCTCGGCATGGTGGTCTGCGTGGCACCGGAGGACCTGGACCAGGCGCTCGCGCTGCTGCGCGCGGCCGGAGAGGACGCCTGGGTGTTGGGCGAGATCGAGGCGGGCGAGGGTGTCCCCTGCGTGGTCTACGGGGACCATGTCGACCATGTCGGATGAAGCCTCGGCAGGCCAAGGGTCCCGACCCCCGCTCCCGGTTGCCGTCCTGATCTCGGGCCGCGGCAGCAACCTGAAGGCACTGATCGCCGGCCAGTCGGACTGGCCCTACCGCATCGTCGTGGTCCTGAGCAGCGTGGCGGATGCGCCGGGGCTCGCACTGGCCCGAGATGCGGGAATCACAACCGAAGTGCTGGAGCCCAAGGGTTTCGCTGGCCGGGCGCAGTACGACCGGACGCTCGCCGCCCTGATCGACCGCTACAATCCTCAGCTGGTGGCGCTCGCCGGCTTCATGCGCATCCTGACCCCCGAGCTGGTGGAGCGCTACGCGGGCCGCATGCTCAACATTCACCCCTCCCTGCTTCCGCGACACCCCGGGCTCCATACCCATCGTCGGGTCCTCGAGGCCGGAGAGACCGAGCACGGGGCAACCGTTCATTTCGTTACCGCGGGGCTGGATAGCGGGCCGCGGGTGGTGCAGGTGCGGGTTCCGGTCTTGCCTGGGGACGACGCCGAGATCCTGGCCGCCCGGGTCCTGGCCGGGGAGCACCGAATCTATCCGTTGGCCGTGGGCTGGTTCGCCGCGGGCCGTCTGCGACTGCGGGGGGACGGCTATCCGGAGCTGGACGGGCAGCCGTTCGCGGACCCTCCGGTGCTGAAGGATCTGGATCTAACGCATTGACAGGCGCAGGTGTTTCGCCCGCCAAACCCTGCAGCGGTCGGCCTGGCCCGATCCGGCGGGGTCTAGGTCTTCTCGCCGCCCGCAGTCTTTGTTGGGGATTGGCTGGCACCGCTCGCCGCACCCGTCAGCATCTTCTGGAACATGTCCCAACCGGCCAGGGTGCCAGTGACATAGGGCTGGAAGAGCTTGATGGGATCGTAGCCTTCGGCCCCCGCCATCATCCGCTCGCGGATGTCGTCCATGAGCTGGCGCTGGAAGCCCTCCACGTCCGGCAGGCCGAAGAGCTTGCGCACTTCCTCCGGGGCGATGTCCATGTTGACGGTGATTTTCATCGAGCACTCCGCGGTATGAGTCTGGTTCGGGTGGGCGTCCCGGACGAGGCCGACAAGTCGCACCACTTTGGACCAGCCGGAACCGGGGCGCAAGTCGCCCGGGGCGCCGTCTCTTTGTCAGGGTTTGGGGTCGGCATGGCGCAGGGGTCAGTGTCGGCTGGTGCGAGGCACCGGCTCCGCGGGGGTCGGGTCCTCGACCGCCAGGGCCGGACGTACACGGCGTCCAAAGAGGACACAGGCACTCTCGAATGCACGGCGGGCCTCCCGGGCGCTCCAGTCCCACTCCGAGGGGTGGGCAGAGACCTCGAGCTGCCAGTGGCCGGTGGTAAGCACGGTGCCGATACGCACCTCCAGGGTCCAGTCGTGCCAGACCTGCTCCGGCTTGCCGTCCTCCACGAACTCCTGCTCCGCGAGGCGCACGTAGTTGCCGACCTGGTCGTCCATCGCCACCAGGTTGGCGAGCACCAGGGTCTCGTCGAGGCAGCTGGTCCAACCCGTGTGGACGGCACTCGCCGTGGCCATCAGGGAGTGGATCAGCAGCGCCGGGGTCAGGGTCAGGGAGAGCGGCGTCTCCCAGTCCGGCCCTTCGCCTTCTTCGTCGTTGGTCATCTGGTGCTCCGCGGATATTGGGCGCCGTTGCAGAGGGCGACCTGTGAGTGTAAGTGCGGCCTTCCGTCCGAGACAACGCCGGGGCGATTCGGCCAAGGGACTCAGCGCCATCCTCAACGCCACGCAGCGCGGGTTTTCGCCCCGGGGCAAAGCCGGTAAGGTGTCGGAATTATCCATGATCGAGCCGGCAACCCGGGAGCCGCCCCCATGAAGGTCGCCATTTTTTCGGACGTTCAGGCCATCCTCCCGGCCATGGAAGAGGCGGTCGAGCGGATCCTGGCCTGGGGACCGGATTTGGTGGCGATGGCGGGGGATTTGGTCAACCGCGGCCCTAAGAGCCGCCAGTGCCTGGATCTCTTCGACCGGTTGCGTCGCGAGCGGGGCTGGCTGCCCATCCAGGGCAACCATGAAGACTGGGTCCTGCGCTGTGGCCGCGAGGCCCCGAAAAGCCCGTTGGACGGGGAGATGCGGCGCTTTGCGGACTGGACCTACCGCCAGGTGGCCCCGAGCCTCCCGGCCCTGACCGACTGGCCGGATCATCTGTGCTTCCAGGGACCGGACGAGGCGGGCTGGGTCCATGTGACCCACGGGACCATGGTCAGCAATCGGGACGGCGTCTCGGCCGGCGTGCCGGACGAGATCCTGCGTAGCAAGATCCCGTCGGACCTGGCGCTCTTCGTCACCGCCCACACCCATCGCCCCATGGAGCGCATGCTGGACGGCACCACGGTGCTCAACGTGGGCTCCGTGGGCTCCCCCTTCGACGGAGATCCTCGGGGGAGCTACGCCCTCCTGGAGTGGCGTGGGGCCCGCTGGCACTGGGAGATCGTGCGCTTTCCCTACGACCGGGTGCAGGCGGTGCGGGACTTCGAGGAGACGGGTTTCGTGGAGGAGGGCGGACCCATCGCCCGCATCCTCTATCAGGAGTGGTACCAGGCGCGCTCGCTCATGCCCTTGTGGCGGCGCCATCACGAGCCTGCGGTTCTGGCCGGGGATCGCTCCCTGAGTGCGGCGGTCGAGGGTTTCCTCGCCGAGATCGGGCTCTAGGCGAGCCCTGAGTGCTACCGAGTCAGCCGGACCGCGCCGGGTTCGGCCCCGGCTGCAGTCGGCGCGTTAAGCCGCTCTTCTTCTTGGCCCGATGGGGGCGGGTCTTGCCGTAGCTGCCGCGAAAGATCTTGCCGCGGCACGTCTTCTTGTCGCCTTTTGCCATGAGTGTCTCCTCTATCGATGTGAATGGACTTGGATCCCCGTCGCCCGGTCCGGCAGGCTGCCCAAGGGGGGCGGGGGTGGGAGAGTGTGAACCCCTGCCCCTGGGCGAGTCAAAGCGCGGGCCGAGCGGGGTGCGTCAGGGCGGGGCCGACGGCACAATAGACACCTGAACCTCCCGCCTCCGGGGCAGCCGGAGGCGTACCCCCATCGAGACCTCCGGAGCAGCCAATCCCCATGGCCGACAACGACAGCCTGCGCCGATTCCTGTTCGAGCACACCGGCATCCGCGGCAACCTGGTCCACCTGGACGCCAGTTGGCGGGCGGTGCTGGACACCCACCCCTACCCGGAGCCGGTGCGCGTCCACTTGGGCGAGGCCCTTGCCTCAGTCTGCCTGCTCGCCGCCACCGTGAAGATATCCGGCTCCCTGATCCTCCAGATCCAGGGGCCCGGACCCCTGCGCACCCTGGTCGCCCAGGCCACCAGCGCCCGCACCCTGCGCGGGGTCGCCCGTTGGGAGGGGGAGGTACCCGCGGGCGGGGACTTGGCAAGCTGCTTCGGCGAGGGCGGCCGGCTGGTGCTGTCCATCGAGCGTGGGGCAGGGGAGCCCTACCAGGGCATCGTGCCGCTGTCCGGCGGCGGCATCGCCCAGGCCATCGAGGGCTACTTCCGCGACTCCGAGCAGCTTCCCACCCGGCTCTGGCTCGCGGCGGACGAGCGCCAGGCCGCCGGGCTCCTGCTCCAGCGCCTGCCCGGGGAAGGGGACGGGGATGGAGACGACTGGGGCCGGATCGGTATGCTCGCGGATACCCTGACGTCGGCGGAGCTGACCGGGCTTCCGGCGGAGCAGCTGCTTTACCGGCTCTTCCACGAAGAGACGGTGCGTCTCTTCGAGACCGAGCCGCTCGCCTTCCGCTGCGGCTGCTCCCGGACCCGCATCGAGGACATGCTGCGCACCCTGGGGCAGACGGAGGTGGATTCCATCATTGCCGAGCAGGGGGCGGTCGAGGTGACCTGCGAGTTCTGTAACCGCGGCTACCGGCTGGATGCGGTGGATGCGAGCCAGCTGTTCGCGAAGACCCCGGCCCATACCGCACCTTCCGGACATCACTGACAGGGATCGGGGCATGGACAGGTTTCCCGCCCAGCTCCAGCCCCTGCTGGGGCTCGCCGTCTTCGTCGCCATTGCCTGGGTTCTGAGCGAGGACCGCCGCGCCGTGCGGCCCTGGCTCGTCGTCTCCGGCCTCGCGTTGCAGATCGCCGTTGCCGCACTGCTGCTGAAGCTCCCGTTGGCCAAGGCGTTCTTCATGGGCCTTAACGACCTGGTTTTGGGCCTGGAGCGTGCGACCCAGCAAGGGACCGCCCTGGTCTTCGGGTATCTGGGCGGGGGCGCGATGCCGTTCGACCTCACCCATCCTGAGAACAGCTTCGTGCTCGCCTTCCGGGCCCTGCCCCTGCTGCTCGTCATCAGCGCGCTCTCGGCGCTCTTGTTCCACTGGCGCATCCTGCCGTCTGTGGTGCGCGGATTCGCCTGGGTCCTGCGGCGGGTCATGGGAACCGGCGGGCCCCTCGGGCTCGCCGCCGCTGCGAATGTCTTCATCGGCATGACCGAGGCCCCGCTCCTGATCCGGCCCTATCTCTTCAGTCTCTCTCGTAGTGCGCTCTTCGGGGTCATGACCTGCGGTATGGCCACCGTGGCCGGAACCGTCATGGTCCTTTATGCGGGGATACTCGGCAGCGCCATACCGGACGCGATGGGCCATATCCTGACCGCCTCCCTTATCAGCGCCCCCGCCGCGCTGACGATCGCCGGCATCCTGGTGCCCGAGCGGGGGCCGATCGAAGACACCCCGGCACCGATCCCCAGCCAGGCGCGCGGGGCCATGGACGCCATCACCCGCGGAACGCTCGACGCCATCCCCCTGTGGCTGAATATTCTGTGGATGCTGGTGGTCATGGTTGCCCTGGTGGGCATCGTCAACCAGCTCTTCGGATTGCTCCCCGACCTGGGGGGCGCGCCCCTCACCGCCCAGCGCATCCTCGGCTGGATCATGGCCCCTGCCGTCTGGCTGATCGGCATCCCCTGGGCCGAGGCGACCACGGCCGGGGCGCTCATGGGGGTGAAGACCGTCCTGAACGAGCTGGTCGCCTATATCGAGCTCGCCAACCTGCCGACCGGTGCCTTGAGCGAGCGCAGCCGCCTCATCATGACCTATGCCCTGTGTGGATTCGCCAACTTCGGGAGTCTGGGGATCCTCATCGGCGGGATGGGTGCCATGGCACCGGAGCGGAGGGACGAGATCGTGGGGCTGGGGATGAAGTCCATCCTGGCAGGGACCTTGGCGACCCTGATGACGGGGGCGGTGCTGGCGCTCTTGATCTAGTCGCGACCTGAGCGACGGGACAAGCATCCGGAGCCAGCAGGACTTGGTGCCGCCCGTCCGCCGCAGCTCCGCCTCCGTGCGGCCCTTGGAATGGAGCTTGGCCTGGGTAGCCATCAGGGATCGATCCGCGACATGAGCAGGGCAGAACGACTTGCGAATAGCCGACCGACTACCGGAAGTACCCCAGCGTCTCCCAGGGATGGCCGCTCCAGCGCACGGCCGGCAGCGGAAAGATCTCGCTTCGATGGTCCCTGGAGCATGGGCAAGCCTCGGACGGCTCGCATCGACATAACCCCACGACGGCCACCAGCGCGTTTCCATCGAATAGCAGGGGGACGAAGGGGCGTAGCCAAGGGGGGACCCCGGATTCCTGATAGAGGTTCTTGAGGGAGCGCGGTTGCGCGATCCCCGGGGGTCGGCAGGAGAGTCCCGAGACCCCGAAGCGTACCCGCAGGGTCCGCAACCTTGCCCCTCTGGCCCATTCCCCCGGTCCGTCGGGCAACCGCTCCAGGGACCCTAACCCATCCGGCAGGTCCAGAGTCGCCCCCTCCCAGGAGATCTCGACGCCCAGGGGCGGTGTCGGCAGTGGAGCCAGCGCGAACAGGTCCTGGCGATAGCGGCGGATCTCGCAGCCGCGCCAGGCAACTAACGGATCTGCGTCGGCGCGGGCGGGCAGAACCTCGGAGAGGATGCGCTCCAGGTGGACGGTGTCCGGCAGGAGGAATCCGCGCTGCCGCAGCCACACGCGCAGCGTCGCCTTGCGCAACGGCCTATCGAGCCTCACCAGGCCGGGGATGGAGACCGTCCCCGGGAGCGCCCCGGCCAGTCCGGCCAGGGT
>JBGSOR010000139.1:0-5762 GCA_041738985.1 Chromatiaceae bacterium | reverse complement strand
CACGATACCAATCACCGCCACAGCGACGATCAGGGTCGGGGCCAGCGAAAACAAAGTGAAAAAGGCCAGGGAGCCGGCGTGACTCAAGGCGTCATGGTCCAGCCAGAGCTGGACCGCACGGCGCACGATCGGAAACCAGCGCTTTCCGAGACTCGAAAGGTATCGCTTCACAGGTTTCCCCTTCATCAGGGCGTTCGCGGGCCGCACGGCGCGACAGCAGGGTCAGCCCTCTCCGCCCAGGGAGGCAGCGATCCACACGGCCGCCAGATTGCGATAGATGATTGTCACGGAAGCCTTTCAGCAGCACAACGTCCCGGGCCAGGGGGAGCCGTAGGCGGCGATGGCGGGAACGCCGGGACGGCTAGTCCAGAATGGCGGCCATTGCCAGGACATAGAGTGCTCCGACCGACAGCCGCACCACCGCAATCGGCAACCCGATGCGCAGGAATTGCACAAAGCTGACGCGCCGGCCCTGAGCCGCACAGGTACAGACCGAGCCCCAGAATCAGGCGGCTAAGTACTTATTGGCGGACACCTTCGAGCAGATCGGCCAGGGCGCCCTGCGGGTAGACCGAATCGAGGGACGGCTCGGTTATCCGTTTCGTGTAGTAGCGGAAGGTGTCGCGGCCCCGGCTCTTGGCCCGGTACATGGCCGCGTCGGCATGACGCAACAGGGCGTCGACGTCCGTGCCGTCCTGGGGAAAGAGACCGATGCCGATGCTCGCGGTCACGGAGAGCATCCGACCGTCCACGGCGAAGGGCTGCTCGAACGCTTCGACGAGCTTGCGGGCGACCATCCCGGCGTCGTCGGCCTGCTCCAACGCACGGAGGACGACGGCGAACTCGTCGCCGCCCAAGCGGGCGACCGTATCGCTGGTCCGCACCACGGCGCGCATGCGCCGGGCGGCCTGGATCAGGAGTTGGTCGCCGGCGGCGTGTCCCAGGCTGTCGTTGACCGATTTGAACCGGTCGAGATCGACGAACAGCAGGGCCGCGTGCCGTTGCTCCCGCTCGGCGAGCCGCAGGGTTTGCTCCAGGAGGTCGCCGAACAACGCGCGGTTCGGCAGGCCGGTGAGCGGGTCGTGCGTGGCCAGGCGCGTAAGCTCGCGCTCGCGTCCCTTGAGCCGTTCGGTCAGGGTCACGTGCTCGGTAATGTCGTGAAAGGTCTCGATCACGCCCAGGACCTCGCCCGCGGGACCGCGCAGGGGCGCGCCGACCGCCTCGATCCAACGGGTTTGGCCGTTGGCTCCAGGGCGGCGATGGATCTCCTTCGCCACCGCCCCGTCGGCCAGGACCGCGCGCGCCAGGCAGTGGTTGCAGGGGGTATCGCGGCCGCAGGCGATGCGATAGCAAAGCCGTCCAGCGACAGGTCCGGCGGGCTCGCCAGCCGCGGCGCGTGCCGCCCCATTCATAAACAAGACCCGGTGGTCGGTGCCGATGACCAAAACGGGGTCCGCGATGCCGTCGATGACGGACTGGAGGAAGCCCTGCCGCACAGCGTCGGCAGCCCGCGCCGGCGCCATCTCGGCGCTCTCCGAGAAGAGGATGCGGCAGGCGGTCGGGGGCACCTGCGCCTGACGCCGTTTCTCGCGGCGAATCACCAAACGCAGGTCGCGCTGGGGCTCCGGCGGGCGTCCCAAACCGACCTCGACGGTCTCCTCTTCGCCCGTCGAAAGCACCCGTGCCACGCTGTCGAGCAGGACGTGCGCGTTCTCGGCGGCCAGTCGCGTGCCGAGGAATAGGCTCGGCAACCGCCCTGGTTCCACCCCAAGCAATTGGGCGGCGGTCGCGTTCATCCGAATCATCCGGCCCTGACGGTCGACCACGGCATAGGCCGCAGGCGCGTCGTCGAGGTCGCGGGACTCCGCCGGGGCCCGAAGCTTCTGGCCCGCACGCCCAAGTTCGGCGCGGTTGCGTGCCTTGCATTGCGGCAAGGCGAGCAGGTTGGCCAGGGCGCAGTCGGTTGGGTCAACGAAGGCATCCATGGACGGTCCGCCGCTGAGAATATGTCTGCAGGAAGATTAAACGTTCCGCGGCGTCCGGCCATTGGGAAATGTACCTACGCGTTACCCGCGCTCTTCCGCCGCTCGCAGGTGCACCGCCACCCCGGTGCGACAGCCACACCGGTTCTTAACCGGGCGAGGGGATGAGGATGCCCTCTCATGAGAGCGCAACGCGTTATCTCCGACCGCTACCCGCTGTGGGCGGAGCTCGGGCTCCCGCAGGTTCGACGCGCGGATCGTCGGCGCCGTCTCTTCTAGCAGAGGGGTCGGAGTCGCTCGGTGTCCGAGTATCGGAGGGGTGACCTTTTGTCGAAGGACGACGACGGCCAATTCCAGCCACTGGCCGACCGGAGTGCGGTGACCGGGATCGCTGCCGCTCGCGGTGCCGGCGGCTGTAATGCCGGTGCGATCTAGCGTACATTCCGCCGGTCGCAAACCGCCCCAGCGGATCGAGCCCGCGCTTACACAACGAGCTTGAGCCGATGGGCCGCCAACCTCACCGCTCGGGATGGTGCATGGCCAACGACCTCCGGCGATCGAACCAAGCCCCGCCTCTCCGCGCTCCCGCTCCCGCCGCCGCCGTGCGGCGAGAACCCACGCCGCCGCGCTCTGGAACCGTCGCGGGCCGCACCGCGTCTTGGACGCGGCGGACGTTCGAGCGCGTGCTCCTGAACGGCTATGCGGTCGCGCTTGGGGCGACGCTCGCGCTCGCGTTCGTCTTGCATTCCCTGCAACCGTTCTTCCATGGAGCGCCCCCGGTCTATCTCTTTTTCGTGGGGGTGCTGCTCGCCGCCTGGTACGGCGGCGTGCGCGCCGGCTTACTGGCCACGGCGGCGAGCACGTTGGCGAGCGCTTACTACTTCACCGAGCCCATCGCATCGTGGCACATCGCCGAGGAGCACGAGCAGGTGGGCCTCGGACTGTTCTTGGGCGTGGGCAGCCTCCTCAGCCTGCTCGTGGCGCTGTTGCGTCGGGGCGAGCGGCGGGCGTTGCAGGAACGCCAGCAGGCTGAAGGAATCCTGGCGGCCAGCGAAGCCCGCTTTCGGGGCTTGGCGGAATCGGTTCCGGCGATGCTGTGGACCGCCGACGCCCACGGCCGCGCGACCGCGCATAATCGCCGCTGGCACGAATACACGGGGCAAACGCCCGCGCAGGCGCTTGGCGAGGGGTGGAAGGATGCCGTGCATCCCGACGACGCCCCCGAGGTCGGCGCGCGCTGGGGCCACGCCCTGAGATCCGGGGAGACCTTTGCGGCGGAGTTTCGCATACGGCGCGCCGCCGACGGGGCCTATCGCTGGTACGCGGTGCAGGGCGTGCTCCAGCATGACCCGCAGGGCCCGCCGCTAGGATGGTTCGGCACCTGCATCGACATCGAAGATCGCAAACGGGCCGAGGAGGCGCTGCGCGCGCGCGAGCAGCAGCTGCGACGCTTCTACGACTCCGGCTTGCTGGGCGTGATCTACTGGAACATGGACGGCCGGATCGTGGACGCCAACGACACGTTCCTGGATCTCGTCGGCTACACGCGCGAGGACCTGGAGACCGGGCGTATCGATTGGCAATCCATGACCCCGCCGGAGTACCGGCCCCTGGACGAGGCCTCGGTCGCGGAGCTGCTCGCCACCGGCGTCAACGCCGCCCCGTTCGACAAGCAATACATCCGCAAGGACGGCACGCGCGTACCGGTCATGGTCGCCGGTGCGATGCTCGACGAGGCCCGCTTCGATGGCGTCGCGTTCGTGCTCGACATCGCCGATCGCAAGGCGGCCGAGGAGGCCCTGCGCAAGAGCGAGGACCGCCTGCGACGCATCGCCCGGGCCGGGCGCCTCGGCTTCTTCGAGTGGAACGCGGCGACGGACACCGCCTACTGGAGTCCGGAGCATTACGCCCTGTTCGGCTTCGCGCCGGACTCGCCGATCTCGTGGGAGCGTTGGTTCGCGGGCGTGCACCCCGACGATCGGGAGCGCGTGGCGCAGAACGCCGCCCGGCTCTTGGAGCGCGCCCGCACGCAGGGGCAGGTGCAGGGTCACAAGGACGAGTACCGCTTTATCCGGCCCGACGGAACCCTGGCCTGGCTGGAATCCGACGTCTCCGTGGACATGGTCGCCAGCGAGCCGATCATCCGCGGCGCCGTCCGCGAGATCGGCGAGCGCAAGGCGGCCGAGGCGCGGCTGGCGTATTTGGCATCCTTCCCGGAGCAGAGTCCGAATCCCATCGTCGAGGCCGACGCGGCGGGTCGCTTGCGGTATGTCAACCCGGCGGCCCTGCGCCTCTTTCCCGACCTCGCCGAGAAGGGACGCGCGCATCCTTGGCTCGCGGACTGGGAGTCCCTCGCGCGCCGCGTCCAGGAGGGAGAGACCGACATCGAGACCCGAGAGCTCGGCGTCGGCGAGCGCGTCTTCCAGCAGACCCTGCGCGTCGTGCCCGACGAAGGCGTGATCCGCGCCTATGGCGCCGATATCACGGAGCGGCGGCGGGCCGAAGCGCTGGCTCGGCAGACCCTGGCGGAGATCGAAGACATCTATCGAAATGCCCCCGTCGGATTGTGCGTGCTCGACCGGGATCTGCGCTGGCTTCGCATCAACGAGCGCCTGGCCGAGATCAACGGGTTTCCGGCCGCCGACCACATCGGCAAGCGGGTGCGGGAGCTGCTCCCCGAGCTGGCCGACGCGATAGAAACCGAGCTGCGTGCGGTGCTGGAGTCGGGTCGGGCGCGTTTGGACGTCGAGGTCGTCAGCCAAACCCCGGCCCGGCCGGGCGTCCCGCGAATCTGGATCGTGCACTGGCTCCCCATCGCCGACGTCCGAGGCCGGGTCGTGGGACTGAATATCGTGGCCGAGGAGATCACCGAGCGCAGAGAAGCCGAGCAGGCGTTGCGCGCGAGCGAGCTGCGCTACCGCACCCTGGTCGAGGCGACCGGCGCGGTGACTTGGTCGTGCCCGGCGTCGGGGCTGCACGTCATGCCGCAGCCGGCCTGGATGGCGTTCACCGGCCAGAGCGCCGAGGAGATGGTCGGGGCGGGATGGACCAAGGCGGTGCATCCCGACGACCTCGCCACGGCGGCAGAGCGGTGGACGGACGCGGTCGCACGGGGCGAGCCATTCCGAAACGAGCACCGCATTCGTCGCCACGACGGCGCATGGCGCTGGATGAGCGTGCATGCCGCGCCGATCCGCGACGCCGACGGCCAGGTCGTCGAGTGGATCGGCATGAGCCTGGACATCGATGAGCGCAAGGCGGCCGAGGAGGCGCTGCGCGAGAGCGAGGCGAAGTATCGCACCCTGTTCGAGAACATGGCCGAGGAGGTGCACTTCTGGCAGGTGGTCCGCGACGCGGCCGGAGCGGTCGGGACCTGGCGCCTGGTCGACGTCAATCCCCCGGCACTCAAGAGCTGGGGGCGGGGCGCGGCAGACGAGATCCGGGGCAAGACCACCGACGAGATCTTCGGGCCCGGCGCGACGGAGCACTACCTGCCCGTGGTGCGCAAGATCGTGAACGAGCGCGTCCCGCACTCGTTCGAGGACTACTTCCCGAACTTGGACAAGTATTTCCGTTTCACCAGCGTCCCGCTCGGGGAATATTTCGTCACCACCGGCGCGGACATCACCAGTATCAAGCGCGCCGAGCGGGTCCTGCTGCGCTCGCGCGAGGGCCTGAGCCGGCTCGCGGAGGCATCGTTTTCGGTCATGGCCAAGACCGATCTCGGCGACATGCTGCGCGCCATCGCCGAGGCGGCACTCGCGCTTACAGGCGCGCGGC
>JBGSOR010000132.1:0-4287 GCA_041738985.1 Chromatiaceae bacterium | reverse complement strand
CGATGCGCAGGCCGCCGAGACGCCGGCCGAGCCGCCGGCGGCTGCCCCGGAGCCGGAGGCGTCCGCGGGCGAAGAGGATGGCGGCCTGTTTGGCGGCTTCTTCGGCGGCGACGAGGAAGAATTCTAATCGGCTATCGATGGGGCGGATCTGTCCGCCCCGCCCCTAGACGCTCAGCGGTCAGGACGGCCGCGCACAAATCCCGGATCGGATTGTCAACCCATGCCCATCGCTGATCCCTCTGTGCCTTCGCGCTTGATCGATGGCATTGGTCCTGATGGGCACCACTAGCGATGCTCGTGACGACCTCTTCAGTTGTCGTTTTCCTCATTTTGGTCAATGCCTTCTATGTCGCCGCCGAGTTTGCGGTCGTCGGCGTCCGTGCGACGCGCGTCGAGCAGCTTGCTGCCCAGGGTCACCGCCTGGCCAGCGGGCTGCTGCCGATCCTGCGCGATCCTGCGCGACTGGACCGCTACATCGCCGCCTGCCAGATTGGAATCACGGTCTCCAGTCTAATCCTCGGCGCTTTCGGGCAAGCGACCATCGGCCTGGTCCTGGGTGCCGCCCTGATCGACTACGGCGGCGTCGATCCGCTCGGCGCCTACACTTTGTCGGCGACCATCACCCTAGTGGTCCTAAGCTCCACGCAGGTTGTGCTCGGCGAGCTGATCCCCAAGACGCTGGCGTTGCAGTATCCATTGCGCGTAGCGCTGGTAACCTATTTGCCCATGCGCTGGTCGCTGGCGCTCTTTGCACCCTTCATCGTTCTACTCAACGGCAGCGGCAGTCTGGTGCTGCGGCTCTTTGGCGTCAACGCGGCGGGGAGTCACCGGCACATCCATGCGCCCGACGAGATCGACCTCTTGATTCGGGAGAGCCGCGCGGGCGGACTGCTGGAGCACAAAGAAAGCGAGCGTCTGCGGGAGGCGCTGAAGCTGGGTCGGCATCGCATACGTCAGATCATGGTGCCGCGGCGGCGCATGGCCAGCCTGGACCTGAACGCGCCAACCGAGCGGATCCTTGCGGAAGTCCGCGCCTCGCCGTTCACGCGGCTGCCCGTGCATCGAGGCGGGCTTGACGATGTGCGCGGCTATCTCCACCTGAAGGATCTGGTAGTGGCGTTCGCCGCGGGAGGCGACGGCAACGCCCTGCGCGCCTTGGTCCGCCCCATACTGGTTCTACCGAGCTCGCTCACCGTTGATCGTGCGCTTGCCGAGATGCGGGATCGGTGCGCCCGTATCGCGCTGCTGGTCGACGAGCACGGCGATGTGCAGGGGCTCGTTAGCCTGGAGGACATCATCCGCGAGCTGCTGGGTAAGCTCTCGGACGAGCTCAAGTCCGGCAGAGATTTGGCCCCGCTGCAACTGCCCGACGGCCGTTGGCGGATGTCGGGGCGTCTTCCGCTCGACGAGGTATTGGCGTGGGCAGAGTCTCTGGGAGCCCACCCCTGGGACTCAAGCGCCGCGGAGACCCTAGCCGGTTGGTTGCTCGAACGGCTCGACGCGATTCCGGAGGGAACCTGTTGTCTGCGGGCGGGCGAGCTCCGCTTTGAGATCGAGCGCATGGACGGTGCGGCAATCGACTCTGTGTTGGTGTGGAACCCGGGGGCGGCGCCTGGAGGATGCGATGCTTGAGCTGGTGATCGTCTTGTTGGTCATCCTCGCTCTGGTTACGCTCAATGGGCTCTTTGTCGCGGCCGAGTTCGCCATCGTCGGTGCGCCGCGGGCGGTTATCGCTGCCCGGGCGGAGTCGGGCGACAAGCTTGCGGGGCGGATCGCGGCGACGCTCGAGGACCCGACTCGCCTTGACCGCTACGTGGCGACCGCACAAATCGGCATCACCTTTGCGAGCCTGGGACTGGGCATGTACGGCGAGCACATGCTCGCCGTCTTCTTCGAGCGCTGGTTGCGAGCGCTGGAGCTCCCCGAGCTCGGCGCAATGCTCACGGCCCATGGTCTCGCCGTGGTGCTGGCGATCATCGCTATTACCTACCTGCATATCGTGCTCGGCGAAATGATCCCGAAGGCACTCGCGTTGAGCCATGCGGTGCCCGTTGCCTTGTGGGTGACCCCACCCATGCTGTTCATCGGGCTCGTACTCTACCCCTTGGTGCGGGGACTTAACCGGACGGGCAGCTTCCTGCTCCACTTGGCGGGCATCGAGCGCGGACGCAGTGCCGAGCACTACCTCGCCGCAGACGAGCTGGAGTCGATCGCCCGCGAGAGCCGGGAGGGCGGGCTGCTCAGCGCAGAGAGCGGCCGCATCTTCCAGGAGCTCTCGGAATTCAGTGCGATAACGGCTGCCCAAGCCATGGTCCCACGGGTGCACACCCGCGGCATCCCGGCTGATGCCACAGATGCCATGCTGCGCGAGATCCTGCCGCTCCATCGTCACACCCGCTATCCGGTCTATGCCGAAAACCTGGACCGAATTATCGGGACCGTGCACATCAAGGAGTTGCTAGGCGCGCTCCATACCGGCAGCGGGCTCGTGCCGGCACTTGTGCGGGAGACTGCCTATCTGCCGGAGACGGCCACCTTGGACGATGTGCTGGCTGCGATGGAGCGAGCTCGCAACCAGATGATCGTCGTAATGGACGAGCACGGCGGCACGGCTGGCATCCTGACCATCGAGGACATCTGTGCCGAGGCGGTCGGCGATGTCGAGGAAGGGGCGGACGATATCCCCGACGTCCTGCCGATCGGGCGCGATCGCTTTCAGGTGCAGGGCATGGTGCGGCTGGGAACGCTGGGGACAGTCATCGGAGCGGACCTGAAGAGTCCGGACGTAGACAGCGTCTCGGGGTTGATCTTAAGCGAGCTCGGTCGCCCGCCGCAGGTCGGCGACCGCATCCACTGGAACGGTTTGAGCTTCGAGGTCAGCAGCCTGCACGGACGTGGTGTACGCGAGGCGATCGTAAGCCCCGACCGGGAAGACGGCGATGCGACTGGGAGCGCCTCTGCCGCGTAGGAGTCCCCATTGGTCGCCGGGAGCGCGCTGCACTCCCTTGCCGCCGCGGCTCTCGGTGGCTAAATGGGCTTATGCCGCATCCCGAGCGGAGGGGTCTGACGAAGCTTGGGCAACTACCCAAACAACATGAACCGAGACACCGGAGTCGGCATGGAATTTTGGCACTCACTGGATCTTACGGATACCTACGCGAAGCTCGACAGCAGCCCCTCGGGCCTGACATCGGCGGAGGTGCAGCGGCGACTCCGCGACTATGGGCCGAACGTTCTCGAGCGCGTCACGGGCGACGGCCCGCTTCGGATCCTCTGGCGCCAGATCGACAACGCGCTGATCTGGGTGCTGCTTGCCTCGTCCGGGATCGCGGTTGCGCTCGGTAAAGTCACCGACGGCCTTGTCGTGCTTGCCGTCGTCGTGCTCAACAGCCTCATCGGCTTCGTCCAGGAGTACCGCGCTAGCCGCGCCATCGAGGCCCTGCGCAGCATGGTGCCCGAATATGCCACGGTGCTGCGCGACGGGGAGAGGCACAGGGTGCACGTCGCCGATCTGGTGCCAGGGGACCTTGTGCTGCTCGCGTCGGGAGACAAGGTCCCGGCCGACCTGCGGCTGGCGGCCGTCAAGAACCTGCGTATCGAAGAGGCGGCGCTGACGGGCGAGTCCGTTCCGGTCGAGAAATCGATCGGTCCCGTGGCCCCCGACAGCGCCATTGGCGACCGTTCATCGATGGCGTTCGGCGGGACCCTGGTGACCTACGGAACCGCCACCGGGGCCGTCGTCGCGACCGGCGCCCGGACCGAGCTCGGGCGCATCTCCACCCTGCTGCAGGAGACGACGGCCCTCGAGACTCCGCTGACCCGCGCGCTCGGCACCATCGGTCGCTACATCGCCGTGGCCATCGTCGCCATCTCCGCCGTCATCCTGACGATCGGCGTGCTGCGGGCCACCGGCGCCGGACTGCCGCTGGCCGAGTCGCTGCGCGAGACATTGATCTTCGCGATCGCGCTCGCCGTGGGAGCCATTCCCGAGGGTCTGCCCGCCATCGTGACCATCTCGCTGGCCATCGGCGTGCAGCGGATGGCGAGGCGCCATGCCATCGTCCGCAAGCTGCCCGCGGTGGAGACGCTCGGCTCGACAACCGTGATCTGCTCCGACAAGACCGGCACCTTGACCCGCAACGAGATGACGGTGGTGGAGGTGTGGACGCCAGCCGGCGGACCCTGCCAGGTCGAGGGCGTAGGCTACGCGCCGGAGGGCGGATTTCGCCGGGGCCAGGGAGAGCCCGGTGCGGCGCCCGAAGACGTACGGCGACTGCTGCTCGACGC
>JBGSOR010000130.1:0-3578 GCA_041738985.1 Chromatiaceae bacterium | reverse complement strand
CGCCGGGCGGGCGACACGCTTGAAATGCGTCGCCCGACGGTCACATCGGGAGCAAGGATCGGGCGCCAACGACCCCCGTGCCCGCCAGCGACGAGCCAGCCAGGCCCCTACAGCGACTAAACAGGAGACTGCCCCGATGATTTCCAAAGACATGGCCGCGATGATCGGCGCACAGATCAACCGCGAGCTTTACTCCGCTTACCTCTACCTCGGGCTCTCGGCGCAGACGGAGACCATGGACCTGAAAGGGACCGCCGCCTGGTTCCTGGCCAAGCACGGGGAAGAGATGGCCCACGCCCTGAAGATGTTCCGTTACCTCATCGATCAGGACGCGGCGGTGACGTTGACGGCCGTCCCGGCACCCGAGACCCTGGCGGACGGGATCTTGCCGATCTTCGCGCACACCCTGGAGCACGAGCGCAAGGTCACCCGCGCAATCAACGACATGGTCGATCACGCCCTGCAGGAGAAGGATCACGCGACCAGCATCTTCCTCCAGTGGTTCGTCACCGAGCAGATCGAGGAAGAGGCGACGGTCAACGAGATCATCGGTCGCCTGCGCCGGTTCGGCGATCAGGGGCATTGCCTCCTGATGATCGACAACGAGCTTGCCGCGCGCGCCGGGCAGATGGCGAAAGGCGCGGGCGCGGCGGCTGGGTCCAGCGCTTGAGGGGTGCCGCACGCTGCCATGGCCAGGAAATCGGACAAGTGCTGTAAGAAATACAAGGAAGGCAAACGCTGTAAGGATTGCCCGAAGCGTCGGGTCGGGTGCGCGCTTACTCCCGCGTCCAGGGATCGGGCGGTCACACACCGAACCGCATCCCTGTCTGCGCCTTCCCGAGACCCAAGCCGCGCCGCCACACAGTCGAGCAACGATCGGTCGGCAGCGAGAAGACAGTCTGTCCGGCCTCCAGGCGCGCGTGCGCGCGCCTAGGCCCCTTCCCGCACCAGTGAGGCCGCACCCAGGTCCCGATCGGCCCAGCGGCGCATCGCGATCAGGGCAATGGCAAAGATCGCGACCATGAGGCCGATCCAGGTCGCCGAGCCCACCGGGTCGCGGCTGAAGATGGCGCTCTGATAGAACACGGTCGCGGCGCCATAGCCCAGGCCCGTGGTCCAGGCGGCGACGAAGATGGCCCAGCCTCGTGTCGTCTCCCGGTACACCGCCGCGATGGCCGCCACACAGGGAAAGTAGAGCAGGATGAAGAGCAGATAGGCAAAGGCGCCGGCCGTCCCGTCGAAGCGCTGCGCCATGGCCCCGAAGGTGCCGGTGCTGACCGCCTGGGCCTGCGCGACAGCCTCCGCATCCGTCAGGTCGCCGACATTCAGCCCCAGTGGGTCGCCCCAGGTCCCAAGCGCATCGCCCAGGTTCGCCGGGATGGTCGCCAGGGCCTCCTGCAGGCCGCCGGTCAGGCTGAAAGGCATCTCCTCCTCGGCCTCGCCCCCGGCGTCGGCGGCGGCCAGGGCCGAGTAGGTGGAATTCAGCGTGCCCACCACCGCCTCCTTGGCCAGGACGCCGGTGAAGATACCGACCGCCGCCGGCCAATTCTCCGCGTCGAGCCCCATCGGGCCGAAGGCCGGTGCGATGGTGCGGCCGATCGCGGACAGCACGGATTTGTCGCTATCCTCGTTGCCGTAGGTCCCATCGGTGCCGACGCTGTTCAACACATTAAGCACCAGCACCATGGGAACGATGATGCGACCCGCGCGCACCACAAACCCCTGGGTGCGCTCCCAGGTACGGATGAGGACGCCTGTGACCGTCGGCAGGTGGTAAGGGGGCAGCTCCATCACGAAAGGCGTGCTCTCGCCCTTGAGCAAGGTATGCTTCATGGCGAAGCCGGTGAGGATGGCCGCCGCGATGCCGATCAGATAGAGCCCGAAGACGATGTTCTGGCCGCCCGTCGGGAAGAAGGCGGCCGCAAACAGCACAAACACCGGTAGGCGCGCCCCGCAAGACATGAAAGGGGCCATCAGAACGGTCAAGATCCGATCGCGCTGATTCTCCAGGGTGCGCGCGGCCATGATCGCCGGCACGTTGCAGCCGAACCCCACCAGCAGCGGCACGAAGGACTTGCCGGGCAAGCCGACCGTGCGCATGAATCGGTCCATGACGAAGGCCGCCCGTGCCATGTAGCCCGAGTCCTCGAGGAACGACATGAAGATATACAGGAATCCGATGATCGGAATGAAGGTCGCGACCACCTGGATACCGCCCCCGATGCCGTTGGCGAGCAGCACGATCAGCCACTGCGGCGCCCCCATTGCCTTCAGCACATGAGCGGCTCCGTCCACGAAGACGGTGCCCGCGGCCATATCGAAGACGTCGATGAAGGCCCCGCCGATGTTGATGGTGAACATGAACAGCAGGTACATCACCACCAGAAAGATCGGGATGCCCAAGGCGCGGTTGAGCATGACCCTGTCGATGGAGTCCGACAGGTTTCGCGATGCCTGCCCCGTCTTCACCACGGTCGCCTTGGTCAGGGCATGGCTGATCCCGTAGCGGGCGTCTGCCAGCAGGATGTCCACGTCGTCCGCCTTCTCGCCGAGCAGACGGCGGATCGCGTCCGGACCGACCGCATCGCCCACCAGGCGGCGGGCCAGGTCGTCGCCTTCGAGCAGGCGGGCGGCGAGCCAACGCGGCGCCGCGTCCGAGGCCACGGCGATCGGTTCGATCCGCGGCAGCAGGGCGGCAATGGCGGACTCGATGAGGGGGTCGAAGACGATCTGCACGCTGGGGACGGGTAGGGACTCCGTGGACCGATGCAGCTCGACCCTGAGATCCTCAATCCCTTCCCCGCTCGCCGCGGACACCGGTACCACCGGGCAACCGAGCCGTTTGGCCAGGCCCGGCACATCGATGCGCAGGCCCTTCTCGCGGGCCACGTCCATCATATTCAGGGCCACCACCAGCGGGCGACCCGTCTCGACCAGTTGGGTGGTGAGATAGAGGTTCCGCTCCAGGTTGGCGGCGTCCAAGATGTTGAGGATCAGGTCCGCCTCGCGCGCCTGGACGAAGTCCCGGGCGATCCGCTCGTCAAGCGACAGGTCTTGATCGGTGACGTCGAGGGAGTAGGTCCCCGGCAGGTCGACGAGGTCGAGCTCCACGCCTTGAAAGCGGTAGCGCCCGGTCTTGCGCTCGACCGTGACCCCGGGCCAGTTGCCAACCCGCTGGCGCGAGCCCGTGAGGGCATTGAACAGCGTGGTCTTGCCGCAGTTGGGGTTGCCGATGACGCCGATCGTGAAGGCTCGGCCCGCGCCGCTGGGATTAGCCGTGCGTTGGGTGTTGCTCACGACAGACGCTCCATCCGAAGGGCGGCCGCCTCGTCCTTGCGCAGGGTCAGCGAGGTTCCGCGTACGCGGACCTCCACGGGGTCGCCCATGGGTGCCACCCGCACCACCTGAAGCTCTGCCCCGGGGGTCAACCCCATGGACAGGAGCTTGCGCCGATAGGCACGCCCCCCTTCTTCGAAACCCTGTACCCGGCCGCGGTCGCCAGGGCTCATCTCTTTCAGCGTGATCGACATCGTCGGCTACTCGCGAATGGCTGTGTGCGGGCGGTCTTGGGTGGATCG
>JBGSOR010000119.1:0-21715 GCA_041738985.1 Chromatiaceae bacterium | reverse complement strand
GCTGCGGCCCGGCTTCGGCCCCTGCTGCGACACAGCCCCAGGCTGCTGCGGCTTCGACCGCCCCGACGCTCGCCGTCGCGCCGGTCCAACAGTAGCTGCGGCGGGCAAATTTCTAATGTAAAAGACCCCGTCGCCTTGCGACGGGGTCCCGTTTCGGTATCCGTGGTCTACCTGTCGCGTCAAGCGGCAGCGCAACGCCACCGGATACCCATCTGGGTCTCCCGGTTATTCGCCAAACGCGCTCTTCTATGCAGTCTATAGGGGCGGTTGCTATAGCTCCGTGACTGGATGCTTAGCCTGGGGACCCGTTCGGATACTTCCCTTGCGGTTGCGGCGTCCTAACCCGCTCAGGCGTGTCCAGATCGAGCCAGGTCCATTCGGGCGGCCTGCGAGGGAGCCTGGCTTCCTTGCCGGGGCGTTCCGGGCTACGTCTCTTGCTTCACTTCATTTGTAAGTAAAACAAAAATTTAAGAAGATCATAGGCAAACGCCTAATGTCCTGATTTCCGGGAATTCTGGGCATCCGCCCCGTCCCCACCTGACCCGCATCGGGCGTTCGCCCGCTTCGCCGCCCCGCCGCTGTGCCTAGAGTTCGACCAGGGACTCGGGGGACCGAACGATCCCGAGAAGCGCGGGGCGGGCGCTCGATAGGCGCCTCGCTCCGACCTCCTTGTCCCTCCTGTACCGACATCGTCGGGGCGGCGCTGCCGCTCACCCGCACCTTGATCGCGTTCAGGATAACCTCTGTCCAAGACCAAACCGAGGAGAGACAAATTGAAAGACCCCATTCGCATGATCGCCCTGTGGGCGGCCCTTGCAGCACCCAGTACCCTCGTCGGCGCAGTGGATTGCACCGCCGAGCCCAAAGACAAGTGGATGTCGCGCGCTGCGGTTCAAAAGTTGATTCTGGAGGCGGGCTACACCATCGACCGTTTCAAGGTGGACGGCAGCTGCTACGAGATCTATGGACGCAACGCCGACGACAAGAAAGTCGAGGTCTATTTCGACCCCGTCTCTGGCAAAGTGGTCAAGCAAAAGATCGAAGAGCGATGAAAGCCCAGGTCTGGGACCCCTTCGTCCGGATCTTCCATTGGGCCACAGCTTCCCTCTTTCTTGCCAACTATTGGCTGATCGAGGACGGCCCGGCGCACCGTTGGATCGGGTACGGGGTCGCCGGGCTGGTCGTTACGCGGACCCTGTGGGGGGTGTTCGGCTCGCCGCACGCCCGCTTCAGCGACTTCGTGCCCACGCTGGCCCAGGTGCTCGCCCACGCTCGATCCATCGTGCGCGGCGAGCACCCATCCAGCGTCGGGCACAATCCCCTCGGTGCCTTGATGATCATCGCGCTGCTCGTGCTGTTGGCTGCCCTATGCCTGACCGGATGGATGATGGGTCTCGACATGTTTTGGGGAGTCGAATGGCTGGAGGAGGGTCACGAGGCCCTCGCAACGCTGATCCAGGGGCTAGTTCTGATCCATGTCGCTGCGGTCCTGGCGGCGGACATCCTGTACCGCGAGGGGCTGATCCGGGCCATGGTGACTGGGTATAAAGAAATCGGAGACTCGCCAGCTGTGAATCGCTAATCCAGCTAAGATCCGGAGGGACCTTGCCTAGCCATGGAAGGCGATCTGCTATGATCTCCCGACCGCATCCCGCGGCCGGAGATCGCGCCTCGTGACGAACCCAGCAATCCCCTGGCTCAACCGCCTGGTGCTGGCGCTTGCGGCACTCTACTTCGTCTACGACCTGTCCAGGGACCTTTCCGCGGGAGACCCTTGGGTCCACTTTGTCCCCGAGCTTGCCGTTTTCACCCTGGTGCTGATCGCGCTTGCCGCCGAGATCCTCGCCGGTATCCGTCTCCGATCCCTACTCCGGGATCGCCAGCAACAATTGTCCGAGCTGCGGGGTTGCTTTGCGGACAGGATCCGGGCGCAGTTCCAGCGCTGGCAACTGACCCAGAGCGAGACCGAGGTTGCCTGGCTCATCGTCAAGGGTTTCTCCTTCTCCGAGATCGCACGCCTGCGCGACGTCAAAGAAAAGACCGTTCGCCAGCAGGCAACGGTGATCTATGCCAAGTCGGGCACCAGCAATCGTAACGACCTCTCGGCAGTGTTCATCGAGGATCTGCTGAGCAACGAGCCCTGAGTTTGGGCGGGCCAGCGGCGGGCTGTCGCTCCCCGGGCCGGTTGGCACACCGATTCGCGATCCATTGCATGGCACCGGGTAATCGTCCCGATTCCAGCCCGCCGCAGCTTCCCGTATCTCCCTCCCTAGCCTGGGGCTCGGAATCCAGGCTTGCCCAACCGTGCTTCTGCCTCGTTAGCGATCCTGCCACGTGAGGCTATTGGCCCCTGATATAGGCCAGGAAGTCGGCCTTTTCCTGGTCCGTGCAGGCGCGACCCAGGACCCAGCGGCAGTTTCGGCCGAACCACTTGGCGATCTTCGCTTCGCTCGCCAGGCGCTTGGGGTTGACCGAGGGGGCCATGGGCTCGATGGGCTCGCCGGTGATGGCGTGCTTGCCGGGCTGGGTGAGGTCATCCGTGTGGCATCTGGCGCAGCTTCGGGGCCCAGATGCCTCGGACGCTGTGGCTTGTGGTGGATCGTGCTTCTCGCTCCAGGCGTACTTTCCGGCCTCTGCATCCCCGAGGGGCTCACCCAGGGCCGGTCCCACCGGGGCAAGGGCCAAGACGCCGCTCAGGGCAACCATCCCGATGGCAGCGGATCGTTGAGGTTCCATTTATCCTCCAAAATTCTATGGTTTTTTGGGCATGGTCAATGTCGGTGCGGGCGCTGCTCCCCTAGTACATCACTCCAGCGAGCGCCTCCAGACACCTAAGTCCGCGGTCGCCATCTCCGGGGGGATGCCTTATGCCAAACGGATGCCCCTGAGCGCCTTGCAGGAGCGGTTGGCGAACCGCGAGGACCGAAGGATGGCGGCCGCGCGGCGAGCTCTTTCGTTAGGTCGCCGGATCGGCCGCAGCGGAGCGCCGTCGATCACTGCGGACCCGCGTTCCCCCTTGGAAGTGCTGTTCTCCGTCGATTCCAGGAGGATTGTCAATCCGTCGCGTCACTAGTATTGACCTGAATCATTTACAGCATAAGCGCAGGCCGGCAAATTCCGCAACGAATGTGCAACAAATCGACAACCCTACCCGGACCGCAGATGCAACGACTCACGACACCGATCCCGGTTGAGCCGGTAGCCCCGCCCACTTACCTGGAGGTCGGCCCGCCAGCATCTCGAATCGCCCGTCCGCGCACCTTGTCGGACCTCCTGCGGCAGGATCTCGCGCGGTCCGCCGACCCGGGGAGCCCAACGGACGGTGTCACCAAGAGTGTTGCCCGGGGCCGTGCCATCGGGCGCGTGGAGGTGGTGGAGGCGTGCGGGGGGGGGGCTGTCGGTCGACACCGAGGGTTGCTCCACCACGCCCCGGGTGACCGCCCTGGTCCAGATCCAAGGCTCCGCGACGGTCGTGCAGGGGGAGCGCACCGCAGCGATCGGACCCGGAGACCTATGCCTCATGCGTAGCGGACGCCCCCTAACCATGCGCCTGGATGGCCCATTCCAGATGGCCTTGGTAGAGGCCCCGGAGGACGAGATCGCGGACCGCTTCCCGCTCTGGCGTGCGGCCATGCTCACTCCCATTCGCGGCACCAGCGGGGTCCCCGCGGTGTTCTGCGATGCGGTGCACTCGGTGCATCGATGGCAGGACTCCCTGGGCGGTGCAGGGAGCGAGGGACTCGCCGACGCCCTGGTCGACCTCATGGGGGCACTGGTCTGCTTCGCGGTGCCTGCCAACCGCGACTGTATCCACCAGTCGCTCTATCAGAAGGATCGAATCAAAAAGGTCATCCAGCTCAACCTGCGCAATCCGGATCTGGGCGTGGACTACATCGCCCGGTCCGTGGGTCTCTCTCCGCGTCAGGTCCATCGCGTGTTTGCGGACGAGGGGATGTCTTTGATGCGCTGGGTCTGGGTGCAGCGCCTGGAGCAGTGCTACCGCGAGCTGTGCCAGGAAGAGTCGGGCAAACGCTCCATCAGCGACCTGGCCTACACCTGGGGATTCACCGATCAGGCCCACTTCAGTCGCGCCTTCCGCAAGCAATTCGGCATCTCGCCGCGCGACGCGCGCCGCAGCAAGCGGGGTCTTGCTACCGGATCCGGGCCGATTCTCTGAGCTGAAAGGCCGGCTGACGCACCCATCGGCGCGTTTCGCCTCGGTCTTTCAGTCCATTCAGGTGGCGCTGCCAGGTGCGGAGGCTGGCCGGTAGCGAATAAGCGACATCCGAGCGTTCTTCCAAGGCTTTTATCCTCCGCCGCCGCTCGGGAATAGACTTGATCCGGCGCGCCACCGACTTCAGCGCGCATCCGCTCCCGTATAGTCCGATCATGCCACTCGGCTTTTCGCTTGCCTGGCCGACGCGAGCCAGGTGAGCGCGAAAGCCCGCGTGCTTCAATAGCTAACGAATATAGGCCCCTGGAGCTGCCAGCCCCAAAACCGATGCTCGGGCGCCGATGTTCAAGAGTCCGGCAACGGCATTCAGGGTCAAAAGGCGTGTCAGTTTGCGTCAATGCAACGGACCGTCTCGTTTGTCACACTAACCCCGTGATCTTAGAACCGCCATCGGGCGGGAAAAGTCTTCGAGCAGCCCGGCCCGCCCCACCCAGTCTTAGCGGCTAGGGCAGTACAAGACAATAAGAACGAGCTGGACGGGGATGGATCTTCCGCGCTTACCAGGAGATCGGTCGATCCAATGATCGGCATCGGTTTGGCACGTCTGTGCCAAGGCCGGCCGGGTCATGACCTTCCCCTCAGGTGGCTTCCCCTTCATCCACTCTCAACGATTGATCGGCTGTTGCATCCGAGCGCTTGCTGACTCGGTCAGCACCTCCCGCGGAGCATGGATGCGCCGCTTTTTTTGGTGTCCGTTGGATGCCAGAAGAGAGCATGCGACTGGGGTCCGTCGAGCCCCACGCTTTTGCACAGCCAGACACGCCAAGCTGTTTTGCGGCGCTATAGATTCCGATAGCTTGCCTTGGCGATCGCCAAGGCCCAAACGAGGGCACAGGAGCGCGATGAGCATTTATCCTTCGCTTCCCCGGGCGTATATCCGCCTGGCGATATTGGCCACAGCCGCGCTGCTTGCGGTGCTTATTGTCTCCTGTACCCCTACGCACGAGGGCGGACTGAAAGACGCACCCGGATCGGCTGGTGGAAAAACGTTGGAAGCGGATCTAACCAATAACGACTCCACCTATATCGGCGAGAAGGCCTGTCTGGAGTGCCACGAGCACGCGGCCCAGCATGCGAGCATGGGGGTCCACGCCGCGGCATTCCGGTCGAACCCCCGAGGCGCTCGCCAAAGCGAGGTGTGCGAGGCTTGCCATGGCCCGGGCTCGAAACACGCGGAAGGCGCCTGGGACCGTTCCCTTATCATCGGATTCACCCGCAATTGGGGAACTCCGGTGGCGACTCAGAACGCCCAGTGCCTATCCTGCCATCAGGGCGCCCAACGGATCAATTGGGTGCGCTCGACCCATGACGTCAACGGCGTGGCTTGCGCCGACTGCCACAACCCGATGGAGAAAAATTCAGTCACTGGAGCGCTTGTGCGCAACAGCATCTCCGAGACCTGCTACACCTGCCATCCGCAGCAGCGCGCAGAGTTCCTCCGGCGCTCCCACATGCCGCTTCCTGAGGGAAAAATGAGCTGCGAGGACTGCCATAACCCGCACGGCTCGCCGACCCGACCCCTGTTGAAGACCGACACGATCAACGAGCTCTGCTATCAATGCCATGCGGAGAAGCGCGGCCCCTTCATCTGGGAGCATGCCCCGGTTCGGGAGAATTGCGCGAATTGTCACCTGCCACATGGCTCCAATAACGACAAGCTGCTGATCACGCCCCGTCCATTCCTCTGTCAGCAGTGCCACGACCCGTCCGTGGGACACCCGGGAAACTTCTATAACAACAGCCAGACCGCGGAGTCGGCCGGTGCGGCCCAGGCGAGCGGCATTCTGGCGGTGAACCTCCAGAGTCAACGCATCATTGGACGCGCCTGCCAGAACTGCCATACGCAGGTCCACGGCAGCAACCACCCGTCCGGTGCGAGGTGGCAGCGGTGACAGGACCGGGGGCAGATCCGAGAGTAGAACGCCATGCCGACCGGAGCCCGGCGTCGGGCTCAAGAAACAGAGCGGAAACCGAGGTTTGCTAACATGAAGAATCACTGGCAAAAAAAGACCATAGCACTTTGCGTTTCCGCCGCGCTCGCCCAGTGGGTAATGGGGACCGCCCGGTCGGACTCTGCAGTGGGCGTCAACACCATTCTTGGAAACGCCCTGAATCCAGACACACTGAAGACGATCCCGGCGGGGGACCCGGAAGTCCTGGACGCGGTTCCGTTTCAGCGCACCCCCACCGGTAAGCTGCACGAATGGCCCCCGATCGTTCCCCCGACGACGACAACCGCCTCCGGCTGGAAATACCGGGGCGAAGCGCAGATTGGCTGGATGGGTGCGGGCGGGGATACCGGGAGCTGGTGGTACAACCAATATAAGGATCTGCCAACAAACGGTCTCTACCTCAACAATTTCTATTTCCTCGCGGAGCAACCCGAGAAGGGTCAGGGGTACTTCATCGAGGCCTTGGGCGGGGGCATCGGGTACCGCGACCAGTACGAGGGGGTCAAGTTCGGGCGCTATAACGACTGGAAGGTGAAGCTCTTCTACACGGAGATTCCGCATACCTTTACCACCAGCTATCGCAGCTTGTGGAGCGGGGTCGGGAGCGATACTCTGACCCTCAACGGGCTCACCCCGGGCGGTACCCGCCTTCCGGCGAACCCTCGGGTCGCCCCGAACGCGGCGAACAGCGCCGGTGCGACCCGTAACAACCTGGTCAATGCGATCAACGCAATCGACGATGCCGAGTTGAGCATTGTGCGCGAGACCGGCGGGCTGACCTTCGAGAAATACATCACCAATGCCTGGCGCTTCTATGGGACCTACACGAAGGAGCAACGTATCGGCGAGCGGCCATTCGGTGCCGTATTCGGCGGTGGAGGTGGCGGCGGCAACGTCGAGATTCCCGAGTCCATCGACTACGATACCCACGACATTCTGGCAGCGCTGCGCTACGACGATGGCGTAAACAACTTCAATCTGCAGGCGAATGTGTCGCTGTTTCGCAATAACATCGATACCCTGACCTTTCAGAACCCGCTTTACGCGACACTGAACACTATCGCTGCGGCTCCCGCGGCCCCTGGGCAGCCGGCTAACATCCTCGACCCAACGCAATTCACCGCCGGACGCTTCGATCTGTATCCGGATAACGACTATTACAATCTGCGTGCCGAGTATGCCCGCTCCATGCCGGAGTGGTACCACAGTCGGCTGACGGCCACCGCCTCCTTCAGCAAGTTCAAGCAGGATGACGACCTGATCCCGCCGAGCATGTATAGCTTGAATGGCCTTGCCATCAACGGGGTGCCCGCCGCCAACAAGTGGAACACCACGGCGGCGCTCAGCAAGCAAAGTGCCGATGCGGAGATCGACACCCAGTTGTTCGACATCGGGTTGGTGATGCGCCCCACGGAGAAGCTCGACGTCAACGGCAAGATCCGCTATTACCAGACGGACAATAAGACCGAATACTTCGCCTGTAATCCGCAGACCGGACAATGGGGTCGTCTGCTGAACGACGGCACCGGCGGTGCCTTCGTCATTCCCAGTGCGCTTCTAGGGACTAATCCGGCTCTGGCCAACAACCCCCTTGGCACACTCCCCACGGCCTACAACACCACTGGCTGCGACCTAGCGGCCACCCAGGCCCTGAATCTGGTTCCAAACGCGGGGAACGTTAACCTGCGAAATATCCCGTTTCAATACAGCAAGACGAATTTCGAGCTGGGCGGCGAATACCGGATCGCGAAGGGGCAGAGCGTCAACGCCAAGCTCGAGCGCGAGCAATACAATCGTGACTATCGGGAGCGCGAAGAGACCTGGGAGAACATGATCAAGCTGGGTTACGTCAACCGGGCATTCAGCTTCGGAACCCTTAGGGCCTCCGCCGAGTATGGCGTTCGCCGTGGCGATACCTATAACGCCGATCCCTATCACCAGTTTTATAGCGCGTCTCTCGGGCCCGAGCCGACCGCAGCGACAACGGCGGCGGCGAGCTGGGTTCACGCGATGGGCTCTTTTCGCAAGTACGATGTGGCTGACCGGGACCGGTTGGCGCTCGATCTGAGAATGGATCTGATCGCCTTGCAGGATTTGGACGTCGGGATTACCGGCCAGTATCGGGATATCGAATACCCGGACTCGGAGTTCGGGCGGACCGATAACCAAACACTCGGCTCGGCCACCCTGGATGTCAACTGGCAGCCGTCGGCCAAGCTGGGTATCACCGGCTGGTACACCTACCAGCAATCGTCCCTGAGTCAGGCTGCTATCGCGCCGGGCAGCTGCAACATCGGCAGCTATTACTTCTATTACAGCGACGGATTCGTGGGTACGGTGGCGGGTGTCGTTGGGGGACGGCCGCCAGCGGCACCTGTAAGGCGCGGGGCGACAGTGGTTAATACCGTGTATGTTGCGCCCGGCAATGCTGCAAACTGGGAGAATCTTTGCGCCGATCACTCCGCCACCAGTCCCCTGTGGCCGGACAGCCGGACCTGGGAGGCGAACACCGAGGATTCGAACAGCGCCTTCGGCCTCGCGGCCCGATACGATATGGGCTTCGTCCGGTTCGAGCTGGACGGGACCTACATCACCGGCACCACCAGCGTGGATTACAGCTACAACCCCAACGCACTAAATGCCGCTGCCAACGATCCGAAGAATCCCGCAACCCTGCCGGGGAATGCAGCGGCGACGGCGGCCATATGGCAGTATGCCGGGACCGGCATGCCCGACCAGGACTACGACCAGCAGATCATCAACTTCAATATCGTATTCCCGATCAACAAGTGGGTCGCGATTCGGGCCCTTTATCGCTATGAGCAAGGCTCGATCGACGACTGGCACTACGCTGGTGTGGATGGGAACCCGGTCCCGTCCTTTAATACCGTCGGTGCCGGGGGTGTACAAGCGGGCGTGGCGCAGGCCGTCTACCTGGATTCCGGTCCGCAGGACTACCACACCAATACGATCGGCCTGCTGGTGCAGGTGAATTTCTAAACGCAACGTGCGGGGCGCGACGCCAAGCGGGCGCCCTGTCACTCGGGTTTACGCGGCGGGGGAATCAATAGTGCGACATCTTGTAGAGAGGTCTGGCAGACCAAGCGGAGCCGCGGCGGACCGGCGCAGGCCAGGAAAGCGTATTGGGGCACTGGCGCTGGCGCCGCTCATGGGCTTGCTGTCTGCGTCGTTGTCCGCGGCCCCACCTGTTGACGCGAGCAAGATCGTGACGGAAACCTGCGCGGCCTGCCATACGCAGACGGGGAACAGCATCGCGCCACCCTTCCCCAAGCTGGCCGGAATGGCTCCGGACCATCTCGCGAAGCAGCTTCGGGATTTCGCCTCGGGGGCGCGAAAGAGCGAGATCATGTATCCGATCGCGAGCAAGCTCAAACGTAACGAGATCGATCCGCTGGCGAGGTTCTTCAGCGCGCAGAAGCGGACCCCGGGGGTTGTTACAGATCCGGCACTCGCGTCGGCTGGCGAGACCCTATACCTTCAGGGCAACCAAGAGAAAGGTGTGCCAGCCTGCGCTGGCTGTCACGGCCCGAACGGGTCCGGGATATCGCGCTTCCCGATGCTCGCGTCCCAGAATGCGGAGTATGTGGTGCAGCAGCTCCAGAACTTCCGCAGCGGCGCTCGCTCGAACGACTTCGGTCTGCTGATGCGCACGGTAACCAGCCGTTTAACGGACGACGAGATTCAAGCGGTGGCGCAATACGTCGCGGCGATGCCAGTTGTTGAGTTTGGGCGCTGATGGAAGGTATAGACATGAATAGGCTTGCAGTCGTTGCATTCTCCCTGATGGCCTGTGTCGTGCATGCAGCGGACACACCCGTGACACCCGCGCTGGATGCCCCAATACAACCCTATGCCCCGGGCATCGAGTCCCCCGACTATATCTGGAACGACGTCAAGGGCGAGGAGCTTATGGCCCTTCGCGCCAACGGCGATCCGGAGCAAGGCAAGGTGGCCTATATCGTTTGCCAGGGTTGCCACGGCCCAGACGCCCCGGGGGACGAGGCGGGCTTCTACCCCCGCCTATCCGGGCAGCGTGCCTCCGTCTTGATCAAGCAGCTTGCGGACGTGCGGGCCGGGCGACGCGACAACCCCAAGATGTATCCCTTCGCGAACGAGCATGTGATTACTCCCCAGGATATGGCCGACATTGCCATGTATCTGCATGGCCTGCCGATGCCCGAGCGGCACGGCGAGGGTCCGGGGTCCAATCTGGCGCTGGGTGCCAAGCTCTATAAGGCGGACTGCGACAATTGCCATGGGGCGAACGGGGAGGGCGACGAGAAGAAGTTCTACCCGCGGTTAGAGGGTCAGCATTACAGATACCTGCTCCGCCAGACGATCGATATTCGCGACGGGGTGCGCCGCAACGCCAACCCGGACATGGTTAGTGCGATCAAGGACTATTCGACTGCCGATGTGGAGGCGGTGATCGATTACATCTCGCACATGAAGCCGAAGGGCGGCTAACGACCGAGCAGAGCGGAGCGTCCGTTGGTCCCTATTCGGTTGCGGGGCGCACACCCCGGATGGTGGCGCGCCCCGACGCTTTTCCTGGCTTCGGCGCTCTTAGCCGGTTTGCTCGCGGCTTGCGGCGCGGCGGTTCGCCCGGGTGCGGGATCCTCCGCCGGGTCGGCTCTCGCCGGTCCTAACCAGGACCTCGTAGTTTCCGCATCCCAGGCCGTCCAGCCGGCTATGCTGGATCGGCTCGCGGAACGGCGGGTCATCTTCATGGGCGAGGTCCATAACCGTCCGGAGCATCATCGGGGTCAGCTCGCTGCCATTCGCGCCCTGCATGACCGCGGCGTGAATCTGGCCCTGGGCCTGGAGGCGTTTCAACGCCCTTTCCAATCCGATCTCGACGACTATGCGGCAGATCGCATCGGCGAATCGGAGCTGCTCCGACGGAGCGGATACAAGGAGCGCTGGGGCTTCGACTTCGGTCTCTATCGGGCGATCCTGGAGTTTGCCCGCGACAAAGGCATACCGCTGGTGGCTCTTAATGCCACGAAAGAGCAGATCCAGACGATTTCGCGCGACGGCATCGATGCCCTGTCCCAAGAGCATCGCCGGACCATCCCCGATCCACCGGAGCTCGCGCAAGGGGCCTATCGCCAGCGTCTGATCTCCGCCTTCGGTGCACACGGGAGCCCGACCGGGGATGCGGTCCCCGAGCGACTGCAACGTTTCCTGGAGGTCCAGATGCTCTGGGACGAGACCATGGCGCAGACCGCGGCCGACTATCTGGCCGCGAACCCGGGGAAGACCCTGGTCATCCTGGCCGGGACCGCTCATGTCGGCTACTTGGACGCCATCCCGCGGCGGCTCTGGCGCCGCTACCCGGTGCCCCAGGCCTGGGTCTTCCCTGATCTGAGCCCCGGGCCGGCCCACGGGGTCGGGCTTCCGGGCAGGCATCCGTTGCCTCCTGGCCATCCCCCCGTCGGATCGTAGCCCCGCGTTTTCCCGGGTCCAACAGCGAACCCGAGTCGCTTCGCCCCGCATGTCCCGATGACGCTATCGCACCGCCGCGCATCTGGTAGTCTTGTTGGTCACCCCGAGACCAGCCCAGGACCGCCCCGATGAAGCCCCAACCCCTCATGCTGCGCAAAGACCAGGAACGCCGCCTGCTCGCAGGGCACTGCTGGATCTACAGCAATGAGGTAGACACCGCGGCCACCCCCCTGAAGGCGTTGGAGCCAGGACAGCCGGTGGAGATCCTGAGCGATCACGAGCGGTGGATCGGCCACGGCTATGCGAATCCCCATTCGCTGATCTGCGCCCGCGTAGTGAGTCGAGAGCGGAGCCATCCGTTGACCCCGGCCCTTTGGGTTGCGCGCATCCGCGATGCCCTGGCGCTCCGCGAGCGGCTCTATCGCCGTCCCTTCTACCGTCTGGTCTTCGGCGAGAGCGATGGGCTGCCGGGCCTGATCGTCGACCGTTATGGGGACCTGCTCGCGGTGCAGCTCACGACCGCCGGGATGGAGCGGGCGCGCGGAGAGATCCTGGCTGCCCTGGAGCAGGTGCTGAGGCCCCGGGCCATCGTGCTGCGCAACGACACCGCGGTGCGGGAGTTGGAGGGCCTGGCCCAGGGCGTGGAGACGGTGCTGGGGGACGCGGCCAACGGGACCATCCTGACCGAGCACGATCTGGACTTCCTGGTCTCGCCCCTGGACGGTCAGAAGACCGGCTGGTTCTACGACCAGACCGAGAATCGTGCGCGCCTCGCCCGCTACGGGGTTGGGGCCCAGGTGCTCGACGTGTGCAGCTACATCGGTGCCTGGGGTCTGCGTGCCGCCGCCTTGGGGGCCGATCGGGCGCTCTGCGTCGATAGCTCCCAGTCCGTCCTGGATCGGGTCGCCGACAATGCGGAGCGCAACGGGCTGCGCGGGCGCGTGGAGACCCTGCACGGGGATGCCTTCGACGTCCTGCGGGGGCTGCGCGACCAGGGTCTGAGCTTCGGCACGGTGATACTCGACCCGCCGGCATTCATCAAGCGGCGCAAGGACGAGAAGGAGGGCGCCCAGGCCTATGCCCGGCTGAACCGACTTGGAATCGAGCTGCTTGCCCCAGGTGGGCTGCTGGTTACCTCGTCATGCTCGTTCCACATGGGTCGGGACGACTTCCTGCGTACGGTACAGCAGGCGGGTCGGCGTGCCGGGCGTTTCCTCCAGCTCCTGGAGAGCGGGCAGCAGGGTCCGGACCATCCGGTCCACCCCGCGATCCCGGAGACCGCTTACCTTAAGACCCTGTTCCTGCGCGTCCTGCCGGGGTTTTGAGCGGTCCGTCGCGGGACTGGCAGGATACCCGTCGCAGAAAGGTAGCCTTTTCTCATGCTGTTACCTAGAATTCCCGCTGTGAGCTCTTAAGTTGCGCCGCCGGGCGGCGCCTTCGATGCGGGATCCGAGCATGCCACAGCCATTCCAAGCAGACGTCCATACTCCAGTCCAGTCCGATCTTGACCGGCACAGACCGACTGCCTCCCGCCCCGAGCTTCGTCGGCTCCCGAGACTCTCGCTGATTGCCGCTGCTGCGGCGGCGCTTGCCTTGGCCGGCTGCGGCGGGGGGCAGACCCCTCCGCAGCGCCCGGTGACCTATGCAGATCATGTGGTCGTGAAGAAATCCCAGCGCAAGCTTCAGCTCATGAAGAACGGCCAGGTGCTCCGGGAGTATCGGGTCGCGCTCGGGGATAACCCGTACGGACACAAGATGCAGGAAGGGGACGAGCGCACCCCGGAGGGGACCTACATCCTGGATTGGCGCAACCCCAACAGCCAGTACTACAAGGCCATTCACATCTCCTATCCGAACGAGCAAGACCGGGCCGTCGCCGAGGCCCTTGGGGTCCAGCCTGGCGGTATGATCATGCTGCACGGTCTGCCGAATGGCGTCCGCTCCCCGTCGGTGCGCGCCGAGTACCAGCGCCGGGACTGGACCAACGGCTGTATCGCCGTCCAGGATCACGAGATCGACGAGATCTGGCGCCTGGTGCGGGACGGCACGCCGATCCGGATACAGAACTGAGCGGCCCGCTCGTCTAGTCTGGGGGATAAGCTGGCCCCCGCTCCACCGGTTCCAGCTGCCGGAGCTGGGGGAGAACGGCTCTGCCCCTTGGCCGCGCATAGCCATCCGTCGCGCCCCCGACCGGCCTCGGCTCGGCGCGGGACCTGCTCGGTCCGTTTCCCGCCACTCCGCGACCACGTCCCGCCAGCCTGCGCAGCCACCAGCGAGACCGATGCCTCAGACACGCCGCTTCAGCGCCTTGAGCCTCTACACCGGTGCCGGCGGCCTTGACCTCGGGCTGGAGGCGGCGGGTTTCGACACCCGCGCGGCCGTCGAGCTGGACCCAGACTGCGTGGCCACACTCCGGGCCAACCGCCCCTGGCGGGTCATCGACAGATCCATTCACGCGGTCCAGTCCGCCGAGCTGCTGCGAATCGCCGGTCTGGAGCCCGGGGAGTCGGACATCCTGATCGGCGGCCCCCCCTGCCAGCCCTTCTCCAAGGCTGGCTACTGGGCCTCTGGGGACGCCCGGCGTCTGGACGACCCGCGCGCGGACACCGTCGCTGCCTTCCTGCGGGTGCTGCGGGACACCCGGCCCCGCGCCTTCCTGATGGAGAACGTGGCCGGGCTCGCCTACAAGGGTAAGGACGAGGGTCTTAAGCTCATCCAGTCCACCCTGGAGTCCATCAACCGCGCCTGCGGCACCGACTACCGGGCCTCCCTGCTGGTTCTCAAGGCGGCCGATTTCGGGATACCCCAGGCGCGCGAGCGTGCCTTCCTGGTCGGTGCCCGGGATGGGGCGCCGTTCGCCGCCTTGGCTCCGACCCACGGTCCGCCGGATGCCGATGGTACTTTGGAGCCTTACCGGACCGCCTGGGACGCGCTCTGGGACCTGGAAAACGACGACTCGCCCGAGCTGCGGGTGCGCGGCAAGTGGGCGGATCTGCTTCCGTCCGTGCCCGAGGGGGCCAACTATCTCCATTTCACCGAGCGGGGCGGCGGGCCACCGCTCTTCGGCTGGCGTCGGCGCTACTGGAATTTCCTGCTCAAGCTCGCCAAGGACCAGCCGTCCTGGACCCTGACCGCCCAACCCGGGCCGGCCACTGGCCCCTTCCATTGGCGCAGCCGCCGGCTCTCCGCCCGGGAGCTCTGCCGCCTCCAGACCATGCCGGACGACTATCGCGTCCTGGGTCCCCTGGGGACAGTCCAGCGCCAGGTGGGCAATGCAGTGCCCTCGGCCCTGGCGGAGCTCCTGGGACTCGCGATCCGGCAACGCCTCCTGGGCGATGCATCCGTGACCGACCTGACCCCGACCCTGCTCCCGCCGCGTCAGCCCGCCATCCCGGCGCCCGAGCCGGTCGCTCCGCTCGCGCCCAAGTACCTCGAGCTCGCGGGGACCCACAGCGCCCATCCCGGGACAGGCAAGGGGCATGGGGCGCAACGCCGGTCCACCGCCACGGCCTCCCAAGGCTCATGAGAGCGGGTAAGCCGTTCCGGGTAAGCCGAGTCCCCTGAGGCGGCGTCGGGGAGCGCCGATACCCTGTCAGCCCAGGCGCGAGGCGCCATTAAGAGCTTGCGTGTGAAGCACGCGCCCTATGTCCCTTGCGGGAGCGCATCGTCCGTCTGGCGGCGGTTGGCCGACAAGAATGTCGGCACTCCTGCGAACGAGCACCAGCTTCGGGGGCTTCGGGGGATGGCCCGATTGTCGTCCCCTAGGTCTTCCCTCAATTGCAACTCGGAGAGCGCGTGTAGCTTGCCCCGGAATCGACGAGAAATCGTCCCGCCTTGAGAAAATTGCGGCCAATTAGGATTGGGTATATGAAGCCCTGGCGATCGGCGAGATTCATGCGATCTTCTACTATCTTGCCTGCGAGACAAATTGTCATTGTTACTACTGGCCGCCGCGTTGAGCCCCTCGCCCCTTTATTCTTGATCCTGACCCAATCGACGATCTCGCGTTCAAGCTTCTTGGTGCTTCCCTTACCGTCTTCAAGAGAAAAGACTACGCGGTCCGGTCTATTTGATCTATCGCCCCTGACGATTCTGACGATAGTGGCATTCACCGAGCCCACACCCGCGCCAGTATCGATACGGGCTCTTTGCTCTATGTCCACGTCCATCAGTCGCACTTTCTCAACCGAGCCGATAACTGTCTGGGCGGCGTCTCGCGACTTCCCGCAAGGCCGAGTTTCGGTCTCTGCGTATGCAAACGCAGTGGACATTAGCAGCGCAACAGAGAAAACGGAGTTTAATGCGCGTTCAGACCGACGATAACAGCGTGTCGACATGCGGCGTGCTCGGCAAGAAGCGGAAGTAGTAGTAAGACAGAAAACTCGATTCGCAAAAGCCTGCAACAAATTTCTGCTAATAGGCAGACCCCGGATAACCATCGTGGCACTGTCGCTCGCGCAGATGGCTGTACGACAGCAGGATGCCGATCCCAAGGATGGAGTGCGCCGCCTGAGGCATGTTCATGATCCAGGGGGAAAAATTGCCAGCCCTGCGCCGGAAACGACTTCAATGAATACGGCGATGTTCTTGAATTTCGAGGTTTCGCTCATAGCGAGTCTTCTGTCGCTTGATATGGCAGTGAGTCCGCAAAAACGCGAATGGAAAGAATGGACATATGCTCTCTTTCAATGCCAAGGCGGCTAGAGTATTCCGCTTTTCTTGATAAGCGAGAGTCCCCCAAGTAAACGCAGTTGTGCTATGCTAACAGGCGGTGACGGAGCCATTCCGCTACCGGGTCAGGTACGGCGGTCCGGGGTGCCCCGGCTCGCCCCGGGATCCGTCATCGCCTCCAACGGGATTACGTCATCAGGAGTTGCCTTATGAGATCGAGAACCACCCTCATGCTCGGTGTTGCCCTCGCCCTGGGCGTCGCTTTACCTTCCCTTGCGGCGGACTGGCAGGCTCTGCCCGAACAGGCCCCGTTCCCGGCGGACAACCCGCCGAGCGACGCAAAGATCGAGCTCGGCAAGATCCTCTATTTCGACCCGCGCTTCTCCGAGCACGGGACCCTGTCCTGTAATTCCTGCCACAACGTCATGGCCGGAGGCGACGACAACCGTCCCAATTCCATCGGCATGCACGATGCCCGCGGCGGACGGAGCGCGCCGACGGTATGGAATGCGGCCTTTTACTCGGTCCAGTTCTGGGATGGGCGTGCTGCGACCCTCGAGGATCAGGCCAAGGGGCCGCTGGTCAACCCGATCGAGATGGGCATGGGGAGCCTGAACGACGTCCTGGCGCGGATCAACCAGATCCCGGGCTATAAACCCCTATTCAAGGCCGCCTTCCCGGGCGAGTCCGATCCGATCACCGCCGACAACGCCGCCAAGGCGGTCGCCGCCTTCGAACGGACACTGATCACCCCTAGCTCTCCCTATGATCGCTACGTCAAGGGCGATGAGAGCGCAATGACCCAGCAGCAGGTGCGTGGCATGGAGACCTTCAGCACCCTGGGTTGCACCGCTTGCCACTCAGGAGCCAACTTCAGCGGCCCAACTTTGCCCATGGGCACGGGCTTCTTCATGAAATTCCCCACCTATCCCGGCAGCGCCTACGACGCCAAGTACAAGCTCACGGACGACCAGGGCCGATTCGAGGCGACCAAGAATGAGGCCGACCGACACATGTGGCGGGTTCCCACCCTGCGCAATGTTGCCCTCACCGCCCCCTACCTGAGTAACGGCCAGGTGCCAACCCTAGACAAGGCAGTTCGGGTCATGGCCAAGACTCAGTTGAACAAGGATCTGACCGACCTCCAGGCGGCGGACTTGGTAGCTTTCCTCGACGCGCTGACTGGTGAGTTTCCCGTGATCGCCATGCCGCGTCTACCGGGGAGCCCCAACATGAGCGTTATTCCGCCCATCGATCCGCACCTGAAGGAAAAGCCGCACCGTTGATCGGGAAGTGAGGCTGCGGCTCCGCGCAGGGAGCACGGCGCCGTAATGGCGCCGGCCTGGCGGCTTTCCGAGGTCCGCAAGGGGTGTCCGTCGCGGGCAAGTGTCTGGCCAGGGTGATACCTCGCAGGGTATGCGGTCTCGGCCATCTGAGCGTCCAAAAGCCCATCGACTTTATGGCCGGAACGATACAGCGCCCCGAGTGCCACCGCAGCCCCGACCATGGTCCGGAGACCGAACAGGGCCGGCCGCCGCTTGGTCGCGCTCATGGCGCCGGGTCCGAGACCGGCTGGGAGCCGCCCCGGCACCGTCAGGATGTGCCCGCGCGAGCTCGCGGCGCAGGTGACGAATTGTACCTTTAGCTTTAGCGAATTGCCCTCGGTATCCACATTCCGCCCGCTGGTGGACGCCGCGAGCCGAGCCAGGGTAGCGCCGAGCAGCAGGTCATCCTCGGCGATCAGCACACGCATAGACCGGCTTGGGCTCCTGACCGGACGACAGCCTCGATGTCTTCCGAAGCGGGCTCGGATGCGGGCGGGTCCTGTACCCGTCCGCACCCGCCGGTGCCTCCGATGGGCCGTTATCCGCTCGGTGAGTGGCCGGGCGATGACGAATACCGGCCGGGGCTAGTCGTCGCCACCGAAGATGTCTACGAGCCAGGATCCGCGCCGTCGGTGCTGGGACTGTCCATGCTCCCGGTCGTGCTCGCCGGAGGAGTAACGCTCCCGATCATGGTCATGTCCGTCGCGACGATTATGGTCGTGGTCGTCGCGATGCCCCAAGAACCCGGCGCCGCGCCCGTCCCGGTCGAGGACGCCGAAGCCCGATTCGCCGCGCTGGGTCTCCACGGACACCGGTGTGGCGCCGCGTTCGGCCTGCTGGGCCACCGCGATGAGCTTCTCAAGCTCTCCCCGGTCCAACCACACCCCTTTGCGCCCGGGGCAGATATCGATCGAGACGCCAAGGCGCTCGACTTCTTTCATCCGTTTCTTCGCACACGGGACACTGCATCGCATTCTCTCTTTCGATTGATGTAACTGTCCGCGATTCGGACAGCGAATGGCGCGGGGGCGATAGCCGCCTTACGCGCCGTATCCGGTATCTGGATGCCTTTAGTCTTTCCAGGCTCCTGCGCCGGGGATCGAGACCTGGTCCTCGTCGAAGTTTCCCTGCTCGGCACCGCGGTGGCAGAGCTGGCAGTTGCTGAAGCTTTTCACCTCGGGATTATTCGTCACCAGCCGCACCGGGATCTCGTCGTGTTTGCGCTGGAAGTCACGAGTCTCCGTTATGCGCGGCGGACCGTTGCCGACGGCGGGCTTCGCCGCGCCAGCGCGAAGCGCGGGCTTGCCGACGCCGGCGTTGGCGGTCAGGTAGTCGAGCAAATCCTTGGCAAGGCTCGGGTCCAGAGTCGCGTCGTCTCCGAAATGCTTGTCGAGCGACCCCATGAGGCGCTCCCAGTCTTTGGCGGGCAGCAGCCCGGGCTGGTACGCGAAATGGCAGCCGCCGCATTCGGTGCGATAGGTCTCGTTGGCGACGGGCGCCAGGGCACGGTTGCGCTGCTTGCTGCCCCGTTCGTCGTCGTCATCGTCGGCCAGGGCTACCCCGGCGATGCCGATGGCGAGTAGGGCGGCGCTAAGCCCGCCAGCGTTGTCAGCGAGTCGTCAGCCCAGCGGGTCCAGGATCGCGACCATGAAAGCCCGCGCCGTGCGTCTCCCGGTCGCGACGATCCTCGCCCTGGCGACGGGTCTGTGCTCGTCCAATAGCCTCCACGCGGGCGGCGATGCGCCCTCGGCGCGTCCCGACGTTCGCCACGAGCGGGAACTCGATCGGGGCGACGAGGACAGCAGCCAGGACCGCGCCCAGCGAGCGCACGAGGCAGGGGAGATCCTGTCGCTCGCGGAGATCTACAAACGGGCGCGCCAGGAGACGCGGGGCCGCATCCTGGAGGCGGATTTGGAGCGCGCGAACGGGCACTGGGTCTACGAGCTCACGATCATGGACCCGCAGGGCGGAGTCTTCGACCTCGACCTCGACGGTGCGACCGGCAAGGTCCTTGGGCGCGAGGAGGCCGACTGATGGGCATCCTGCCGGTAGACGACGGCTTGCACACTGCAGCGAACCTGACCCGAGCGGTCGTCAAGGCGAGCTTGGAGCCTTGTCGCGCCTCGGCATTTGTTTGGAGAGGAAAATACGCATGAGCACGGCAACCATTGCCTGCTCTGTATCGGCAAGCCGGCCACCGATATAACTCTGGCCCTGTAGACAGACGCAGCGACCCCGATGAATACCTCGATCCTCAACATCTTTCTTTTCTGGCAATGGAAATGAAAGGGAGAACGGTCCTCCACATCGTCGGCGCCAACCTGGTCCTGCTGCTGCTCCTGACCATCTTCTTGCCCCAGTACATGATCCAACCCGGCAGGCTCATGGAGGCCCACCGCGCCCTGGAGACCGACTGCTTCGCCTGCCACGTCCCCTTCGTCGGTAGCCGGCCGGCGCGCTGTATCCAATGTCACAAGCCGGCGGAGATCGGGCTCGTCACCACCAAAGGCGTTCCCATCGGCAACGAGCAGAAGCTCATCCCATTCCACCAGGATCTGATCGAGAAGGACTGCGTCGCCTGCCACAGCGATCACAAGGGCGTGCAAGCCTTCTACCCCATCGCGCGCTTTTCCCATAACCTCTTGCAGGCCGGAAGCGGGGAGCGTTGCGAGGGTTGCCACCGCCGCCCCGAAGACGATCTGCATCGCCAGATCGCTGGCAGCTGCGGTCAATGCCATACCCGAGAGGCATGGACCCCGGCGACTTTCAGCCACGACCTCCTGGCGCCCGGGCCGCGCGAGCGCTGCGTCGGTTGCCACCTGGGCCCCGAGGACGACTTGCACAGCCAGGTCGGCGACAAGTGCGGCGCATGCCATACCGAGAAGGCATGGACCCCGGTCACCTTCAACCACGACCGCTTGGAGCCCCGGCTGCGCGGGCGCTGCGTAGCGTGCCACCGCGGCCCCGGGGATGCGCTGCACCGTCAGGTCGGCGACAAGTGCGGCGCATGCCATAGCGAGAAGTCGTGGACCCCGGCCACCTTCAGCCACGACCGCTTGGAGCCCCGGCTGCGCGCGCGCTGCCAAACCTGCCACCGCCGCCCCGGGGACACGCTGCATCGCCAGGTCGTCGGCAATTGCGGTCAATGCCATAACAAGAAGGCATGGACCCCGGCCACCTACAACCATGATCGGTTCTTCCGCCTGGACCGGAACCACCGGGCGACCTGCAATACCTGTCACAGGAACAGCGACTTCACGCGCTATACCTGCTACGGCTGCCACGCCCACTCCCGTTCCGGGATCCGCGCGGAGCACCGGGAGGAAGGAATCGTGCAGTACGAGAACTGCGTGAAGTGCCACCGCAGCGGCGTGGCCGAAGAAGGCGAGGGCGAGCACGAGGATCGCGATGAGGAAGAGCACGAGAAAGACGACGATTAGGGGTTGCGAAGAAACCGCCGCGGTCGGTCCGAGCTGGAGGCGCCGCGTAGCGAGTAACGATAACGGATACGCGGGCCAGGCCGGTCTCCAGGGCAGCGGACGACCGGATGATTCGCTCCGATCGCCCCCCGATCGCTCCGGCGAACGGCGCCGAGCAAGTCGCAGGGATCGATGAAGCGATTCCACTTCAGTGACGTAGCGAGTTCACCACTCGCGTCACCGGTGTCAATCCTTCTCCTTCCTGACGATTCGCTGACAGAGACACACAGGGTCCGTTCAGCTGCCCGCGCTTAACCTGCCCCCAGACCGAAGTCGACAAGCGAGCGGCCCGGACCCGCCCCGGAACCGCCCAGGGTCGCCCCTTTGGGCGACCTCGCCCCACCCTCGACTGCTTCCCATGCTTCCCATAGGAGGATTCGCATGACCACTGCAACGCTGGCACTCCTGATCGGCACCCTGATCCTGGCCCAGGCAGCCGCCGCCTTATTCTTCGGGATCTATCGCCGCCAGGCCGAGCTGCGAGCACTCGGGACCGGCAGTTCCGGATCCGGCGTCGGGCTACCGCCGCAACCCAGTGCGAGCGTCGCGGACCCGAGCCCCGCGCCCGCCGCGCCCACCCCCGGC
>JBGSOR010000118.1:0-6510 GCA_041738985.1 Chromatiaceae bacterium | reverse complement strand
TCGGCGCAGACTCCGGCGTCGCCGCAACGCGAGCGACCGTTGCCCGCGTCGAGGCGGACATCGAGGACAGTCTGCTCAAGTCGCCGCGCGATGGGCGGGTGCAATACCGCATCGCGCAGCCCGGCGAGGTCCTGGCCGCGGGCGGGCGGGTCCTCAATCTGGTCGACCTGGGCGATGTCTATATGACCTTCTTCCTGCCCGAGACCGTGGTCGGCCGGGTGGCACTGGGAAGCGACGTTCACATCCTGCTCGATGCGGCCCCGCAATACGTCATCCCGGCGCGGGTGTCCTATGTCGCGAGCACCGCGCAGTTCACGCCCAAGACCGTGGAGACGGCCAGCGAGCGGCAAAAGCTGATGTTTCGGGTCAAGGCGCAGATCGACCGAGAGCTGCTCCAGAAGCACCTAAGACTGGTCAAGACCGGCCTGCCCGGCATGGCCTGGCTCAAGCTCGACGCGGGGACACCATGGCCGGCCAATCTGGCGATCAAGCTCCCGGACTGAATGCGCCCGGCATCGATGACAACGGGGGCATCCCGCCTCGGATCGTCGACACGCCAGGGCAGTATGACCCAGCTCCTGTAGCGATCCTGGCTGGCATCGGTCTGCGCTGTGGCAAGGTTGTCGCGCTGGCAGAGGTCACTTTGGACATCCCGGCCGCATGCATGGTGGGACTGCTCGGACCGGACGGCGTAGGCAAGTCCAGCCTGCTGGCCCTGCTAGCCGGCGCCCGCGCCATGCAGCAGGGCGATGCAAAGGTCCTCGGCGGCGACATGCGCCGCAGCCGCCATCGCGGTAAGGTCTGCCCGAGGGTCTCCTACATGCCGCAGGGTCTGGGCAAGAACCTCTATCCGACCTTGTCCGTGGAGGAAAACCTTCAGTTCTTCGGCAGGCTGTTCGGCCACCGGGCCGCCGAGCGCCGACGGCGCATCGACGCTTTGACCCAGAGCACCGGACTGTCGCCCTTCCTCTCGCGCACGGCCGGCAAGCTCTCCGGCGGCATGAAGCAGAAGCTGGGCCTGTGCTGTGCGCTGATCCACGACCCGGACCTACTGATCCTAGACGAGCCGACCACCGGGGTCGATCCGCTGGCCCGCATGCAGTTCTGGGACTTGATCGCACGGATCCGCGCTGGACGTCCCGGGATGAGCGTGATCGTGGCCACCGCCTACATGGACGAGGCGCAACGCTTCGATTGGCTGGTCGCCATGGATGCCGGGCGCGTCCTCGCCACCGGTACGCCGGCCCAGCTGCTTGCGCGCACCGGCAGCGAGTCGCTGGACGGGGCCTTCATCGCACTCCTGCCGGAGGCACGGCGACTTGGCCACCGGGCCGTGACCATCCCTCCATTGGCCGAGGGGGCCAGCGGCGAGATTGCCATCCAGGCCACAGACCTGACCATGCGTTTCGGGGCCTTCACCGCCGTCGATCGGGTCAGCTTTTCGATCCGACGCGGGGAGATCTTCGGATTCATCGGCTCCAATGGCTGCGGCAAATCCACCACCATAAAGATGCTGACCGGCCTGCTGCCGGCGACTTCAGGACGCGCATCTCTGCTCGGGCATCCGGTCGACCCGAAAGACATCGGCACGCGCCGGCGCGTGGGCTACATGTCCCAGGCGTTCTCGCTCTATTCGGAGTTGTCCGTGCGCCAGAACCTGGTGCTGCACGCGCGCCTGTTCCAGGTGCCGGAGGCCGAAATCCCGGCGCGGGTCGACGAGATGCTCCGGCGCTTCGGCCTAGCGGATGCGCCAAGCGCGCTACCCGACAACCTGCCCTTGGGCATCCGCCAGCGTCTCTCGCTCGCCGTGGCGATGGTGCATCGGCCGGAGCTCCTGATCCTGGACGAGCCGACCTCCGGCGTGGACCCCATTGCGCGCGATAGCCTGTGGCAATTGATGATCGACCTGGCGCGCAACGATCGGGTCACGATCTTCGTCTCCACCCATTTCATGAACGAGGCGGAGCGCTGCGACCGCATTTCGCTCATGCATGCCGGTCGCGTACTAGTCACGGGAACCCCGGCCGAGCTGGTGCGAAAACGCGGCGCGGCCACGCTCGAAGCCGCATTCATCGGCTATCTGGAAGATGCCGGCGCGCGTGGCGAGTCGACGCCAGCGCCAAGCTCTTCGGTCCCGTTGGCCGCGCGGGTCCCTGCCCGCGCAAGAAGCCGCCTCCGCTTCAGCCCGAGCCGCGCCTGGAGCTACACCCTGCGCGAGACCTTGGAGCTGCAACGCGACCCGGTGCGCGCCACCATGGCGCTCTTGGGAACGGCCCTATTGATGTTCGTCTTCGGCTACGGCATCAGCCTGGACGTGGAGAACCTGACCTACGCGGTGCTCGATCGCGACCAGACCGGGTTGAGCCGGAACTACGCCCTCAACCTGTCCGGATCGCGCTATTTCGTCGAACGCCCGCCGATCGCCGACTATGCGGACCTGGACCGGCGCATGCGGGCCGGCGAGCTTGCGCTGGCCATCGAGCTCCCCTCCGGCTTCGCGCGCGACCTGGCACGCGGCCGCTCAGTGGAGATCGGTGCCTGGGTGGACGGCGCCATGCCGGTGCGCGCCGAGACGGTGCGCGGCTATGTGCAGGGGATGCACCAGGGCTGGCTGCTGGACCAGGGGACGCATCGGCTTGGCCAGGATGCCCCGGCCAGCCCGGCCACCATCGCGACGCGCTTTCGCTACAACCCCGATGTCCGGAGCCTGCCGGCGATGGTCCCGGCAGTCATTCCGATGCTCTTGCTGATGATCCCGGCGATGCTGACGGCGCTCTCGGTCGTGCGCGAGAAGGAGCTCGGCTCGATCGTCAATCTCTATGTCACACCGGTCACCCGCAGCGAGTTTCTGCTCGGCAAACAGCTGCCCTATATCGTGCTGGCGATGCTCAACTTCGCCCTGCTGACGGCGCTTGCCGTCACCGTCTTCGGCGTGCCGGTCAAGGGCAGCTTCCTGGCGCTGGCGACGGGGGCACTGCTATTCGTGACCTTCTCCACCGGCTTCGGGCTCTTCGCCTCGACCTTTACCCGCAGCCAGATCGCGGCGATGTTCGTGACCATCATCGGGACCATCATCCCGGCCGTCCAATTCGCCGGCATGCTGAACCCGGTGTCCTCGCTCGAGGGAGTCGGTTTCCTCGTCGGTCGCGTCTACCCGGCCGCCCACTTCCTCGACATCAGTCGCGGCGTATTCAACAAGGCGCTGGGCTTCCCCAGCCTGCACGCCTCCTTCTGGCCGCTCGCACTAGCGGCTCCGGTCATCCTCGGCCTGTCCATCGCCCTGTTGAAGAAGCAGGAGACCTGAGTATGCCGCGCGCCGCCAATGTCTATCGACTGGGCATCAAAGAGCTGTGGAGTCTCGCGCGCGACCCGACGATGCTGGTGCTCATCGCCTACACGTTTACGGTGTCGATCTATGTCGCGGCCACGGCGATGCCGGAGACGCTCCACAAAGCGCCCATCGCCATCGTCGACGAGGACGGCTCGCCGCTGTCGGCGCGCATCGCGACGGCCTTCTATCCGCCACGTTTCAATGCGCCCGCGACGATTGGAGTGAACTGCAGCGATGCCGGAATGGATGCCGGCGACTACACCTTCGTCCTGGATATCCCGCCGGACTTCCAGCGCGACGTGCTCGCCGGCCGCTCGCCGACCATTCAACTCAATGTCGATGCCACGCGCATGAGCCAGGCATTCACCGGCAGCAGCTATGTCCAACAGATCGCACTGGGAGAGATCGCCGAATTCGTGCAACGCTACCGAGGCAGCCCCGCATTGCCGGTCGAATTGGCCCTGCGAGCGCGCTTCAACCCCAACCTGGAGCAGTCCTGGTTCGGCGCGCTCATGGAGATCATTAACAATGTTACGATGCTCTCGATCATCCTGACCGGTGCGGCCCTGATCCGGGAGCGCGAGCACGGGACCATCGAGCACCTGCTCGCCATGCCGGTTACGCCCGCCGAGATCATGCTGTCCAAGGTCTGGTCGATGGGCTTGGTGGTCCTGCTGGCCGCCGCCAGCGCTCTAGTGCTCGTCGTGCAGGGCCTGCTGCGCATCCCGATCGAGGGCGCGGTGGCACTCTTCCTGGCCGGCGCCGCCTTGCATCTATTCGCGACCACCTCGCTCGGCATCTTCATGGCGACGCTGGCGCGCTCGATGCCGCAGTTCGGAATGCTCGCCGTGCTGATCCTGCTCCCGCTGCAATTGCTCTCGGGTAACTCAACCCCGCGCGAGAGTATGCCGCTATTGGTTCAGGATGTCATGTTGGCCGCACCGACCACGCACTTCGTCGCGCTCGGCCAGGCCATTCTGTATCGCGGCGCCGGCATCGCAGTGATCTGGCCTCAGCTCCTGGCCTTGGCAGCGATCGGCGCGGTGTTCTTCGCCATCGCGCGAAACCGCTTCCGCAGAACCATCAGCCAGATGGCCTGACCCCATATGTCTAACCCCACCTCGCACGAGTCTCGCGCCGCAGCGCCAAGACCCAAAGAAGTCTCGGGCCTCGGTCCGCCGCGCAGCCCGGCGCCCGCGTGCGGCGCAATACCCACCAAGCTACCGAGACATGACCACCGAGACCAAGCCGCTCGACCGGGAGCAGCTACGCAAGATGGACGCCTATTGGCGCGCGGCGAATTATCTCGCCGTCGGGCAGATCTATCTCTACGACAACCCGCTGCTGAATGGGATCTGTTGGAGAATCGGAATTGGAAATGGCAAGTGACCTGACCGAGTGTCCCCGCAAATCGAGCTGCGCCTGTCGATCGGAGCGCTGGAGTGCGACGTTCTTCTGTAACTCCCGACAGAAGCGCTGGGATTAGCCGCGCTTGGGGGCATCGTCGCCGTCAAACGACCGCACTGAACAGGGTGCCGACACCCGCGGTAATCGCCATCGCCAGCACGCCCAGAAGGCGACCCGCCACGCGCCCACCAGAACGCCAGCGCCGCCGGCCCGCGCGGCAGTGGCACCCAGAAAGGCGAGGAAAACCAGGGACGCCCCGACACCAAAGGGATCAAGAAGTGCTCGCGCGCCACCGCCAGCGCGAGCACCGTCGCCCCCAACGGCAACGCCGCGCCGACCGCAAAGCTGGCGGTGGAAACGATTCCGCTGTTAGCACCGAGCACGGCGGCGCGCAGCCAGCCGATGCGGTCGATACGGTGACGTTCCGTATGGCGTTGCAACGATCTCATGTACCGGTAGTCAGGCTGCGTGCTTTATTATCCACGCGACATAGCGGTCCATCCAGCCGAGCAGGAACTCGTTACTGTTCGGTCGCGCGGATCAGTCGATCGGTCTTACCCACATTTTGCTGGCTCATGTCCTAGCCAGGGGTGCGGCGCCGCGAGGGGCCGAGCTCGGACTGGACTTCAGCCACCCGCCCACTGCCTTCTCGATCTCGACCAGCAGGAAGATCCCCAGGCCGATACCGGTCGGCAGGAGCCAGTCGCGGGCGGCCAGGGGGGCGGTGTGAAACCAAAGGTTCATGAAGGGCGCATAGACGAATAGGGATTGCAGCAGGGCGAGCACCCCGACCGCGATCCAGACCACGGGGTTCGTAAACCACAGACGCGGCCGCAGGCTCGATGCGTATAGGAAGCGGCAATTGAACAGGAAAAAGACCTGCCCCAGCACCAGGGTATTCACGGCCATGGTCTGCGCCGACTCGAGCCGATAGCCCTGACCCTGCTCGAAGAGAAAGACGGCGATGGTCGCCGCGCCGATCAGCAGCGATACCAGCCCGATGCGCCACATAAGCCAGCCGCCGAGGATGGGCGCATCCGGCCGGCGCGGCGGGCGCTGCATCAGCCCTGGCTCCGAGGGCTCGAAGGCGAGCGCCAGGGACAGGGTCACCGCGACTACCAGATTGACCCAGAGGATCTGCACCGGCGAGAGGGGCAACGCAAAGCCGAACAGGACGGCAACCAGGATGACCAGTGCCTGAGCCCCGTTGGTCGGCAGCAGGAACAGGATCGATTTGCGGAGGTTGTCGTAGATCGTGCGGCCCTGCTCGACCGCGTGCTCGATCGAGGCGAAGTTGTCGTCGGCCAGCACGATGGCGGCCGCCTCTTTGGTCGCCTCAGTCCCCTTGATGCCCATGGCCACGCCCACGTCCGCGCGCTTGAGCGCGGGGGCATCGTTGACCCCGTCGCCCGTCATGGCCACCACCTCGCCATTGGCCTGCAGGGCCAGCACCAGACGCAGCTTGTGCTCCGGGCTGGTGCGGGCGAAGACGTCATGGTCTCGGACGATCTGACGCAGGGCCTCGTCGTCGGCGGCCTCCAGCTCGGCCCCGGTCACCGCACGGCGACCGCCCTCGATCCCCATCTCCCGCGCGATGGCGATCGCGGTTCCGCGATGGTCGCCGGTGATCATCTTGACGCGGATACCGGCCCTCCGGAAGGCGGCGATGGCCGCGACCGCCTCCGGGCGCGGCGGGTCGAGGATGCCCACCAGACCCAGGAACACCAGGCCCCCATCGAGGTCCGCGGGCTGGAGATCGGTCTTGCCGTCCG
>JBGSOR010000103.1:0-3277 GCA_041738985.1 Chromatiaceae bacterium | reverse complement strand
GAGGCCAGCGTGACGGATGGGCCGTGCGCCACCGTCAGCCGGGCGGACCGCAAGCAACTGCCGCGCTTGCCGCCCGCGCGGCTCCTGCAAAAACGGCCGGTCCAAGAGGGCCAACCGGCATCTCGGCTCCCGCACAGTTGGGGCGTCTCGATGAACTCGAGCCCGGGAGTCATGGCGGCCGGGAGACGAGCCATGCGGTCTGTTTTCGGCCACGACCGACCACAGTTGTGGGAATCCGGTGGGGCTGCTTGGGTCGTAGGGGCGGCCGGTTGGGGGGCGGTCGCGGGGTCGAGACGGGGTGGCGAGCGATGGGAAGGTTGACAGGCCGTCCCCTGACGGGCATTCTCGATGCTATTTAAATTCGGTCCGAATATGGTTGTTGCTATGCGCGAATCAATACTTAGCCTCAGCGAATTCAAGGCCGACGCCAGCCGCCTGTTGGACAAGATCCGCGTGGAGCCGACCACGCTGGTGCTGACACAGAACGGGCGCGCACGTGCCGTGGTCGAGGACTACGAGCAGCACCAGGAACGGCAGCGGGCGCTGGCGATGCTGAAGCTTATGGTGCAGGGCGAGCGCGACGTCGAGGATGGCCAGGTCGTGCCGCAGGAGCAGGTGTTCGCCGACCTTCGACGTCGGTTGGCCGGGGGCGAACCGGCCGATGATTGAGCGGCGGGTGCTGTGGACCCGGACCGCGCGGCGCGACCTCGATGCCATCGTCGCATTCATCGCCACGGACGGCATCGAGAACGCGTTGTCGGTACTTGATCGGTTGCGGGAGCGGGCGGAGTCGCTGACGACTGCCGCCGAACGCGGTCGCCTTGTACCAGAGCTGCGGTCCATCGACGTACATCAGTATCGGGAGCTCGTTGAGCGCCCATGGCGCATCGTCTACCGCATCGAGCCCGACAGCGTGATGGTGCTCGCCGTACTTGACGGGCGCAGGGACCTCGAATCCCTTCTGTTGGACCGTTTGGTGAGGAGCTGAGGCTGGCGCGCGCGGGATGCAGCGAGCCGCCCGCATCGCAGCGTGCGGCTCGGACAGGGGCCCGAGGCTCTGGCCCCAAGGGTCAGCACCCGGCCAGAAACGGCTGGTCCGTTCCGATTCGCGTGTGAGTGCATCGGGACGCTAAGCCGCCCGTCAACAATGCGCAAAGCATTTGACCCCGGCACCTTTGTAGCTTCCCGGGATGCGGCACGCCAGACGCGGTTCAGCTCCGGCAGCAACCGGGCCAGGGTACCGCAGTCGCGCAGGGCCGTATTGAACACGGAGGATCGCTCCTCGCCCAATGCCATGGCCATCTACTGCCAGACCCGCGCCGGGACCAGGGCATCCACTTCCCCGACCGCCACCATGGCCGTCTTCCGAGCCAGGGTCTCGGGTGCGACTGGAAACGCCAGGGCGGCGAAGCGGACGACCTGCAGGATCCTGCCGCGGCCCTGGAGGCTCTTCGCCGCCTGGGCGACGCTCCTCTGGCAGGTGCTAATCGTCGCCACCAGCAATCACAACTTTTTCAATCTGCTGACCATCGTCCTCTGCCTGTTCCTGTTCGACGACCGCGTCGTCGTGCGGGTCTTGCCGGCGGGCCCCGCCCGCCACGCTGCGGACACCTCGCCGGCTCACAACGAGCGGCTGAGGTGTGCACGCAAGCGGACTATCCCATTCGGCGGTTGCGCTCGATGGTTCGAGCCGAATTGTCTGGCTCGTACCTGCGTAGTCGGCGGAGGAGGCGCTCGCTGGCAGAATCTATGTGAGCACGGCCGCTTTTCTCTCCCGGCCCTTTTCTCTCCTTTTCTCTGCTGCGCTTTCCCGTCCTAGGGCCCTCGACCCGCAACAGGTGCCCCGGATCGATCGAGCAACGTGACGCCGCTGCCCGCAGGGACAGGCCCGCCTGCTCCCGGCGGGATCTGAGAAAGACGTGGATGCTCATGGTCCAAGGCTAAGGGGCGCTGACCGATCCGACGACGGCCCTACGCCCGCTTGGTTGTTCGGCCAGCGATACGATGCAGGCCGCCCGCCTCTCGTGACGGTTGTCTTGGGTCGTCGCGTCCCCCAGACTTCACACCATGATCGAGCTGGTCGGTATCGTCGGATTCGACCGGGACCAAGGGAACGCTCGCAAGAACGATAAGCACGGGGTCTCTCCGGCTGAGGCCGAGCAGGTATTCTTCAACGACCCGCTCCTGCTGCTGACCGACGACAAGCACAACGAGTTGGAGCCGCGTTTCCACGCGCTGGGTCAAACCGACACCGCAAGATTGCTGCACATCGCCTTCACCCTGCGGGAGCGGGGTCGGCGAATCCGGGTCATCTCCGCCCGCGGCCTGCACCGCAAAGAGCGAGCCGTCTATGAATGCAACGCTTAATTCTACTCCGTTACATTTAAGATTCTGAAATATATCCAGAAACAGAGTAGAATCCAGGTTCGATTCGCGTCCTGAGAGAACGGCCAAGCGGATGAACCGAGGCCCACCGGAACCAACCTCCTTTTAAGAGGATTCAAGATGTTACGAGCCCTGTGGAAGCGGTGGCTCAGCGTTTTGTGTCTTTCTGTGATCGTTACGCCCAGCATTTTCAGTTGCGCACGCGGTTGGTCCATCGCCAGGCCACGCAGTATCTGAGTGGTCTGATGCAGGCCCGGCGCAAAAACATGGAACGGATGGCCGAGGTGGTCGTAGACAGCGACGAACAAGCGCTGCAGCACTTCCTGTCGAGCTCGCCGTGGGACGAGCGCAACGTGCTGGATCGGGTGGCGCTGGATGCCGATGCGCGGCTGGGCGGGGCCGCCGACAGTGCACTGTTGATCGACGAGAGCGGGATTACGAAGAAAGGACGCCACTCCGTGGGTGTCGCGCGGCAATGGAACGGGCGCTTGGGGAAGGTCGACAACTGCCAGGTCGGGGTGTTTGCGGCCCTCGGTCGGGGCACGCTGGCGACCCTGATCGATACGCGTCTGTATCTGCCGCAGGCCTGGGTGGACGACGCCAAGCGCTGCGCCTTGGCCGGGGTGCCCAAGGTCGCGCGGCGTTTCCGCAGCAAGGCGCAGTTGGCGCTGGAGATGGTGCGTGCCAACCGGCGCCTTGGGGTGCGCTTTGCGCGGGTCGGGATGGACGGGGGCTATGGGAAAGAGCCGGCGCTCCTGCGGGCACTGGATACCGATGGCGAGGTGTTCATGGCCGATGTGCACAAGGACCATCTCGCGGACCCCCGCCCGCAGGTCCCGGCACCGACCGGGCGCGGGCGCCCGCCCACGCGGGCGGTGGCGCAGACCCCGGC